>JAFDEK010000068.1 GCA_019310385.1 Deltaproteobacteria bacterium
GGCCTGGGCGCCGGGAGCCCGGCCGCGCAGCGCGCGCCATGTGCGGGCCGGCCGCGCACCTGGCGGGCTGACGCCGCGGTGCTCGCCGGCGCCGCCGCCCTCGGCCTCGGCGTCTACAGCCGCGCCGATTTCGTACTGATCCTCGCTGCGACGGGGGCCGCCCTCGCCCTGTGCTGGCGCGATGCGCTGCTGCGCACACTGCGCGAATCCCGGCGCCTGCTGCTCGCCGCCCTGGCGGTCTTCGTGCTCGCCGCCTCCCCCATGCTACTCGCCCTGACCGCTCTCCTCTCCACGAGCTCCGCCATGGCGGAGCGCGGAAGCATCGACTACCGCGCCCGGGTGTTCTGGAGCGTGCTGGACGGCTCCTACTTCCACCGCCTGATGGAGCTGGGAGGCCGCTTCGAAGCGATCTTCGAGGTCCCCGCACCCGCGACCCTCTTCGGCCCGGCGGTGATCGTGAGCGCGGCGGCCCTCGGCGCCCTCGCCCTCTCGCGCCGGCCGGGGCGGGGCGCCGGCACCCTCGCCTTCCTGCCAATCTTGTGCGTCCTGCTCGCGGGCGCCATGGTGGGGCTGCCGGGGGCGGTTCGCGCCCATCACATGCTCAACCTTCACCCTTTCGTCCACATGCTGGTCGCCGCGGCCGCGCTAGCACTGTGGCAGCACGCCTGGAAGAGCGGCCGGGGCCGGGTCGCTGCACGAAGCGGCATCGCCGCCTCTCTCGCACTGCTGGTGCTCAGCAACGTCTCCGTCGTGGCGCGCACCGAGGCCCTGGTGAACCAGAGCGGAGGACGAGGCCGCTGGAGCGACGCCCTCTCGCGCTTTGCCGCGGAGATCGACCAGCGCCCGGCGGACGCCCCTGGCACCGTGGTCAGCCTCGACTGGGGCTTCCACGAACCCCTGCTCTTCCTCACGGACCGGATCCAGCTCGTGGAGCCGATCTGGTCCATCCCCCACGCGCTGCGCCGCGGGCACCCCTGGGCCCATGAGGGAGATGCGCTGACGGTCTACCTCGTCCACGACGAGCCCTACGATCTCTTCGGCCTCGGCCCCGACTTTCTGTCCGCTGTACGCACCCTACCTTCGGATCGCGTCGAGATCCGAGAGCATCTCGATCGGGAGGGGGCGGTCAGCTTTTTGAGCGTCCGCTTCCTCGGCCCTCACCGCCTCGTGTACAGCGGCCGCTTCTCACTGCGTCTTCTCTGAGCTCGAAAGACGCGGCCAGCGAGCTCGAGGCACCTCGCCGCGAGAGGAGTGCGGCGGCTACCGGCCGACGTGGACTGTCCGGCCGCGACGCACCTGCGGCTCGCTGATCGAGACACGGTGCCAGCGACCGTCGATGCGCACGTGCCACGGCGCCGCAGCGGTCACCGGCGCCTGCCCTTCGCTCGCGTAGGGGACCCGCAAGCGCACCCGGCCCTCGGCGTCGGCCCTGGTGCTGGCGCTGTACACGAACTCCCGGCCCATCGGGCTGCGCAGCTCCAGACGAGCGACGGCCTCGCTACCCGGCGCGGCGCGGCTCTCGATGACGGCACCCTTCACGACCTCGTAGAGCTTGTACGGGACCGCAGGAGCGGCGTCGGTCCGCGGGGCGAAGATCTCTCCCAGGCCGTGGCCGTCCCGCGAACTCTCGTCGATCAGTCGGAAGCCTTCGATGCGTCTGCGTCCTTCCCGCGAGTTGCCGTCGTACCAGTGGAGCTGATGGACGACGCTGCCAGGCGCCGCGGCGGCGGTCGTCACGACGAAGCGACCATTGAGCTGATTCGCGAGCACCCGGGCCTCGGCCTCCTCGGTGGCGGCCAGAAACGCGAAGCTGCGCTCCCAGTTCTCCGGGCCGATGTAGGCCCAGAAGGGGTCGGTCGCCGTGGCGCGGCGACCCAGGTACTGGAGCGCGTGGCCCAGGTTCGCGTGGGCGATGACGCCGTACTCGGGTGTCTCATCCGGCTCGAAGAAGCCCGAAGTCTCCGGCGTCGCCCGGCGCAGCGCGAGGGCGAAGCGGGTCAGACTGGCCGCCGCCGAGCGCGCCGCGGCGGCCTCGATCCGGGGATCCCCGCGCAGAGCCGCGAGAGAGCTGCGCGCGCGCGGAAGCTGGTAGCTCGCGAGGGAGGGGGCGAAGAGCAGGAGACCCAGCACGACCGCCAGCGCACCCGCCCATCTGTCTGCCATGGACGAAGCCAGGCCCATGCGCGACGCGGATCCGCCCACGAGGCGTGCCAGCACGACCGCGATGGCGACCGAGAAGGCGGGAGCGAGATCGTTGCCGTAGCGCCGCTGGAGCAGGGCGAGCAGCCCGAAGGCCGCGCACCAGGCCGCCAGGGCCCAGTGCACCGGCCGCCGCTCCCGGTCGCCCCGCAGTGCGAAGAGCAGCGCGGCGGGGAGCAGGGGAATCCAATAGACGTAGAGGCCCCAGGTGTGGTGGGCGCTGCGCGGCACCTCCCGGCCGAAGAGAGGGAGCAGGGGGAACTGCTCTCCGGTCCGGGCGCCCGCCTCGTCGCTCAGGGTGAGGAAGCGAAGCGCGGGCACCAGGCCTTCCCGCGGCCCGGGCAGGGCGAAGACGAGCGCGACGAAGAAGAGCCCGCACCCCGCCAGCCGCAGCAGCCTCGCCAAGGGGGTGCGGCCGGGTCGCGTGCCTTCGAGCAGCCACAGGCTCCCCGCTACGAGGGCCACGAGAGCGAGCGCGATCATGTGCAGCCGGGAGAGGGCGATGGAGGAATAGAGACCGCCCAGGGGCTCGGGGGATGCGGCAAGGACGGGCGCCAGCACGACCCACGTCGCCGCGCTGCTCAGGGCCTCCACGGCGTAGAGCACCCGGCGACCCGTGAGGGCGGCGGTGACGAGGAGGGTCGCCTCGACGAGCACCAGGTAGAGCAGACTGCCGTGCCAGGTGAGCATCAGCGCCACACGGGCGAGGGTCAGGCCCGCGGTCAGGCCCCACGGAATCCCGCCTTCGCGGCTTCGCTCCACCAGCGCCAGGCATAGCGCGAGCAGACACGCGCCCAAGAGTGCCACCGCGACGTGGTGATCGGGATTGCCGACCCGCCCGTAGTGGATCGACGCCGGCAGCAGCGCGAAGAAGGCGCCAGCCCCGAGTGCGACCGCCGGCGAGGCCACCCTGCGCGCGGCCAGGAATACGGGCAGGGTCGTCAGGGCTCCCAGCACCGGCGGCGCCCAGGCGGCCACGACCTCGAAGCCCGCCTCGTCCCGGGCGAGCAAGCGAGCCGCGCTGCCCAACATGAAATCGAAGAGCGGCGGCCAGGCCACCGGCGCGCCACCAGGATGATTGATGTAGGGATCCCAGAGCAGGACCGCGGGAAAGCGCGAGAAGGTGAAGAGCGCCCGGCGCAGGTGGTACATGGCATCGCCGGGCGCAAAGACTACGAGGTCGCCGGTGAAGACCTGCTCGAAGCCCAGAGCGCGCATCGCGAGGGCGAGGAGGAAGACCAGGGCCAGCCCGGCGGCGATGCGCGTGCGAGTCGCGGGCTCCGCCATCGTTTCAGGCGCCGGCGCGCAACGCTTCCTTCAGAACCCCGACGACCCGCTCCTGCTGCTCCGCGGAGATTCCGGGAAAGAGGGGCAGGGAGAGGATCTCGCGCGCCGCCGCCTCGGCGACGGGGAAGCTGCCCTCGCGGTAGCCCAGATCCGCGTAGGCACCCTGGAGATGACAGGGCAGCGGGTAGTGGACCCCCGCCCCGATGCCGGACTCCTGCAGCATCGAGAGCACCCGGTCGCGCTCGGGCACGCCCACGACGTAGAGATGCCAGACGTGCTCGTTGCCCGGAAGCACCGCAGGACGCTTCACATCGGCGAGATCGCCGAGCAGGGCGTCGTAGAGCGCCGCCGCCCTCCGGCGCTCTTCGTTCCAACGCGCCAGGCGCCGGAGCTTCGCGGAGAGCACTACGGCCTGCAGGGTATCGAGGCGCGAGTTGAAGCCCAGCTCGGGATGCTCGTACTTGACCTCGCTGCCGTAGTTGCGCAGCCGTCTCACGCGCTCGGCGAGGTCGTCGCGATCGGTCAGCACCGCACCCGCGTCGCCGTAGGCACCGAGATTCTTGCCCGGATAGAAGCTCGTGCCCGCCGCGGCGCCGAAGCCGCCAGCGACGCGGCCATTGCGCCGCGCCCCCTGCGACTGGGCCGCGTCCTCGACGAGCACGATGCCGCGCGACTCGCACAGGGGCTCGAGGGCGTCGAAGGGAGCCACCTGGCCGTAGAGGTCGACGGCCATGAGGGCCTTGCTGCGCGCTGTGATGTGCCCGGCCACGGCGTCGGCGTCGATCAGATGGTGGACGGGGTCGCAGTCGACGAAGACGGGCACCGCACCGGCACGCGTCACCGCCAGAGCCGAGGCGATGAAGGTGTTGGCCGGGAGGATGACCTCGTCGCCCGGACCGACGCCGAGGGCGCGCAGGACCAGCTCGAGGGCGTCGGTCCCGTTTGCGACGCCCACACAGTGCCCTACGCCGGAGAAGCTCGCGAACTCCTCCTCGAAGGCGGCCACCTGGGGCCCGAGAACGAAGGAGGTATTGGCCATGACCTCGGCCAGGCCCGCCTCCACCTCGGCGGCCACCTCCCGATGCTGGGCCGACAAGTCGACGAGGGGGACCTTCATCCGGCGTCCACCTCGATCTCGCGTCCCCCCTGCGCGAGGGAGCACCCGATCGCATCGAGCGCCCGCACCACCGCGAGCCCCTCGGCGCCACCCGAGAGAGGCTTCTCCCCCGAGCCCACGCAGTCGAGGAAGTGCTCGCACTCGTTGCGCAGGGGCTCACTCATCTGCACCCGGGGAACCAGCACGTCGCCCTCCCGCACGCTCATGCGAAAGGAGGTGAAGGAATCGGCGAAGCTCGCCCGCGCGCGGTCGTCCATCACCTGCTTGTCGTAGATGCGCAGCGGCTCGCTCATGTTCATGTCGTCGAAGATCAACATGCGGCGGTCGCCCACGACGGTGATGTCCCGGGCCTTGCGAGGGTGCAGCCAGGAGGCGTGGAGATTGACCAGAACCTCGTCCGGGTACCGAAGCGTCGCAAAGACGGCGTCCTCGATGCCACCGTTGATCCACGCGCCCCCCACCGCAGAGGCGGTCAGCGGCTCGGCCTCGAGCCAGTAGTTCGCCAGGGAGATGTCGTGAGCCGCGAGGTCGAAGGCCGCGTTCACGTCGACCCGGATGGGTCCCAGGTTGGTGCGCACCATGGAGAGGTAGTAGATGCGACCGAGCTCTTTGTCGACGAGGTATTGCTTGGCCGCCTGGGCGGCGGCGTTGTAGACGAAGACGTGACCCACCATGAGGGTGCGCCCCACGCGCTCGGCCAGCTCGCAGAGCTGCTCCGCCTTCTCGCTGGTATCGGCGATGGGCTTCTCGACCAGCACGTGCTTTCCCGCCTCGAGAGCGGCCTGCGCCAGCTCGAAGTGGGTCTTGGTGGGGGTCGCGATCACCACCGCTTCCACCGAATCGTCGCAGAACACTTCCTCGGCGTCGCTCCCCACCTCGACGTCCTGGAAGCGCTGCTTCACCGCAGTGAGACGCGCGGCGTCCCGGTCCACGACCTTGACCACCTCGCTGCGGCGATGGTTGTGGAAGTTGGCGATCAGGTTCGGGCCCCAGTGGCCGGCTCCAATGATTGCGACTCGTATCATCGGCGCCTCACTTTCGGATTCCCAGGCCCACCAGGAAGAGGGGGCGGAGGATCGACCACCAGCCGGTGATGGGCTTCATCTTGGTCTGCCCCAGCTGCCTGGGCGGGTAGACCTTCGTGACAGCCGCTTCCGTCGTGCGATAGCCGCACTGGATGGTGCGCAGGTAGAGATAGGGCTCGAGCTCGTACTCGTCGAGCCACGCCTGGTGGAGGTCGATCCGCTCGTCCTCGAGCACGCGGCGGTGCACCGCGCGAAAGCCGTTGGTCGATTCGGTCACCCAGCGCCGCGCGACCAGGGAGAAGAGCAGCGGGTGCAGTCGCGTCGCGAGCTTGCGATACAGGGGCATGGGGCCGAAGTTGGCTTCGGCCCCGAGAAAGCGCGAGCCCTGGACGAAGTCGGCCCGATCCTCGGCGATGGGATCGAGCAGCCGGGAGATCTCTTCGGGCGAGTCCTTGTTGTTGCCCGCCATCACGACGGCCACGTCGAAGCCGCCCGCGAGGGCGTGGTCGTAGCCGGCGCGCAGGGCCGCACCCACGCCGGCGACCCGGCCCATGGCGAGCACGCTCGCCCCCAGCTCCTGGGACACCTTGGCGGTGCGATCCGTCGACCCGTCGTCGATCACGAGGACCTCGTCAACCAGCTCGCGCGGCGTCCGCCGCACGACCTCGCCGATCTTCTCTTCCTCGTTCCACGCCGGCGCCATGGCGATGACGCGCAAACCACGATACACGGTCCGTTCTCCAAGGCCCGAGATACTATCACCCTGCCGGCCCGACCGTCAGACGAGCGCGACGCTTCGCCGCCACAGAACCCACGCTTTCTCTCGGGCGGGGCTTCGGCGATAATCCTCCCCGATTCGCCGGAGGCTTCGCTGCCGAAAGCGCAAGAACAAGAAAGGGTCGCGGAGACGGTGCAGCAATCACAGGCCGGCAATGCAGTCGCTCGCGCACTTCCCGAGCCCACCTGCGGTCTGTGCGGAGCCGCCGGCCGCCTCCTCTACCCGGAGCTCGAAGACCGGCTCTTCGGCGCGGCAGGAAGCTGGGCCCTGCTCCAGTGCCCCGACTGCCGCCTGGCGTGGCTGGATCCCAAGCCGGTGGCCGAGGACCTCGCGAAGCTCTACGGCGATTACTACACCCATGACGCGCCCGCGCCGGACTCGCTCTTTCGGCGCGCGGTCCTGCGCGGGATCCCCGCCGCACGCTACGGCTACGCGGACCGGGTGCAGGACCCCCTCGAGCGCCGCTGGGGCCAGCTGCTCGGGGCCCTTGGGCCCCTGCGCGAGGTCGCCGCGAACGGGCTCATGTGGCTGCCGGCCCGCCTGCGCGGAGAGCTCCTGGACGTGGGATGCGGGGGCGGGCGCTTCCTGAAGCACATGGGGAGCCTGGGTTGGAGCGTGTCGGGGTCGGAGGCCGATCCGCAGGGAGCCGCCCGGGCCCGCGCCGAGCTGGGACCCGATCGAATCTACGGCGACCTTCTGCACGACGACCGCGTGCCGCGGGACTTCTTCGACGCCGTCACCCTCGCCCACGTGGTCGAACACCTCTTCGACCCTCTCGCGACCCTGGAGGCCTGCCGTGCACTGCTCAAGCCCGGCGGGCAGCTGGTGCTCGCCACGCCCAACATGGCCAGCCTGGGCCACGCCCGTTTCGGCCAGCACTGGCTGCACCTCGACCCGCCCCGGCATCTACAGCTCTTCGAGGCCGCCAACCTGCGCGAGCTGGTAGAGCGGGCCGGCTTCGAGGTACTGGAGCTGCGAACGCCCGCGAGCTCGGCCCACTTCCTGTGGCAGGCCAGCAGCCTCATCGCCCGGCAGGGCAGCCTGCCGCGCATCGACCTCTCCGACGCGAGTCTCGCCTCGAAGCTGCGGAGCATCGTCTTCTGGGCGGAGGAGTACGCGCGAACGCGCTCCGGCCATCCCTGCGGCGAGGAGCTGCTCCTCATTGCGCGCCGGCCCGACACGAGCGGGAGACAGCCATGAGCGGGAGACAGCCATGAGCGGAGCCACGATCTCCGTCGCCATGGCGACCTGCGAAGGCGCGCGCTACCTCGAAGCGCAGCTCGAGAGCCTCTGCGCCCAGACCCGCCTCCCCGACGAGCTGATCCTCTGCGACGACGCCTCCTCGGACCCGACGCCCGACATCGCCGAAGCCTTCGCGCGCAGAGCCCCCTTTGCCGTGCGCATCGAGCGCAACCCGAATCGCCTCGGGATCACGGGCAACTTCGAACAGGCGGTCTCCCTCTGCTCCGGCGACCTGATCTTCCTGGCGGATCAGGACGACGTGTGGCAGGAAACGAAGCTCGAGAACCTGAGCCGCGTGCTCGTCGACGACCCGGCCGTGGGCGCGGTCTTCTGCAACGGCGAGGTGGTCGATGAAGTGCTCGCGCCCCTGGGCCACGATCTGTGGCAGGCCCTCGCCTTTACGCCCGCAGAGCAGGCCCGCGTGCGGGCCGGGGACGCGGTCGCGGTCTTCCTCAAGCACGTGGTCGCCGCGGGATCCACCATGGCCTTCCGGGCCTCCTACCGTGAGCTCCTCCTCCCCTTTCCAGCTCTGCACAGCGCACACGACGCGTGGATCGCCTTTCTGATCGCCAGCGTCGCCGAGGTGCGGATCCTCGACGAGAGGCTGATCCACTACCGCGTCCACGGCGAGAACACCTTCGGAATCCGCAAGCTCAGCTTCCGCGAGCAGCTGGAAAAGGCCCGGGAGCAGCTGACGCTCAGTGCCTTCGCGTACGCGGTCGACTTCTTCTCCGCCGCTCGAGAGCGTCTGGGCGCCAGCGAGGTAGCGGGCGGGCCGATGGCCAGCGCGGTCGCCCTGGAGCTCGTGGAAGACAAGATCCGCCATGCCCGGTGCCGCGACGAGATGTCGTCGACGCTGCACCGGCGACTGCCCGCCATGCTGCGCGAGGCCCTGAGCGGCCGCTACGCGCGCTACTCCTACGGAGCCCGGAGCTTCGCCCAGGATGTGTTCCTAAGGTAGAAAGTTGAGGTAAAAAGTTAAGGTAGAAAGTCGGGGCAGAGAGCTGCGTCGAGCGCGGAGGCCGGCCCGGGCGTAGGCCCATGCTACGCTCGTCTCGCCGGGTCGGTCGGCCGATGGGGAGAGACATGATCGCGGTCGTCATTCCCTGCCATGGCGTGAAGCGCCAGATCCTGGGCGTGCTGGAAGCCATCGGCCCCGAGTGCCGCGCCATCTACGTGGTGGACGACGCCTGCCCGGAAGGCAGCGGCGATCTCGTGGAGGCCGAGTGTCACGACCCGCGCGTCCGGGTCCTTCGCTGCGAGCAGAACCAGGGCGTGGGTGGCGCCACCCTCGCGGGCTATCGCGCGGCCCTCGACGACGGCGCCGAGATCCTGGTCAAGCTCGACGGCGACGGACAGATGGATCCCGGCCTCATCCCCCGCCTCGTCCACCCGATCCAGCTGGGCGAGGCCGACTACTGCAAGGGCAACCGCTTCTTCGAGCTGGAAGGCCTTGGCGCCATGCCCCGATCGCGACTGCTGGGCAACTCGCTGCTCTCCTTCGTGAGCAAGCTCTCCACGGGCTACTGGAACATCTTCGATCCCAACAACGGCTTCACCGCCATCCACGCCGCGGTGGCGCGCCAGCTCCCCTTCGACAAGCTGAGCCGGCGCTACTTCTTCGAGTCGGACCTGCTCTTCCGCCTCGGCACCCTGCGCGCGGTGGTGAGCGACGTCCCCATGCCGGCCCGCTACGCCAACGAGCAGAGCGGCCTGAAGATCCACCGCATCCTCGGCGAGTTCGCGGGCAAACACCTGGTGAACACCGCCAAGCGGCTCTTCTACAACTACTACCTGCGCAACTTCAACATCGCCTCGATCGAGATCGTGGTCGGCGCCTTCGCCCTCGTCTGGGGGATCTGGTTCGGTGTCACCCGCTGGATCCGGGGCAGCATGGAAGGCGTGGCCGCCACCAGCGGAACCGTCATGCTGGCTGCGCTCCCCATCCTCCTCGGCGTGCAGCTCATCCTCGCATTCCTCAGCTACGACGTTCAGAACGTGCCGCGCGAGGTGCTGCACAAACGCCTGCTGCCCGCACCTCCCAAGGGATGAAGGTCAGCCTTCCGCGCTCGGCGTGGCCCAGGCTGCTGCTGCGGGTCGGCGTTGCGGTCGCACTGCTCGCGTTCGTGTTTCACATCGCGCTGCCCGACGACGGCACGGGCATCGCGAGCTCCCTCGCCGCCGCCTGGCAGGGCGGATGGGCATTCGCCCTGCTCTGCCTGGCGTTGGCCTTCGCGATCCTGGGTCTGGGCTTCGCCGTCGGGGCGCGCCGCTTCCTCCTGCTTCTGCGCGGCGCCGGGATCGAGGTGGAGTGGAGTGCCCTCTTCCGCGCCTATCTCGTGGCGGGCTTCTTCAACCTGGTGCTCCCCGGCGCGATCCTGGGCGACGTCTACCGCCTGTGGGACGCCCGGCGCGAGGCCGGCAGCGGCTCGAAGATCGTCGGCATCGTGGTCGTGGAGCGCCTGCTGAGCCTCGCCGCCCTGGGCATCCTGGGCCTCCTGGCGGCGCCCTTCATCCCGCTGGCGGCCGAGGACCGACAGCTGGCGTGGGCGCTCATGGCTCTGTGCGCGGCCGTCGCCTGCGCGACCCTGGCGGCGCTCCATCCGGGCGCCAACCGGCTGATGCGCCGCCTGATCGAGCCCATCGAGGCCATCTCGCCCCGGGTCGCGGGCTGGGGCGAAGGGGCCCTCGACGCGGTGGCGACCCTGGCCGAGAGCCCCGCCGTGCTGCTACGCGCCTTCGGACTGAGCCTCCTGAATCAGGGGCTACCCGTCGCCGCGGTCTACATCCTGGCCCTGCCGCTGGCCGGCGAGGTGGCATGGTACTGGTTCGCCGTCATCGTCCCATTCGTCACGCTCGTGAGCCTGCTGCCCATCAGCATCGGGGGCACTGGCGTGCGCGAGTACCTCTACGTCACCCTCTTCGGCTCCGTGGGGATGCCCGCCGAGGCCGCCCTGGCGCTCTCGCTCTCCATCCTCGCGGCTGCGATCCTCTGGGCGATCGTCGGCTTCGCGATCTTCAACCTGCAGCGCCGGGAGGAGGAGCGGGGTGAGGGCTGAAGGCTCGAACGGGCTGAAGGCTCTTTTCTTGGGCTGAGGGCTCTCAGTATTCCATGAACACCGAGATCACATTCGCAATCCCCTTCTACCGCGGCCTCGACTACCTGAGAGAGGCCGTCGAGAGCGTGCTCGCCCAGGAGCGCGAGGGCTGGCGGCTGCTCGTGTGCGACGACTCGGGCAACGCGGAGAGCGGCGCCGGCGATCTCGTGAGCGCCTACGCGGACCCGCGCATCCGCTACCACCGCAGCACCCAGAACCTCGGCATGGTGGCGAACTGGAACCTCTGTCTCGACCTGGCCGAGAGCGACCTGGTGACCCTGCTCCACGCCGACGACGCACTGCTGCCGGGCTATGCGGGGCTCATGGGCGACCTGGCCGACCGCCACTCGGGCGCCGCGGCCTGCTTCTGTGCAGCGCGCATCGTCGATGACGAGGGGCGCGAGCGCCCGTCCATGGCAGACACCGTCAAGGGCTTCTTCTCGCCGAGCGGACCCGACGAGATGTGCCTCGAGGGTGAGCCCGCCTTGCGGGCCCTCATGGCCGGGAACTTCATCATGTGTCCCACGCTCTGCTACCGCAAGTCACGCCTGGGAGCGCGGCGCTTCTGGCAGGGTTGGAAGCAGGTGCAGGACCTCGAGCTCACCAGCCGCCTGCTCATGGACGGCGAGCAGCTGGTTGGCACCCGCGAGGTTGCCTACACATACCGGCGTCACGCGGAGAGTGCGACTCAGATCCAGAGCGAGAGCATGCTGCGCTTCGACGAGGAGTTCGAGCTCTTCGATCGAGTGGCCGAGCGTGCGGAGGCGCTCGGCTGGAAGCCCGCAGCGCGGGTCTCCCGGCGCAAACGCATCCTGCGGCTCCACCTGCTCTACCGTGCGCTGCGCGAGCTCGGCCGAGGGCGCGTCGGCGCGTCGGCGAGCCACCTGCGCTACCTGATCTCACGCACGTGAAGGAGCCGGCCCGCCGGCACAGAGAGATGCAGCGACTCGCCTCGGGTGGCGGCTCGGCAGCCCCGACCGCCCTGCCCGCTGACGCAAGGAGCCGCATGAGGGAGAGGGCACGATGACGGAAGCGATGATGGAAACGCTGACAGACTGGCAGCCCCTGGCCCGGGCGAGCGGTGAGCTCCTGGCCGCGCTGCTCACGGGATACCTGCTGCACCGCATCCTCTGGAGGCTGATCCACCGCCTCGCCGAGCGCACCAGCACCGTACTCGACGACTCCCTGGCGCGGCACTGCCGGCGCCCCACGGTCTTCGTATTCCCGGTGCTGGCGGTCTACCTCTGCCTGCCCTTCGTCTCGCAGCGGCTCGGCGCAGGTGGAGTGGTCTTCGTGAGCAACGTGCTGATCGTGTTGCTCACTTTCTCGGTGGCCTGGACCCTGATCCGCCTGACCGCCGTCGCCCAGGACGTGATCGCCGAGCGCTACGACGTGGACGCCAGCGACAATCTCGCGGCGCGGGCGATCCACACCCAGTTCAGCATCCTGCGCAAGATCGCCGTCGTGGCCATCGGCGTGCTCGCTCTCGGCCTGGTGCTGATGGGATTCGACGAGTTCCGCCAGCTCGGCACCGGGATCCTGGCCTCTGCGGGCCTGGTCGGCCTGGTGGTTGGCTTTGCGGCACAGAAGACCCTGGCGAACCTGCTCGCGGGCATTCAGCTGGCCGTCACCCAGCCCATTCGCATGGACGACGTCGTCATCGTCGAGGGCGAATGGGGGCGCATCGAGGAGATCACCCTCACCTACGTGGTCGTGCGCATCTGGGACCTGCGCCGTCTGGTCCTCCCCATCAGCTATTTCCTCGAGCAGCCCTTCCAGAACTGGACCCGGGTCTCCGCCGACATCCTGGGCACGGTCTTCCTCTACGTGGACTATACGGTGCCCGTCGAGGCGATCCGCGCGGAGCTCGAGCGCATCGTGCAGGGCTCCGCGAACTGGGACGGAGAGGTCTGCGGCGTTCAAGTCACTGACACCAGCACCCAGGGGATCGAGGTCCGCGCGCTGGTCAGCGCCGCCGATGCCTCCAAGGCGTGGGATCTGCGCTGCGAGGTTCGGGAGAAGCTGGTGGCCTTCCTCCAGCGCGAGTACCCCGACGCCCTTCCCAAGCTACGCGGGGAGCTGCGGCACCTGCCCGACCGACCCTCCTCGACGCCCTGACATGCCGAAGTCCACCCGGGAGCAGCGAGGCCATGCCTTCGCCCCGATGGCGCCCGCCATCGGCGCCTACCTGCTCTGGGGCATTACGCCGATCTACTGGAAGCTCGTCGCCATGGTGCCCGCCCACGAGATCCTGGTGCCGCGCATCTTCTGGACGGGCGCGCTGATGGTCGTGCTGCTGCTCGCCACGCGACGCATGGGCGATCTGCTCGCAACAGCGCGCACACACTTCCTGCCCACCGTCGCCGCCGCGCTGCTGATCGCCACCAACTGGGGGATCTTCATCTACGCGGTGCAGACCGGACAGATCGTTGCGACGAGTCTCGGCTACTACATCAACCCGCTGGTGAGCATCTTCCTCGGGCTGCTGATCCTGGGCGAGCGCCTGAACCGGGCCCAGACCCTGGCCGTGCTCTGCGCGGGCGCCGGGGTTGCGTACGTCACCGTGCAGGCGGGCCGCCTGCCGTGGATCGCGGCCTGCCTCGCGATCTCCTTCGCGCTCTACGGCCTCGCCCACAAGCTCGCCCCCAGGCCGCCCTTCGTGGGCCTCGCCCTCGAGATGCTCATCCTCGTGCCGGCAGCGCTGCTGGGCTGGGCAATCCTCGCCGCCCGCGGCGAGCTAACGCTCGCCTCCGCGGACTGGCAGACCCACGCCCTCGTGGCATTGTCGGGCATCGTCACGGCCGCGCCCCTGCTGCTCTTTCACGCGGCGACCCACCGACTTCCCCTGGTGACGATCGGCATGCTCCAGTACATCGCACCGACCCTGAGCCTGGTCCTCGCCGTCGTGCTCTACGACGAGGCCTTCACCTGGTCTCACGCCATCGGCTTCGGCTGCGTATGGGTCGGACTCGCGATCTTCAGCGCCGACTCGCTGCTCCGGACCCGGGCTCTGCCTTCGGACGCCAGAGCAGACCCGGGCTGACGCCCCAGCCCGAGCGGGGGACGAGGGTGCGGGGGCGCGCAAAGACCGGGCCGGAAGCGCCGTAGCTCTCGCGCAGGACGCTGGAATCGGGATAGTGCTGGAGGAAGATGCTGGTGCTGTCGACGATGGCGGCGAAGCGCCGCCCGCGGATGGCTGCGGCGAACTCCTCGCGCAGCGCCTCCGCGTCTGCGAGACCGCTGTTGGCGAGGTCGTCCACCGGCCGCTGGTGCGCGAAGCTGCGCTTGCCCGCCATGACGGCGAGGTAGCCCTGGGCGGGCATCAGCACCTCGCCCTCCAGCGCGGCGAGGCGCTCCACCAGGCGCCACCCAGCCGCTTCATCCGAGGGTTGGGGCAGCGCGATGCGGGGATCGTAGACGAGCAGCAGAAGCTGGAGTGCGAGCCCCAGGGCCAGCGCGGCCTCGCCCCGACGCTCCGTCCAGCCCGCCATGGCACCCATCCACCCTTCCACCCGTCCCGCCGCGACACCGCCGGCGACGATGAGGCAGGCATGGATGAGAATGAGATTGTTCATCGCGCCACCCGCCTTGGCGCGCGGGATCACGTACGCGAGCCCGGCTCCGACGAGCAGTGCGAGGAAGAAGGAGGCCTCTGCGTCGCGCGCGCGCAAGACGGCGTAGCCCAGGGCAAGGAGGCTCATCAGGGGAAGCGCGAGCACGAGATCGCGGGCCACGAGCCCCGGGAGCATGGACCAGCGGATCTCGTGGGCCGCCTGGGCGCCCACCACGTACCAGAGGAAGCGCTGGCCGAGGAGTCCGTCCAGCACGACCACCGAGAGCGCGACGATTCCCAACATGGGGAGCACGAAGGCGCGCATTCTGGAGCCGGGCGCGATCGCGCCGCCCGCTTCTCGCCAGTCTGCACGCAGGCACCAGAGCAGGATCGGAGCGTAGAGGACCACACCCGTCTGCTTCGTCATGATCGCGGCGGCGGCGCAGAGGCCGGCGCCGACCAGGGCGCTTCGCGTACGTGCGAAGCGCAGCAAGAGCAAGGAGAGCAGCGCGAGAAAAACGAAGAGGGAATCGAGGCGCGCCACGTCCATATAGGCGCCGCTCGCGCGGAAGGTGGCCAGGAAGGTGCCCGCGCAGACCAGGCCGAGGAAGTCCCTTCCCGTCTCGCGCCGGACCCAGGCGAAGATCACCCATGCACTCCCGCAAGAGGCGAGCAGAGAGACCCCGCGCAGCGCCGGGAAGCCCGCGCCGAAGAGAGGCGTCAGCAAGGCGCCCGCGTAGTAGTAGAGTGGCGGGTAGGGGTAGGGGACGAAGTCCAGGGAGGGCGGCCCGTAGAGCGCCTTGCCGGCGAGCACCCGCTGGAGATGCTGCAGAGAGCCTCCCTCCATCCACTCGAGCTCGAAGGGGTAGCCCACGCGCTGCAACGCCAGCCAGGCAAAGACCGCCGCAAAGTAGAGGGCGAGCAGTAGCGCTGGAAGCTGGAAGGGCCACCGACCCCGCATCTCTCACCACCCCTCCGGCCACCCTGTGGCCCGGAATGAAGCCGTGGGCAGTCTATCGCAGCCCCGCTCCCGAGCGGCACGCTCCGCTAACATCGCGCGCCATGACGACTCGGCTGCAGCTCTGGGGAACCGCGGCCCTTCTGCTCGTCTGTCTCCTGCTCCTCGGCAACGCGATCTGGCTCTCACCCGAGACCCCCTTCCTCAGCGGCGGCCCGGGCGGCCAGTGGATCGGCCATCCACTCGCCGTCGACACCAACGCCATCTTGATCGACCGCGAGCAGCCACCGGTCTTCACCTTCGTGGGTCGCTTCGAATTGCCGCCGGAGACCGCGGAGGGCGGGCCCGTCGTACTGGAGGGCCGGGCGCTGCGCGACGCCGCCCTGACCCTCAACGACGCCGCGGTGGTGGTCGAGCCCCTCGGACGCACGTGGCGGCAAGGCTTCCGGGCCGACATCTCGGGACAGCTTCGCGCCGGGACCAATGAGCTACGCGTCGCGGTCTGGAACCCCAAGGGTCCCGCGCTGCTGCAGCTCGTAGTCCGCGGCGAGGATACGCTGGGCGCGAAGACGCGCGGCGAGGACACGCTGCTGCAGAGCGACACGCACTGGCGTGTCATCCCGCCGGCGCCGCCCGGTCGCAGTGCCCCCGCCGTCGCCGCGGTGCTCGCCGACGACACGCGGCCGAGCCCCGAGAGCTTTGGAGTGCCAGGCCCGGGCCAGGCGCTGCCGGGGCGGGCCCTCGCGCTCGTTCTGCTCTTCGCCGCCTCCGCGGCTCTCTACCTCGTGGCACAGGGCAAGGCTTCGGCCGAGTGGAATGCTCGCCTGCCCCGCGTGACTCTGGCCCTCGTCACCCTCTACTGGCTGGCCGTCTTCGCCTTCAAGCTCTCGCGCATGCCGGTCATGGTGGGCTTCGATATTCCATCTCACTTGATGTATCTCGACATCCTCCTCGAGGAGCATCGGCTCCCCATGGCGGACGAAGGCTGGTCCACCTACCACCCGCCCTTCTATCACCTGCTGACCGGCCTCGCGGTGGCGCTTACGGGCGTCGCGCGGGAGAGCACGGCGGGAAGCATCGTCTACCGGCTGGTGGGCTTCTCCGCCGGGCTCGCCAACGTCTGGCTCTGCCATCTTGCGGCGCTGCGCATCTTCGTCGGGGATCCACGCAAGGTCGCCCTCGCGACGGCCTTCGCGGGCCTGCTCCCCATGAACCTCTACGTCTCCGCCTACGTGTCCAACGAGGCGCTGCAGTCCGCCTGCGTGAGCCTGGCGCTGCTGCTCGCCTGCCGGGCGATCCTCGACGGCCGCTATCCCGCCACGCGCCTCGCGCAGATCGCCCTCGCCCTCGGCCTGGCCATCCTCACCAAGGTCACCAGCATCCTGACGGTGCCCGTGGTGGCCTTCTTCGTAGCGGCCGGACGCTGGCTGGGCGGCGAAGAGCCGACAGAGCGCCAGCAAGGATACGCTGGGCGCGAGGAGCAGCGGGCGCTCTGGCGCGGCGTGGGCGTCGGCGCCGCGCTCCTGGGCGGAGTCGCGCTGGTCGCGGGCTGGTTCTACCTGCGCGCCTGGATCCACCACGGCAGCCCCATCGTGATCAACGTCGAGCTTCCGGGCCGGGTGGGCTGGTGGTCCCAGCCCGGATTCCACACCTGGAGCTACTACACCGGCTTCGGCGACGTGCTCCAGCGGCCCTTCTTCGCGGGCTTCCATTCGTTCTGGGATGGCGTCTACTCGACCTTCTGGGGCGACGGCCTGCTCGCCGGCATGATCCGCGCCGAGACGCGCCATCCCTTCTGGCGCTACGACTACATGAGCCTCGGCTACTGGCTCGCCCTGCCCGCCACCCTGCTGCTCGGCGCGGGCCTCGTCCGCCTGGCTCGCGAAGCTCTGACGGACGGCGACACGCGCCGGCGCATCGCCCTGTCGATGCTCCTCACGACCCTCTACGTCCTCGCCTTCGCGCTCCTGCTCGTGACCTTCCGCGCGCCCTTCTACTCCCAGGCCAAGGCCTTCTACATCCTCTCCGCCGTAGTGCCGCTCTCGCTGGTCGCAGGCGCGGGGCTCTCGCTCGTGCCCGATGCCCTCGCCGGGGATCGGCACCGCATCCTGCGCGCGCTCTACTACGGCTGGCTGGGGACGACCGCGGGTTGCCTCGCGCTCAGCTATCTCGGCTGACTGGACCCTCGGCTGACCGGGCCCTCGGCCGACCGGGCCGGCCCGGAAATCCCGCAACCCAGAGTGCGGAGCTAAGCTCGTTCAGTGCCGGCGATTCGACGAAACGGACTTCATCCCTCGTGAGTACCCGCAGGCCCGCGACGGGCAGGTTCCTTCAGCTCCTCGCGCTCTCGGCCTCCGGGGTGGGGCAGCCCCTGCTCGGCCTGATGGCAGACTATCCGGGCTTCCTCGTCGCTCACCGCTCCACCCCCGGCGACGTGGTCCTGCTCGCGCTCGCGCTCTTGACGGCTCCCGCGCTAGCCCTCTTTGCGCTCACGCGAGCCGTCGGCCTGGTGTCGAGGCAAGGCGAGCTCATCGCTCACGGCCTCTTCATGGCGGGCTTTTCTTCGTTGATCATGCTCCACTGGCTCGGTCGCCTGATGCCGGACGTGGCCGCGCCGTCGCTGGTGGGCGCGGTCGTATTCGGCGCACTCTTCGCCGCCGGCGTCGCCCGCAGCAGCATTCTGCGCGGGATCACCGAGCTGTACTCGGCGATGGTCCTCGTCTTTCTTGCGCTCTTCCTGGCAGACTCCGACATCCGGGCGCTGGTGTTCCAGGCATCGCCTCCCGCGATCGAGTCGCCCCGGATCCGGGAGAGTACGCCGATCGTCATGGTGATCTTCGACGAGCTTCCCCTTAGCTCGCTGCTCGACGCCGACGGGCAGATCGACCGGGATCGCTTTCCCGCCTTCGCGAAGCTGGCCGACCGCTCGACCTGGTTTCGCAACACCACCGGCGTGGCGAGCTACACCCAGCAGGCGGTCCCCGCCATCCTGACGGGGCGCTACCCGGGGACCGAGCCCCGGCTCGCCATCGCGTCCGAGCACCCCTACAACCTCTTCAGCATGCTGGCGGGCAGCCACGAGCTGAACGTCTTCGAGAGCCAGATGCAGCTCGCCGACCCGGATCAGCTCCCCAGACCCCCGGTCGCCCGGGGCATGCGGCCCCTCTTCGGCGATCTCTTCATCGTCTACCTCCACGTCGTGCTTCCCGCTTCACTGGCGACCGAACTGCCCGCCGTAAGCGAGTCGTGGAAGGACTTCGCGGGCGACGAGGAGGATCGGGATCCCGCGGACGCGGAAGGCGGCAGCCATCCGGCGCACTTTCGCAGATTCGTCGACTCCATCGAGGCCACCGACGAAGGAGTCCTTCACTTCATCCACAGCAGCCTGCCGCATCGCCCCTGGCACTACCTGCCCTCGGGCAAGGTCTACTTTCCCCACCGGCAGCATGGACTGACGGTGCAGTTTCGGACCTTGAGCGGAGATTGGTGGCAGCAGGAGGCCTGCCAGCGCCATCTCCTGCAGCTGCGCTTCGCCGACCGGCTGCTCGGCGAGCTACTCCAGCGCTTGGAGGCGCTGAACCTCTTCGAGCGGTCCCTCGTCGTCGTGACCGCCGATCACGGGGTCGCCTTCTGGCCCGACGACAACCAACGAATGGTCGGCCTCAGTGATCACCCCGAAGAGATTCTCAGCCTACCTCTGCTCGTCAAGCGGCCGCATCAGGAGCGCGGCTACGTAGACGATCGAAACGTCGAGACCGTCGACATCCTGCCCACCATCGCCCACCTGGTGGGGGCCGAGCTCGGTTCCGGTTCCGGAGATATCGCTCAGGACGCCTTCGAGTTCGATGGCTGCGCGCTCTTCGACCCGGCCTGTGAGGAGCGACCCGACAAGGTCGCGTACTGGAGCATCGAGCCACAGCCCAAGTCGATGCAGGTGCTGCGCTTCGACAAGGAGCTCGGACTGGGGGACGAGGGCCTGCGCAGAAAGCTCGCCTGGTTCGGCGAAGGGCTCTATCGCTTCGGTCCCCATGCCGAATTGGTGGGAAGGCGTCTGGCGTCGCTCGACGTGGGCCCGGACTACGCGGGCCGTCTAGTCCTCGACACCCCGGGCCGGCCCGGCTCTCGCGGCCTCGGCGAGAGATTCGCGCCCGTCCGGGTCAGCGGCCTGCTCGAGCTGGCACACGAGCCTGGCTACACGCCCCAGGTTGCCGTCGCGCTGGCGGGCCGGATCCAGACCGTCGTGCCGGCCCCCGTGGAGGGCGCCGCGGGACGTCGCGTGCTCGCGATGATCCCCGAAGAGGCCCTGGCCGCCGGGTCCACGCCCGAGCTCTTTCTCGTGGAAGGCACACCCGAAGGGCCCCGCCTCCTACCCCTCGAGCTCCGCTGAGTCGCAGCGATCCGTCCCTCGAGACCCCTGACAACGATTCCGCTGTAAAAGCCGCCCTGTGTGAAGGGATTCACGGACGACGGCCTCCTGAGCTGCGAAACATTGCCCACACAGAGACGAACAAATCCAGGAGAAGATCATGAATCGCACCCTTCGATTGCTCGCCCAGGGCCTCGTTTACGCCGCGCTGGCCATGATGCTCAGCGCCCCGGCTCTCGCCGCAGCCCGCCGCGCCACCCAGACCTCGACCCGGACGTCGACCAAGACCTTAACCCGCTCTGTCGTTTCCGCGCTCAAAGAGGCGCCAGTGCTGACAGCGCTCCCGCGCTCGGCGGCCATCCCCGAGGAGCCGGTCGAGGCGCAGGTGCCCGCGTGCCAGCCGGAAGAGCAGATGGGGGGAGGATCGCATGGCGGGTCCTATGGCGAAGAAGGCAGCATCGAGATCTGTGGCCCGGATTCGGGCATCGAGATCGAGAGTGCCAGCATACGACCCGCAGAGAGGCAGGCCCCTCGAGAGGCCAAAGCCTACGACCTTTTCGGCGCGTATCACAACGGGCTCGACACTGTGCAGGCCTACCTCATGTCCGTTGCTGCCTTCTACATGTATCCGCCGCTCGAGCTCGAGCTCAGTGACAGCGAGTTCCCCGGCTGGCTCGAGGAAACCATGGAGCAGTACGGTCTCGAGACGCGCTACTTGGAGGACGAGGATACTGACACCCAGGCGGCCGTCCTGTGGAACGACAACGTCGTGATCCTGACCTTCCGCGGCACCACTCCGGGCAGCGACATGGTGACCGACTTACAGAAGAACCTTCGCCGGATGCCCGAGAGCTGGGGCGACCAGGTGCTCGTGCACAACGGCTTTGCGGTCTCCTGGCTGAGCATCCGGGACAAAGTCATCGACGAGCTGGACAAGCGCCTGATCGGCGGCCGCCGGCTCTGGATCACCGGCCACAGCCTGGGCGGGGCGATCGCCACGCTCGCCGCCTACGACCTGGACGCCGTCGAGGGCATCCCGGTGGAGGGCGTCCACACCTTTGGTCAGCCCCGCGTTGGCGCCGACTCATTCCACGAGCACTTCCAGGACGCGTTCCTATTCGCGCGCTTCCACCGCTGGCAGCTCGAGGGGGACCCCGTCCCGACCTTCTTCAACTCGGGCACCTACATCGAGTGCGTCTGGGTCTGCACCATCGGGACATACGCCTACGAGCATGTGGGCCGCACCCACGACATCCGGGTGAGCGGAGGGCCGCAGGTCTTCAGCTATACGATCGAGCCCGACGTCGAGGATCACATGATGGACTGGCACTGGGGCGGCTTCGAGATCGAGCACGTGAAGTACGACGACGCGCTGATGGATCGACTGGAGCAGTACGAGAAGGAGTCGCTGATCGAGCTGATGCCGCCGCTTGCAACCGAGGCGACGCCTTCAGGGTGGCTGCCCTGAATCCACGACTGTGACGACGTGGCGGTCCGTGGCACTCCACCTCTTCCCGATACTCCCTCGAGAAACATCCGGAAGCCGCTCTCATCGCCCTTCGCGAGCTGCCTTCAGGCGACTCACACCAGGACGCATGGCCCCGCCGAAACCGTCGCCGCCCCCCGATCTCCGATCATGCACTTATGGCGCAAGCCCAAGAAGAACGGGTAGTTGCGTCCTCGGGCATAGGAGCTTCAAGCTGCATTTCGGTCAAGTCCGACAACCGCCAGGTCTGGCAAAGGGATCGACGCGGTGGGAACGGCCCCGATACGGGTTCTCCGGTAGCCGAGTTCGCCGCCGCGGCCGCTATCCCGGCCTTCGAAAAGCCGCCACAGCTTCGCGACCCATCTCCTCGAGGACGGCGCCGACATCCTTACCGTGCAGACGCTTCTCGGTCACAAGAACCTGAAGACGACAATGATCTACACCCACGCATTCGAACGCGGCCCGATGAACGCGAGCAGCCCGATCGACCGGCCCTGAGGCCCCCTGGCTGCTGGGACAGAGATTTATCAGGCTTGCACGCGCATGGTGCGCGGCTGTTGAATAGTAGTTAGCCGGCGGGAGCTGTGCCTTGACGAGGCTGCCTTCACCCAGCCTTCTTGCGGTAGTCGTACTTCTAATCGCCGCGTGCCAGCAACACGAGGCGATTGCAGTCCCGTTCTCGCAGCTCGCATTCGTGGGCACCTGGTCGGACGGCGGTGACTACTTCCGTCTCTCGCCCGACGGCGTTGTCGACCTGGAGATAGATGGCCCCGAGGCGTCGCTCCTGATCCGAGAAGGGAGCCTCCGCTCGTTTGAGGGCCCCAATCTTGAGGTTGGAGTAGGCGAGTGGCAGCCATCCGAACATCTCACGATCAGTGAGTCCCCGTATTCTGCGCCCAAGGGCGACGCCATTCGCGTAGAAGGCATCGAGCTCTTCCGCGAACAGACGCCAGCGCGTCCCGCGGGCTAACAAGAGGCGATTGAGTCGGACGTTGAGGCATCTCCAGAACCTCTAGACTCAATGTTCTACCTGCAGATGGCGGCCTCCTGCTCAGTCTTTGCTGGTTTCGGCTATCTGCTCTGGCGAAACCTCGCGATCGTCGACTTCTCAGAGTCCGGATTCAAGGTATCTCGCGGCGGATCTGAAGAGTGCTTCTCTTGGTCAGCTGTGGCGAAGCTCCACCAGATTCCGCTCTGCACTCCGCCGCTCTATCGCATGACGTTCAAAGGCGAACAGCAGCCAGTTTACTTCTGCTTCTTTTCCTTCATCGTCGCAAGCGTTGGGTTCTGGTCGTGGGATTTTCGAGGCTTCATGCCGTACGCCCGTCGGCACCTTCAGTC
>JAFDEK010000069.1 GCA_019310385.1 Deltaproteobacteria bacterium
ACCCGGTGACGAACCACCTTGGTACAGCGCAGGCTGGTGTCAGTACAGGTGGAAGAGCTCGCGGTGTAGTTGATGTAGAAGTAGCCGTTGTTCGCGTAGTCGGGATCGCAAGCGAGGCCGAGTAGCCCTTGCTCGCCTCCGCTGGTGCTCAGCCCCTCGTCAATGGAGAAGAATGTCGTGCTTTCGGTGACGGTCGGGTCGTTGGGGAAGACCTGGATGGTCCCGAGTTTCTCGACGACGAAGATTCGATCACTTCCGTCGGCGGGCGCGGTAAGGAAGATCGGCTCTACGAAGGTCAGGTTGGGGAAGGCCTCCGGCATCTGGATCGGCGGCAGGCAATCGGCGTCGACGTGCGAGCCGAGGGCTGACACGACGAGGACCGCAGCTATCAGGTTCAGAACGAGACGAAACAAACAGCGTTTTTCAACGCCCACGAAGGGTGGCATCCCCATAGCTTAGTAATGCAAGCGAGTTCTTTCGACACCACACTAGTCCCCTAGGGGTATTTTGCAAATGTCTGTTATTGGGCCGCTTCTATCTGATTTTCCAGAGCGTTCTCGCGGCTTTGGCCGGGACGTGCGGCGGCGGTGCCCGGGTTTCAGGTCCCGTGCCGCGGCTCCGATGAGGCAGAAAAACGGTGCTTCGAAGGGGAGCTCGCATGTTTCGAGTCGGGATCAGGCAAGGGCGTCGTGCGCTCGGAATCTGCGCTCTGGCCGCCTGCCTGCTGGCATGCCTGAGCTGCGGCTCGGCAGAGGAATCCCACCTGCTCTCCGCTACACGTGACCTGGTCGCGCGTCTGGGCGGGGACCTCGCGGCTGAGGGCGGAGCTGGAATCGCCGATGGGGCCGTGCGACCCCAGAGCGAGGTGCGGGAGGACGGCCCCACACGAGAGCCGGAACGAGCCGGAGAGATCGTCGTCATCGAGGTCGGCGAGGCAAGTGAGCTTGCAGAGCCCGAAGACGATGCGCCGGAGCCGGCCCTCTACAGCTATGTGGACGCGCAGGGCGGGGGCCACATGGTGCGCGGCCTGCACAAGGTCCCCGAGCCCTATCGAGCCCACGCGAAGAACCTGTCCGGCAGCGGGGGTCGGGTGATCAACCGCTATGAATCGAAGACCGTGCCAGTCGCGCGCGGGACCGTGGCCGCTGCGCAGTCGGACTACAATCCAAATCGCCTGGAGGTGACACTCTACAGTGCCGACTGGTGCGGCTCCTGTCGCAAGGCCAAGCGCTTTCTCGACCGAGAGGGCGTCTCCTACGAGCTACGTGATATCGACCTCGACCCCGCTGCCAGGGACGAGGTTCGTCGCATTCTCGGCTCTGTCCGAATTCCCCTGCTCGACATCGGGGGAACCTACGTCTCGGGCTACGACCCCAAGGAGATCAGGCACGTGCTTCGCCGCAGCTGACCTCTGAACCTGATTGCACGCGGGCGAGGGCTGCACCGCCACCACGCCACCCCACTGGGCCGCAGAGGCGCAGAGCGCGCCTCTCGCAGGGCCGGCCTGCAAGCGAGGTGAGCGGCAGCTCGATTCCATCGCGACTACCCTTACCCGGGTCGGGCTCGAGCCCGCACCCTTCCGTCTCATCGCAGAGCGCCTACCTCCATGTCCACCCTCGTCTACCTCGCAGTCCCAGCCTTCCTCTTGCTCATCTGTATCGAGTACGGACTCAGCCGCAGTCGCGCCATCCTCGGCTACGAAGGGCGAGACACCGCGGCCTCCCTCGCCATGGGGATCGCGAACGTGAGCATCGCCGCGCTCACCAAGGCGGCGACCTTCGGGATCTACGTCTTCCTTCACCAGTTCGCACTCTTCGACATTCGCCAACAGTGGTGGGCGTTGCCGGCCGCGATCCTGGCCGACGACTTCGCGTACTACTGGTTCCACCGCATGCACCACGAGGTGCGCTTGCTGTGGGCCGCGCACGTAAACCACCACTCGGTAAACCACCACTCGAGCCGGCGCTACAACCTCTCGACCGCGCTGCGTCAGTCCTGGACGACACCCTTCACGGGGCCGGTATTCTGGATGCCCCTGGCGCTGATCGGCTTCGATCCGCTGCTCATCTTCACCGCCCAGGCGATCAGCCTTGTCTATCAGTTCTGGATCCACACGGAGCTGATCGATCGCATGGGCCCCCTCGAGTGGGCATTCAATACGCCTTCGCACCATCGGGTGCACCACGGGCGAAACGTCGAGTACCTCGACCGGAATCACGGCGGGATCCTGATCCTGTGGGACCGGCTCTTCGGCACCTTCGAAGCCGAGCGGGCGCCCGTCGACTACGGACTCACGAAGAACATCCACACCTACAACCCGTTGAAGATCGCATTCCACGAGTGGGCCGACATGCTGGGTGACGCCTGCTCGGCGGGGAGTCCGGGAGACGCCATCCGCTACCTTCTGCGCCCTCCGGGTTGGAGCCCGGACGGCAGCACCCGTACGGCGAGCGAGCTGCGCACGCAACAGCTGCGCGCACAACAGCTGCGCGCACAACAGCTGCGCGCACAACAGCTTCGGGAACAGGGGGCCTGAATTCGACCGTGCCGCAGTCCGACGCCTCCTCGACGACGCCGGAGCTGAAGCTGGAGCTCGAGCCCCTGGTGACCCGGGGCCACCCGATCCACACGCGCACCCTCACCGTAGAGCTGCGCCGGGGCGAGGGCGCAGCACTCCTCGTCGAAGGCAAGATCATCGACATGCGCAAGTGCGGCTGGGTGCCGACGGCGGGAGAGCTGCAGGCGGCGGGCTTCATCCACGACATGGCCCTCGAGGCCGTGGTGAACGCCGACACCCGGGTGCTCGAGCGCTTCGTCCCGACCCAGCGGGTCGTGGCCTTCGAGGCCAACGAGGTGACCGAGGGCGATAGCTGCCGCGATCCCATCGACCGGCTGCGAGCACTCGAGGGCGAACGACTCGACGAGGGCTTCACCCGCACACTGCGCGCCCACTTCGGCGGGCCCCTCGGCTGCTCCCATCTCCTCACCCTGGGCCAGCTCATGGCCTCGACCCTGCCCGCCGTGCTCGAGCACGAGTCGGCGATCCAGGAATCAGGAAGGCCTGCGCGCCAGCCGGGCGAGCGGATCTTCAGCCGCGCCCTCTTCCTCGACGGCTTCGAGAGCGAGGACGAGGTGATGGAGCTCGCGGTGCAGCTCACCGACGTGCACTCTGCGCCCAGCGGCGAGGTAGAGGGGTGGATCGATCGCTTCGATTCCCAGCGTGAGGTGCGCGTGCTCGCCCACGTCGAGACCGAGGGGATGACCTTTCGGCGCCTCGATGCCCTGGAGCGTGCGCGCAACCGCGAGAGCCTGACGACCGCGCCCTGGCTGCGCCGCAGCAACGACCTCGCCGGCCTGGTGGGGCACTCGGCTCTGCAGGGCCTCGGCCCCGAGCTCCTGCGCCGCTTCGGCGGCAGCCCCGCCGAGCGCCCCTTTCTCGACGCGCTGCTCAACCTGGCGCCGGGGCTCATCCAATGTCTGGCCGCCCGGGCGAACCGCATGATCGAAAAATTCATCGCCGCGCCCGGCACGGAGAAACCGCGCATCCCCAAGTCTGCCGGTGTCGGGGGCTTCCCCGATTCCTGCTACCTGTGGCGCGCCGACGGACCGCTCAGCAAGGCCCGCCAGGAGCGGGTGCGGATGGCCTACGACGAAGAGGGTGAGCCGCCGCTGGAGTGAGGCGCCGGGAACGCAGCCCGCGTATGCTCGCGCCATGAAGTTCACCCTGCAGCTCCCCACCGACCGGGTCGCGACTGGCGCCGAGTTCGTATCCGCCGAGGCCATCGCGGAGATCGCAGGGGCCGGCGAGGCAGCGGGCTTCTCGGCCTGCTTCGTCACCGATCATCCCGTGCCCGACGAAGAGTGGCTCGCCAGCGGCGGCCACCACACCCTCGACCCCTTCGTCGCCCTCTCCTTCGCGGCGGCCGCCACCACGACCCTGCGCCTCCAGACCCACGTCCTCGTGCTGCCGTACCGCAACCCCTTCCTGAGCGCGAAGGCCATCGCGAGCCTCGACCTGCTCTCCGGCGGCCGGGTGATCGCCGGGGTCGCGGCCGGCTATCTCGAGAGCGAGTTCGCCGCCCTCGGCGTCGACTTCGACGAGCGCAACGAGCTCTGCGACGAGGCCATCGCGACCATGCGCCGCGCCTGGAGCGAAGCAGGCCTCGAGCTGACAGGCCGACACTTTCGTACGACGCGGAACACCCAGCTCCCTCGGCCGGCCCAGCAGCCCCATCCGCCCATCTGGGTCGGCGGCAACAGCCACCGCGCCATCCGCCGGGCCGTCGAGCTCGGCGACGGCTGGCTCCCCTTCCCGGCGCCCGCAAAGGCCGCACCGCGCATCCGCACCGCAGCCCTGGAGAGCGACGAGGAGCTCGCGGCCCGCATCGCCTACGCGCGGGAGCACGCCGACGCCATCGGGCGCACACGGCCCCTGGACATCTGCTTCGCGATCCTCGGCATGCAGATGAGCGCACGGGCGATCCTCGACTTCGACGTCATCGTCGAGCGCTGCCGCAGCGTCGCGGAGATGGGCGTCACGTGGACCACCGCGGGCTTTCCGGGTCGCACCCGCGCCGAGTACTGCGAGCAGATCGCCGCCTTCGGCGAGCGGGTGATCGGCCCCTCGAGCTGATTCGAGTGGATGGGGACGGGGGGCGGATGGGGGCGGCGCTTCAGCCGCGCTTCTCGCTCAGCTCGGCCGTGGTGGTGACCTGGCCGTCGACCTTGAGCTCGCCGGTCACGTGGATGCTTCCCAACACTTCGTCGAGGTAGCCGGGGCCCTGCTTGGTTTCGATGAACCAGCCGGTGGGGCACATGGTCAGGATCTCGACGAAGGAGAAGCCCCCGCCGGCGAGCTGGGTCTCGAAGGCGCGCTTCAACATCTTGCGGGTCTGGTTGATGTCCTTTGCGTTGGTGACGGTGCCCCTGGCCGCGTACGCGGTACCGCCGAGCCCGGCAAGCAGGTCGCCGATCAGGATCGGGTGGCCGTGGTAGGCGGCGTCGCGCCCTTCGATGCTGTTCTTGGTGCGCTGGCCGAGCACCGTAGTGGCGGTCATGTGGCCACCGGTCTCGCCGAAGACACCGTTGTTGAGCAACACGCAGGTCACCCCCTCGCCCCGGGCAGCCGTGTGAATCACTTCCTGCAGGCCCTCGTTCACCATGTCGCCGTCGCCTTGAAGGGTGAAGACGAGGCTCTCGGGGCGCATGCGCTTGACCCCGGTGGCGACCGAGGGAGCGCGGCCGTGAAGGGCCTGCACCAGGTCGACGTCGAGGATGCTCGTAAAGGCCGTATAGCAGCCGATTCCGATGCTCCCGATCGCACTCTGGGAGCAGCCGAGTTCCTCGATGACCTCGAGCATGAGGCGGATCGCGACGGGCTCGCCGCAGCCCGGACACAGATCGTGCTCGCCGTCGAGGAGCAGGTGGGGATGCTCGATCCCGGTCTGCCGCGCGGCCTGGGCCGGCGGCGTATCGGTGGGCAGAACCCTGCGCGTGGGCTTCGTCATGCCGAGCTTTCCTCTTGCCGCAGAGCGGCCTCGATGCGCCCGCGGATGGTCTGCGGATCCAGCAGGGGGCCGATCCCGAAGCCAGCCTCGTCGGTCGAGATGCCGCCAATGGAGACGACCTGGCAGCGGCCCAGCAGCGAGAGGCGCACGTCATCGACCATCTGCCCGGCGTTCATCTCCAGCACCGCAACGCAGCGCGCGCCCTCGGCGGCCGCGGCGAGCTGCGGGCTCGGGAAGGGCCACAAGGTGATGGGGCGCGCATAGCCGACGGGAAGCCCCTCCTCCCGCATCTCGCGCACCACGTAGCGTGCAAACTTGGCCAGACTTCCGAAGGCCACGACGACGATCTCGGCGCCGTCGCAGTGCTCGCTCTCGAAGCGCCGCTCCCGGTTCTGCATGGCGTCGACCTTGGCGTGGAGGCGCTCCAGGAAGGGCTGGGGATCGATGCCCTTCTGCCCCTTGGTCATCCCGATGGGGTTGATGTTGCGCGAGTGGCCGCTGCCGCCCAGGGAGCCGTCGACGGCCCAGTCCTTCGCGGGCAGCTCGGGAAACTCCATGGGCGAGATATCCACCGACTCCCAGGTATGGGCGAGGAGGTAGTCGCCGTAGATCAGGACCGGGTTGCGCCAGCGGTCCGCGAGGTCGAAGGCGATCTGGGTGTGGGCCACGGCCTCGTGGACGTCGATGGGGGCAAGAACGATGTGACGGTAGTCGCCGTGCCCGCCGCCGCGAGTCGCCTGGTAGTAGTCGTACTGGCCGCGCGCCATGTTGAAGACGACCATGGGCAGCTCGGAGCGGGTCAGCTCCGATAGAGACTCCTGCATGAGGGAGAGGCCCTGGCCCGTCGAGCCCGTGGCCGCCCTGGCACCGGTCGCAAGGGCGCCCCACGCCATCCCGACGGCCTCGAGCTCACTCTCGGCGTTGATGCAGACCCCGCCGGCCTCGGGCAGCAGCCGCGCCATGTTGTCGAGTAGCTCGGTGAAGGGCGTCATGGGGTAGCCGGCAAAGAAGCGGCAATTCGCCGCGATGGCGGCGGCTGCGATGGCCTCGGATCCCTCCATGAAGGCGCGCGTCATGGCGACATCTCGTACTCGATCGGCTCCTCGTAGCGGTAGACGGCGAAGCAGAAGTCGGGGCAGACGAGCAGACAGGCGCCGCACCCGGTGCAGCCCGGACTCAGCTCGGGGTAGGGAACGCCGCGGTCGTTGAAGACGACCGACATGGCGAGCACGCCCGGCGGACACGCGGGGATGCAGAGCTCACAGCCCTTGCACTGCTCGATGTCGATGGTGACTGCGCCACGGGTCTTGACGGTGCTCACGCCGCGCCCTCCACCGCTTCCCAGGCGGGCACCTCCGAGGCGTCGAAGAAGGCGAAGCCGGCGCGCAGCAGCTCGGTGTTGCTGGTGACGTGCTGGCGACGATAGGGCGGAAGGGAGCTCGTCATGGCCTCGACGAGGGAGTCGAGCTCCACGATCCCCGTGAGCCTCGCGTAGGCGGCAATCGCCACCATGGAGGCCCCCATGGGCCCGGAGATCCCCGTCGCGATCTCGCTCGCCGGTACCTCGAAGACCCGCAGCAGCTCGCGCTCGAGCTCATCCTCCGCCTCGAAGAGGGTCGAGTTGACGAGGAGCAGCGAGCCCCGCTGCAGCTTGCCCCGGGTGGGAGCCCAGAAGCGGTGGTGCATGGCGATGGCCGACCAGGCGCGCGAAACGATGGGGGGCGAGCCCAGGGGACCGTCGCCGAAAACCAGGGTCGAGTCGGTGTTGCCGCCCCGCATGGTCCCACCGTAGGTGCCGAGCAGCATCACGAAGCGGCCCTCGAGCGTGGCCGCCCGGGCGAGGGTCTGGGCCGCGAGCTGCACGCCCTGGCCCCCGATCCCTGTCAACATGAGCTCGCGTTCCATCAGATCCGCAATTCTACCCCAACGGAAGGGGGGGGACGGTCCTTAACGCAAGTTCGCTGCGCGAACCTTGCGTTAAGGACCGTCCCCAAAACTTGCGTTAGGGGTGTTGGCGGGTGGCGAGGCGTTCTGTGAGCAGGGTTCGTTGGATTTGTCCGGTAGCGGCGGTGCGGGGGAGCGATTCTACGAGCTCGAGACGCCGGGGGCGCTTGAAGCGCGCCAGGCGGCCCTCGCAGTGTTGCTGCAGCCCTTCGAGGTCGAGCTCGGCTCCTGCCTTCGGAACCACGACGGCGCAGATCACCTCGCCCCACTGGGGATCGGGAATCCCCACCACGGCAACCTCGGCCACGGCGGGATGGTCGGCGAGCACGGCCTCGACCTCGCCGGGCGCAACGCTCTCGCCGCCGGTGCGCAGAATCTCCCGCAGCCTCCCGGTGATCCACAGATAGCCCTCGTCGTCGAGGCTGCCGAGATCCCCGGTGCGGTACCAGCCTTCGACGAGGGAGGCCCGAGTGGCTTGGGGGTCGTCGAAGTAGCCGTCCATGAGGAGCTCACCGCGTAGGCAGACCTCTCCCTCCGCGCTGAGGCGCAGCTCGACGCCGGGCACCGGGAGACCGACGCTGCCCGGCTTGCGCAGGACGTCGCGGTCCGAGAGCGCGCTTCCCGCGCCGCCTTCGGTGGAGCCATAGTAGACACGCAGGGTCGCCACGGGGAAACGCTTCTTGAGGGCGTGGAGGAGCTCCGGCGGCGTCGCCGACGTGCCCGTATCGATCCTGGTCAGGCTCGAGATGTCGTAGGCCGCAGCGTCGGCGGCGAGGATGCGAGCCCAGACGGCGGGGATGCAGTAGAGCCGGTTGCCCCGCCGGCGCTCCACGGCGGAGAGCAGCTCGTCGGCGCTGGGCGAAGCCACGAAGGCGATCTCGCCCCCGGTCTGCCACGCAGCGAGGGCCAGGGTGAATGCCGCCATGTGAAAGAGCGGGAACATGCAAACCGAGCGCTCGGGCTCGTCGATGAAGACACCTTGATGGCCGCGCAGCCAGTTGACGCGATGGGAGAGTACGACTCCCTTGGGCCGGCCCGTGCTCCCGCTGGTAAAGAAGATGACGTGGGGGTCGGCCTCGACCAGCTCGGAGGTCGAGACCTCTTCGTCGCTTTCGAGCTCACGGGCCGCGGCGGTGAGATCGACGCCGGAACCCGCTCCCTCGCCGATGCGACACAGCGGGATCCCCTCGTCCCGGGCCAGCAGCGAGGCTTCCTTCGCGTGGGCCGCGTCGGCGACGAGCAGCGAGGCGCTCGCGAGGGACAGCACCTCGCGAGCCTCGTCGACACCCAGGCGCGCGTTCAAGGGTGCGAACACAGCCCCGAGCTTTGCGAGGCCGACGAAGACGGGCAGGATCTCGAGGGCGGTGTCCGCCCAACACACGACGCGGTCACCTCGGCGAATCCCGATCTCGTGGAGCGCGTGGCCCACCGCGTTGCCCGCGGCGTTCAGCTCGGCGTAGGTCAGCACGGCGTCGCCCATACTGGCAGCCGCGCGCTCGGGGAAGCTCGCCGCATTGCGCCGGAAGATCTCGCCAATGAGGAGCGCCATGGGACCATGGTGCCAGAAGCGAATTCATCCCTGCAAGCGAAAGCCGTGGGGGCGAAGGGTGGGTCGGCGAGCCCCCGAGCGCTGGAGCACCATGGAGCGCCGCCGGCTCCACGCCAGGACCGTGATCCTGGCTGGGCGGGGCGGGGCGGGGCGGGGCGGAGAATCGGCGGCGCGGTGGCGAAGCGCTTGCACGGCGAAGACGCGCCCCGGTATCCTAAGCGCATTCCAGAATCGACTCGGGAGAAGGACCATGGGCAAGCCGAAGACGAACGAAAAGACCAAGGCCAGGGCCGGCGCGAAGAAGAAGGGCAAGTCTGCTGCGAAAAAGAGCGCAAAGAAGAGCGCAAAGAGGAAGGACGCCCGGAAGAAGGCGCGCAAGCAGGCCGCGCGAGCGCCTGCAACCCACCCCGGCACCGACATCAAGACGATCAGGGGCGCCGAGGTCGGACCCGGCGGCGGTGAGATGATCTTCGAGAACGAGCGCGTGCGCATCTGGGACCTGGCCCTCGAACCCGGAGGCAAATCCGCGCTTCACACCCACCTGCTCGACTACGTGCTGGTGCAGATCGAGGGTGAGGAGGTCAAGACCCAGCCTCATCCCGACACCGAGGGCTTCTACAACCGGCGCATGATCATGGAGACCCGCCCGGGCGACACCGTCTTCATCGAGAAGGGCGGAAGCGAGACGGCGGTCAACACCGGAAAGACCCGTTGGCGGGAGATCGCCATCGAGCTCAAGTAGCCCAGGCGCGAAATCCCGCCCGCGAGTTTCGACGGGAGGGCCGAATCGATGGGACAGAGGCAACCACCTTGGACCTGCGCTATTCGGAGGCGGACGAGAAGTTCCGCGCAGAGCTACGTAGCTGGCTCGAGGACGCGGTGCCCGGCCACGGCGAGCCCCCTTCGATCCACGACTGGGATGCGCGCCGGGACTACGACACCGGCTGGCAGCGCAAGCTCTTCGACGCGGGCTATGCGGGAATCAACTGGCCGGCCGCCTACGGCGGACGCGACGCCTCCCTGACCGAGCAGCTGGTCTACTACGAGGAGATCGCCCGGGCGAACGCCCCTTACGTGGGACACAACTTCGTGGGCCTGCTCCACGGCGGCCCCACCCTCATCGCCGAAGGAACGGAGGAGCAGAAAACCGCCCACGTGCCCCGCATCCTCAGGGGCGAAGAGGTGTGGTGCCAGGGATTCTCCGAGCCCGTGGCGGGCTCGGACCTGGCCGCTCTCGCGACCCGCGCCGTGCGCGACGGCGACGAATACGTCGTGAACGGCCACAAGATCTGGACCTCCTTCGCCCACAAGGCCGACTACTGCGAGCTGCTGGTTCGCACCGATCCCGACGCCCCGAAGCATCGCGGCATCAGCTGGCTGATCCTGCCCATGGACGCCGAGGGGATCGACATCCGGCCGCTCAAGACCCTGGTGGGCGAGGGTGAGTTCAGCGAGGTCTTCCTCGAAGACGTGCGGGTTCCCGTCACCAACCGCGTCGGCGAGGAGAACGACGGCTGGCGGGTCACCAACGTAACCCTGCGCTTCGAGCGCGGCACCGCCTTCGCGAGTGAAATGGTTCGCCTCCAGCAGCTGCTTCGCGAGCTCGTGGAGCTCGCGAAGGGCACGGAGCTCGCCGGGGGGGCGGTGCACGGCAAACGCAGCGCCTGGGACGACCCCGGCCTGCAACGGGAAGTCGGCCACATCGCCGCCGAGCTCGACGCCCTGTGGGCCATGATGAAGCTCTCGGTGTGCCAGTCGAGCAAGACGGGGGTGCCGGGGCTGGGCGGGTCGGCGCTCAAGCTCGTCTACACCGAGCTGTACCAGCGCATCGGCGAGCTGGGCATGCGGCTGCTCGATCGCGGCGTGCTCAGCCGCGAGGACTTCGCGGGCCTGCCCTGCGCACAGATCATCAACCGCGCCATGCAGTCCCTCTCCCTCACCATCGCGGCGGGCACCTCGCAGATCCAGCGCAACATCATCGCGGAGCGGATCCTCGGGCTCCCCAAGGAGCCGCGACCGTGACGAAGGTGCAATCGCAGCAGGGCGCCGCGCAATGGGGCCGCGAAGGGATCGGCCAGGCATAGCGGCCAACTGTCGACGAGGGGAATCGAGCGGGTGGACTTTCAACCGAGCGAAGATCAAAGAGCCCTGCAGGAGGGCATCCGCAGCTTCTGCGAAGGGCGCTTTCCCGCCGAACGCTTCGGCGAGCTCGAAGAGCAGGGCGCCTTCGATGCGTCCCTGTGGGCGGAGCTTGCCGAGATGGGGGTGCTGGGCCTGCGCGTCCCCACCGCGGAGGGTGGCGTGGGGCTGGGGAACGCCGATGCGGTGCTGGTCTTCGCCGAGCTGGGGCGCCGGCTCCTGCCCGGCCCCATCCTGTGGAGCCACCTCGCGGCGCAGCTCATCGAGGGCTCCGCCACGGGCGAGGTCGTAGTCGGCGGTCTCGACCGCATGGGGAAAAACGCGGGTCCGGTGCTCGTCACCCACTTCGAGAGCCTCGACAGCCTGCTGGTGTTGCGGCCCGAGGGTGTCGATCGCATCGAGGCCGGCGCCCTGGACGCCCGCGCGATCGGCGAGCCGCTCGATCCCCTGACGCCGGTCCATCACGTCGAGTCCCTGCCCGAAGGCGAGCGCCTCGGAGGCCCCGAGCTGGCGAGCCGCCTGCGCCTCGAGGGCGCGGCCCTGGCCGCCGCCCAGCTGCTCGGGATCGCGGAGATCACCACCGAGCTCGCCTTGGCGTATGCCAAGGAGCGCGAGCAGTTCGACCGACCCATCGGCTCCTTCCAGGCGGTCAAGCACATCCTGGCCGACATGTTCGTGCGCCAGGAGGTCGCCCGCGCGACCGTCTACGCCGCCGGCGCCACCCTCGACCAGCCCGACGTGGGCGATCTCGAGCGCGCAGTCTCCTCCGCGAAGATCACCGCCGGCGTGGCCGCGCTGAAGAACTCCCGGGCCTGCATCCAGGTCTACGGCGGCATGGGGTACACCTGGGAGGTGCCCGCCCACTATTACCTGAAGCGCACCTGGGTCCTGGGCAGCGTCTACGGAAACCTCGAGGAGCACGAGGAGCGCGTCGCTCATCGCTTCTCCGCTCAGCCCTCGGCGGCCACGCCCGCCGCCTGATCAGGCCAAGCCCAGCACTACACAGCGACGGAAAGACTTTTCCACACAGCGACGGAACAATTTTTCCATTCCAGCGGAATTGCATTTCCTCGTGCTCCGCCTTTCCACTGCGCAGGAAAGGCTCGTAATCCCCTGATTCTCTGTAGATCGGGGATTCCCCTGAGCGCCGGCCTACTTATTGCACAGGACTCTGTGTGTTAATCGCTACGCCGAGCCCCCGCGGGTTCGGATTCCTTGGGAAGGGAGCATTTGCGATGAGTAAGCTGTTGTTGAAGTCGGACGCCCTTGCGTCCGTGCGGGTGCCGTTCACGCTGCGCTCGAAGCCGGGTCTCGTCATCGCCGCCGCATGCGCGCTGGCCTGGCTCGTGCCATCGTCGGCTGCGGCCCTTCCGGTCTTCGCCCCGAACACGGCCGAGTACATCCTGGTCGGCACCGGTCCCCAGAGCGTCATCGGCACCTCGACGGCCGTGAGCAATTTCGAGCTCGGCGCCAATACCTCCGTGGTTCCCATGTCCGGCCTGGCGGGCAGCGTTCCTGCTCTGCCCGCGAATGCCCAGACGGTGTTCGTCGGCATCGGGGGCAACGGCGACATCGCGAACACCCACCTCGACGGCAATTTCGACCTCTCCGACGTCGACGTCTGGGGCGACACGGGAATCGACTGCTCGGGGCCCCTGAGCAGCTGCAACACCGGGGTCTCCAACACGAACTTCAACGGCGCGCCCATGACGACGTCGAACGGGCTCAACGGGGACGTCGACCTCTCGGCAGTGCAGGCCGAGCTGAGCAGCGCGATGTCGACCATTCCCAGCGCGGTGGGCGACCACTCCCTCTTCCTCGACTTCAGCGACGACGGCATCTGGGACACGAATCACACCATCAACCTGCTCTCTGGAACCACGATCATCGACTTCAGCACGGGCGGAAACGACCTGCTGCTCTCCAACACGAATCTGCTCATCGACGGCCCGGCGGACGCCTTCGCGATCTTCCGCATCCCCGACGAGGCCAACTTCCTCGTGTCCCAGGCGAACATCGTGGTCGGAAACTCGGGGATCGGCCTGCACAACGTCCTCTTCTACACCGACAAGCCGGACAACAACCAGCACATCAACGTGAACGATGCGATCATCAACGGCGTCGCCTTCTGGGACCTCAACATGGACGGCGGTGAGATCACCTTCAACAACGTGCAGGGCTGCACCCAGCTCGTCGCCGACAAGATCAACCTGAACGACGTCCGCCTGAACAACTGCGCGGCCGGCGCGGTTCCCGAGCCGGGGACCGCCTCGCTGCTCGGGCTGGGCCTCGCGGGCCTCGCGGCCGCGACCCGCCTGCGCGGCCGCATCGCCTCCAGCGCCTGAGACCACGCTCTCCACATACGCCCCCAGCTCGCGGGCGGCGGACTCTCGACTCGATTGGTGGAAGCACGCCGGCGAGCGCCGGCGCGGCGTTCGGGCGCGCCCTGGCGGCGCGCTACTCCGGCCAGCCCGCCGCCAGCTCGGCCAGGCCGCGCGCGTAGGGACCGAGCGCGCGACAGCTGCGGCGGGCGCGCAGGGCGGCGAGGCAGGTTTCGACCGCCGAGAGAGCCCGCTCGACGGTGCGGAGCGCCGGCTCGCTCTCGAAGCCCTTGACCTCTCCCTGCTTCCTCGCCAGCACGATCGACTCGCCGCTGGCGCGCAGCTGGGAGCGCGCCAGCACCATGAGATCGCGGACGCCTTCCCGCTCCCCTGCCTTCAGGGGCCCCGCCGCCTCGTCGAGGAGCTCGGCCGCCCACGCGATCCCCCAGGCTGCCTGATCGCGCTGGGAAGCCGGCGCAAAGGCCACGAGGCCGCCACGCGAGGGCTCCACCCCGAGCGACCCGGGAAGCAGCCAGCGATAGGGCGCACCGGCCGCGAGGCTCGACTGAACGGCGAGGATGTCGAGGTAGAGCTCTCCGTGCTTGCCGACGCTGATCCCGCCCTCGCTCGTGTCCGGAATGGGGTAGTGGGCCACCAGGTCACCGGACCCGGGGTCGATGGCAACCAGGAAGGTGCGCTTCGCGCTCACGAGATCGCGCCCGAAGACATCGAGCTCGTAGCCGAGGAGCAGGCTGGTCCAGATCAACTTTGGCGTGACGGTCACCACGCTATCCAGAAAGGCCCCGGGCTTACCCGTGGTCACGAAGGGCCAGAGCCAGCTCACCGCGGTGATCTTCTCTGCCGCGAAATCGTCGTAGCTGCGCGACCAGATCACCTCACCGCTGCGACCGTCGATCTTTAGCAGACGCGAGCGGGCGAGGATGTAGACCGCGCCATCGGGGCCCACCGAAGGCGATGCGGGAGTGCCACCGAGGTCTTTGTCGAAGACCACGGCCCCCGTACGCGCGTCGAAGCCCATGACCTCGCCGCCGCCTCCAAAGGCGTAGACCCGCTCTCCATCGGGCGAGATGGCGGGGCTGGTGCCGCTCCCCGGCGCAACCGGGGTCTCGAAGGCGATGTGGAGCGCGCCCTCGACGAGGTCGATCCCGTAGAAGAGCCCCTCCTCGAGACTGCGCCCCGCCGCCATGATGTAGATGCGGCCGCTCTCGGGATGAACCGCCGGGGTGTTGCTCACCTCGTAGCGGTGTCCCATGAGGATCTCCAGCACCCGCTCCTTGGTGTCCGGGTCCATGAGACCACCGGCCCAGACCCAGTCCGGAACCCCGGGGCCCTCGGGACTGGGACCCCCGGGCAGCTCGAGCACCGGTACGGCGAGCGCGCCCGTCTCGCGCTCGAGGAGCATCACCTGCCCGTTGACGCTGATCCCGCCCACGAAGCCACCGACGAGGATGGAGCTCACGAAGGGGCCCTCCACCCCGAGCGCTGCCACGTCACTCACCCACTTCACGCGGCCGTCGGCGCGAAAGGCCCAGAACTGGTTCGCGTCGCCGACGTAGACGTCACCGTTGTCGTCGAGCAGGGGCGCGCTGGTGACCGCACCGGCATCGAGGTCGTCGAGGCTCTGCTGCGATGCGCTCTCCCAGAGAATCTCGCCTTCGGGCGAGATGGCGTGGAGGTGAGAGCTGCCGCGGCCCCTCCCCGTGGTGCTGTAGAGGGTTCCGTCGATGGCCACGCTCGGTGCGGTCCAGATCGCCGCGCCCTCGAGAACGCGCCACTGCTGCTCGAGCTTCGGCGAGGTCACCAGGGGGACCCAATCCGAGTTGCTCGAATCGGCGTGCACGGTGGCCCAGGTGGTCTGGGCGTAGCTCTGACCCTGTCCAGTGCGAAAGCCGGGGATCTCGAGAGGAGCGGCGGGCGTCACCGCGGGCAGGAGAGCGGCAACCACGAAGACGCCGGCGGCGGCACGGAGGGCGGCACGGAAAAAGGCGAAGCCCCGGCCCGGGTCGATCGTGTTCTCCATCGTCACTGTGCCTCCTCGAGTCGGCGACTCGTGCGGCTCACAGGTTCTTGTAGCGTCCCAGGTCGAAGAGGCCCGCCTCGGTCGGGCGGCTCTCGAGAAAGTCCGCGTGGATCCAGTCGAAGCTCGGCCAGAAGCGTGGGCTGGTACGCCGCAGGCCCCAGCGCTCCGCGACCGCCTCCAGCCCGGCAGCGTCCCGGACCGCCATGAGCGAATCGATGAAGTCGCCCAGCTGCGCCTCGTCGACCTCGAAGACAAAGTTCGGATAGCTGCCGAGATAGCCTCGCACGATACTCAGCGCGTCGCGCTCGGGCTCGCGGCGGCTCTCTTCGCGAAAGAGAACGGCAACGTTGCTGTGGGCCTTGTCGTGCACGAGGGTGTAGATCGCGCTCTGCTTGCCGACCAGGCCGGAAGAGTGCACGCGCAGAAAGGCGACGTCGGGGAGCTGCTCTACCCAGGGGCCCCGAACGCCGGCCAGGCGCTGAAGTGCCCCTTCGATGCGTCGCTCAGCCAGCGAGGCCCCCTCGCGATCGCAGGGCGGCTCGGCACAGCGATTGAGCAGATCCGCCGGCCCCGAGACTCGTGGGTCACGATCCAGGATGATTTTCAGTAACTCATCTTTGGGCTCGTCGGTGACGTATCCGATGCGCGTACCGTGGCCGTGGCTGCGAATGTCGTTGGTGATGTAGCCCAGCTGCCGGGTCGCGCCGCGGTACCAGGAGGCGCGGAGCTCCTCACGCCGATCTTCCGGGAGGAAGGCGAGGAAGAGCGTCTCCCCCTGCATCCGCAAGTGGTCCATGTAGAGCCGGGTCGAGAGCTGGTGGGTCACGCTGCCGAAAACATCGAAGCCGGCAACGAGGTCATAGTAGATGCGCTCGAAGATCGGGTAGTCGATCACCCAGGCGGTCTTGGGCATCCCGCCCACGAAGCCCTGGACCACGGTCGCGTTGTCGAAATGCCGAAAGATGGTGAGAAGCGCGTTGCGGTTGTGGCCATCCCCATCCCAGATGAAGTCGAGGCTGGGCCCCACGCCTTCGGGGTCGCGCTCGTCGTAGGCCTTCTCCCGATAGTCGAGATAGCGCTTCTGGTCCAGCTGGTGGCCGAGCCAGAGATCGTGCAGGGAGAACCCGCTCTCTTCCTTCGCCGGAAGCGACAGGTACTCCTTCGTCTCCTCGAGAAAGCTCGGGTCCAGAACCGAAACGTCGCTGTCGGGGCTCATGAAGACCACGAAGAAGTGGTCCTCGATGACGTCGACGGCGACCTGCCCGCGGCACACGGGACCGCGGATGAACGTGGAGACGAAGTACCTCGCGTCGTCGAGCAGGAACTGATAGCGGGCGCGGGCCGGAAGCTGATCGAAGCTCACGAAGGGGTTCGAGGCCTCCTTCGCGTCGTAGCCGGGCAAGCGCGTCGGCGTCCAGTCCGGCTCGAGGAAGAGCGCGCTGAGCCGGCGCATCCGCTCCGGGCCGAGGGGGTACACGATGTGGGTCTTGTGCACGATGACCGCATCGATGGGGACGACGCGATACCAGAACGGGGAATCGCCGGGATCGTCGTAGGGCCGGCGTGTGGCGATCTCGTCCGCCGGCTGCCCCGGCGCAGTGGAGGATCGCACGATGCGGAAGAAGGGTCCGGTCGGCGACGACTCGAAGTAGAGATGGGCGAAGAACCAGTGCTCGTAGAGATAGCGCGCGGTGATGCGCTCCTTCAGGGACTCCCCGTTCAGGAAGTCCTCCCAGCGGCCGACCCGTTTTTGCAGCGCAGCGGGAAGAGAGGGCAGCGCAGCGGGTAGAGAGGGCAGCGCAGCGGGAAGAGAGGGCAGCGCGGCGGGAAGCGACGGCGAGGCGGCCGGCAACCGCGAAGCCTGCTCGGCCCAGCCGAGCAGCACCGCGAGCTCGGCGTGGGAGAGGGGCGCCGTGCCATAGGGCATGCCGCCCAGGGGATGCTCGGCCGCATAGTCGTCGAACTCCTCGGCGGTCGGGCAGGAGAGCTCCCGGTTGATGTCCAGGGACACGGATGCGGGAAGCCGCTGGTCGGGCGGGTGGGGATTCGCGCTCCCGAGGGCGAGCATCTGGACTAGCAGTCCCTCTCGCCACGAGCCCCTGGCATGGCTCAACACGTCGAAGAATCCGCGCTCTCGCCACTCGGTCGGCGACCTTGCGTCGATGAAGAGACGTGTGGGCTCCATGGCGGTCAGGCGCGAGGAGTCGTAGACGAGCTCCTTGCTCGCCCCCCGCCCGATCCCCTCCGCGGACGACATTCGCAGCTGACAGGGCGCGTCGTAGCAGCCGTGGCAGACGACGCAGCGGCGCGCCAGCAGCGGCTGCACTTGCTCGTCGTAGGAGAGCGCGGGGAGGGCGCTGGCATCGCTCACATCGGATGGCGCCAGCTCTGGCGAGGGCTGGGACGGAGCGCAGCCGCCCCAGAGGCCAAGGGCCAGGAAGGAGATCAGCAGGGCGCCCTGCATCCTGAGGCTCATGGGGCCCGTACCTCCCTTGCGCCAGCCGAAGGCGGCTTCTCCAGAGAGAGGAGGTAGCGTCTTCCCCGAGTCGCTGCATGGCGCGCGGTGAAAGAGCGAAGCCTCACTCCCCGCCCCGGGCCCACACCTCGAAGCCCTCGTCTGTCTGGACGCGCGCCATGCCCTGGCGTTCGAGCACCTCGGCCAGCTCGGGCCAGCGGCGTGCCGCGCTGGAGAGCACGACGACCTGCAGCGGGTAGTCCCGCACCGCATCCTCGAGCAGCTGCTCGGCGTGGGCGGGGCGGCGAATCCCGGTCACCAGGCGCATGAGACTCACGCGCCGCTCCAGCTCCAGCGAGTCCAGTCGCCCGATCAGCAGGGGCAGATAGCTCGCGCGCACGACCAGGGGAGTGGGGTGCTGATGAAACGCGGGAATCCAGGGCGCGACTTCCTTGGGAGCCAGCACCCAATCCCCGGGCCCGGCGTGCTCGACCGTCGCCAGGGCCGCGTCGAGCAGCGGCGGCGGGAGCTTCCAGTCCGCGGCGCCGATCCAGGCTCCCCTGGACTCGGAGAAGGTGTAGGCCGCGGGACCGAGTCCGAGGACGAGCGCTGCCACCAGGCAGGCCACACCCGGCGCGAGCCACGTGGGCTCGCGACGCGAGAGCAGGGAGATGGGCGCGCTCAGCACGACCGCGACGAGGAGCGGCAATGGAAGCAGCCAGAAGACCCGCCAGTAGGTGGGCCCGCTGGTAACGTGGCTCGCGACCCAGCTCGCCGTGAGCGGGCTCCAGAAGATCAACAGAAAAGCCAGGCCGAAGGCGACGCACAGGCGGCGCATCAACGGCGAGGTGGCGACACTCCAGCCTCCGAGCAGAGCGAAGATGACCAGCAGAGTCACGCCGTCGCGCCCCAGCGACACCTTGCTGGCCTCGGCGAAGAGCGCCTCGCTGCGCATGGTGGCATCGGAGAGGCGAACCACTGCGTCGCGGAAGGCCGACTCCGTGGCGCCGCGCAGGGCGAGAGCGAGCAGCAGGGGATACAGGGAGGCCGTGAGCCCCTGGGCGACCCCACCGAGCGAGCTGCGGCTGAAGGGCCGGGCGCTCGAGAGGGCGAGCGCCGCGGTAGCGGGCGCCAACCACAAGGCCGATGCGCTCATCCCCACCGCGGCGATCTGGGCAGCGGCCAGGCGAAGCCAGCGCCGGGCGCCAGGCGCCAATGCGAACTCGATCCCGTAGGCGATGACGAGGGGAATACAGAGGGTGAGCATCACCGCCTTGCCCTGCTGCAGCCGCAGGAAGGAGAAGCTGCCGTGACCATGGCTCGAGCCGCCGGCCAGCAGCAGGTAGGCAACGCAGAAGAAGACGCCCCAGAGCCACGCACGCGGCATCACGAGGCGCAGCAAGCGCGCCCAGGCGAGGGGGACCAGAAAGGCCATCAAGGCCGGAAGCCACAGGTGCGCGACCGTCAGGACCGGCACGCCGCTGCGGTGGGAACCCAACGCAACCAGGAGCTCGACGGCGTGCACTCGGTAGACGGGCAGCGAGAGAGGGACCTCGGGCAGCCCGTGCAGGGTGTCGTAGGCGATCAAGGGCTCAGCGGGGCGATCCGCCGCCGCGACGGCGATGTTGAGGTAGAAGGCGTCGTCGGGATCCGCGCGATGGACCAGGAGAGTCAGCGCGGCACAGGTCAGGCACAGCCCGAGCAAGAGTGCACCCTGGCGCGCTCCCATCGCGGCTCTCGCAGGGACGCTATTTAGTGTCTCTTGGGCTGGGGCGGCCGCGTTTCCGTTGACGAGCTCGCGGGCCGCGAGGACGAGCAGCAGCGCGACGCTGCAGCCCCAGAGCAGAAGATCCGATCCGCTGTAGAGATGGAGCCCAGCGACCACCAGGGCACAGACCGCCACCGCGAGGCGCATGGAAGCCGGAGGCGCCTGGGCACTCGCTTCCAGCGCGCGCGCACGAGCGGCGGGGGCCGAGAGGCAGGCGCTTGCGCGCTGCCTGCGACCGCGCAAGACGAAGACCGAGGCTGCGGCGAGCGCAAGCGCGGTCGCGAGAGCCCCGGCCTCGAGCTGGCGGAGATTCCCGCCCAGAAAGACGGCCGCGTTTGCGAGCAGCGTCCAGGCGCCGAAGCCCAGCACGAACACGTCGCACAGGCGCGCGCCGATGAACACCTTCTCGCTGGCCTTGTCGTGCGAAGAGTCGTGCGAAGCGTGGGAGTCGCTCATGCATCCGGCCCCGGGGCCAGCCGAGCCTCGCAAACGAGCACATTGTCCCCAGCCGAAGGCCCCAGCGACACAGAGGAGCTCAGACCGGAATCAAGCCGCCGCGCACGGTCCGACCCTCGTCTCCGGCCAGCCACAACATGACCCGAGCGATCTCTTCGGGCGGCGTCCAGCTCGAGAAGTCAGCGTCCGGCATGGCGGCCCGGTTGGCCGGCGTATCGATGGTGGTGGGCACGACGGCGTTGACCCGCACACCCCGATCCGACACTTCGTTGTGGAGACTGCGAGTGAGAGCCGCGACGGCGGCTTTGGATGCACTGTAGGCCGCGATACCGGGCGGGCAGTCGTCAGCGGCTCGGGATGCCACGTTGACGATGACGCCGGCGCCCGCCTCGAGCATGGAGGGCAATGCGGCCCGGGACATGGCGGCCGCACTGCGCACGTTCATACGATACAGCCGGTCCCAGAGCTCGAGCTCGGTTTCGTGGACGCCCGCGCCGCCGCCGAAGCCGCCGACTCCGTTCACGAGTACGTCGATCCGGCCGGCGCTGCCCGCCACCTCAGCGGCGCCGGCCTCCTCGGCCACGTCGGCCTCGAGGAGCACGAGGCGCTCGTGACCGCCCAGCTCCGCGGCCTCCTGCTTCACGATCCAAGGCACCGTCACCCGGTCGCCGGCAGCGAGAAAGGTCTCGACGACCCTGCGCCCGAGGGCACCGGTACCGCCTGTTACGACTACGCTTCGCTCCGCCGACCGCGTCATGGCGGGGAGCATACCAGACGCGCAGGCGATCACGCCCCCACCGGCGCGTCTGGTATGCTGCGCTCTCCATGACGAGGCCGCTCTTCGCACTGCTACACCGGCTTCGCTGCGCGGTTGTCCCGGTGACGGCCCTGGTGACGGCCCTGGCGACGGTCCTCGTGGCAGCCCTGGTGGCAGCCCTGGTGGCGGGCTGCGGCGGTGCTCCGGCGCCCGCCCGGCACAACGTCCTGCTCATCACCGTCGATACCCTGCGTGCCGACTTCCTCGGCAGCTACGGCTTCTCCTTGCCCGCCACACCCAACATGGACGCCCTGGCGCGGCGCGGCCTGCTCTTCGAGACCGCGGTGGCGGCCTCCACCGCGACTGCGCCCTCCCACGCTTCGATCATGACCTCGCGCTTCGTACGCGAACACAGCGTCGGGTCGCACAACGGCTCGACACGCCTGGAAGGCGGGGAGACCCTTGCAGAGCGTTTCCGCGCGGCGGGCTACGACACCGCGGCCTTCGTGAGCAACATCGTCCTGAAGCGACGCACGGGCTTCGACCGGGGCTTCGACGTCTACGACGACGCGCTTCCGAGCGCCGAGCACAATCGCGAGATCATCTTCGAACGCAAGAGCGAGCAGACCGTAGGGCGGGCCCTCGCCTGGCTCGGCGCGCGCGCGCCCGCCGCGCCCTTCTTCCTGTGGGTTCACCTCCAGGATCCCCACGGCCCCTACACACCACCCGAGCCCTTCGCGAGCCTGACCGACAGCGTGCCCCTGCGCACCCGGCGGCAGCTGCCCCTGCTGGACGAGAATCGCGGACGCGGCGGCCTGCCCCGCTACCAGCACGTCGAAGGCGTGTTGCGCGCGGACGAGTACGCGGCGCGCTACGCGGGCGAGATTGCCTACACGGATCACTGGGTCGGCGAGCTCGTCGCGGCCATCGAGCAGGCGAGCGAGCCGGACGGCGCCGTCGTCGTCCTCACCGCCGATCACGGGGAAAGCCTGGACGAGAACGGCTTCTTCTTTCAGCACGGCCACTCGACGACCCACGAGCAGGCCCTCGTTCCCCTGCTCGTCGTCGCACCCGGTGTCGAGGCGCAGCGCATCTCGCGGGCGGTGCACCACGTCGACATCGCACCGACTCTGGTCGAGCTCGCGGGGCTCGCGCCGCTGACGGAGGCGAGCGGCATCTCGCTGCTCGAGGCGGCAGCGGGCGGGGGGCAAGAGGGAGAAGCGCTGCGGCCACTCTTCAGCGACATCGGGGGCGAGCTCGCGGTCTATGGGGAGACGGGCTACTTGCGCGTACGCGTCGGTGGCGAAGGGGCGACGAAGATCGGGAACGAGGGCAACGACCTCACGCTACAGTGGGCCGCGTACGAGCGCGGCGCAGACGGCGCCTGGCGCAAGGCACCTGATCCCCCACGGCTGCCCGCCGCGATCACCGAGTACCTGGCCGCCGAAGTACCCGTGGTGCCCGCCCACGCGATGAGCAACGAGGACATCGAGCGCTTGCGCGCCCTCGGTTACCTGCCGCCGTCGGAGGAGATGCTGGAGTCGCCCGGCGCGAAGCCGGGAGCCCGCTGACCCGCACGTGCTGATTGGCGGGCGGCCTTCAGGCGTCCCGCAGCACGCTCCCGACCTGGTCCGGCGAGAGGTGGTAGACCTCGTTGCAGAAGTGACAGCGCACCTCGACCTCCTCGCCTCGGGCCACGATGTCGCGCAGCTCGTCGGGCCCGAGGAGCTGCGCGGCCTGGCGAATGCGCTCGACACCGCAGGGGCAGTGGAAGCGCGGGGACAGGCGCGAGATCGGCCCCATGCCGAGGTCTGCGAGCAGGCGGCGCGCGATGCCCTCCGCGCCGGCACCGGCCAGCACGAGCTCCGACGGGTTGGGGAGCTCGCTGACCCGACCTTCTACCTCCGCGAGCGCGTGCTCGTCGGCATCGGGCAGGCCCTGGACGAGGTAGCCCGCCGCCGCGTCGACCCGCGCGTCGCGATCCAGGTGCACGCCCAGCGCCACCGCGGATTGCTTCTGCTCGCTCTCCAGCAGGTAGAGCGCCAGGTCCTTGGCCACCGTGCCGTGCACCAGGGGAACGATCCCGCTGTAGGGGCGCTTCCAGGCCGCGTGGTTGCGCTCCACGGAGAGGGTGCCGAGGCCCACAGCCGAGGCCACGTCGAGCCGGTCGCTCAGGGGCGGTGGGCTCGCGTCGGGGTTCGCCGCATAGCCCCGCACCTCGCCGGCGGCTGTCGCGGTGACGGTGATGCTCCCGATGGGACCGTCGCCCCGGATCTGCAGCTGCACCCGCTCGCCATCCTGACTCTCGCTGGCGAGGAGCAGGCCGCCCATGAGGGCACGGCCGAGGGCAACGCTCGCGGTCGGGGAGGTCCGGTGGCGCTGAGCAGCCTCGCGCACCAGGTTGGTCGCCACCAGGACCCGCACGGCGACGCTGCCCTCGGCCGAGGGCATGCGGACGAGCTCGTCGCGGGCGGTGGGGATCTCGGGCATGGGCTCAGCCTAGCAGTCAGCGCCGCACCGAAGTCCATTCGTTCAGCTCGGGATTGCGGCCCGGCCGGGCCCGGCGGACACTCGTCGACGACGAGCCCACCATACACCTCCAAGGGAGAGCGATGTGATCGACCTCTACACCGCGGCCACGCCGAACGGCTGGAAAGCCTCCATCACCCTCGAGGAGCTGGAGCTGCCCTACGAGGTGCACGCCATCGATCTCGGGAAGGCGGAGCAGAAGGAGCCCTGGTTCCTCTCGATCAACCCCAACGGCCGCATCCCCGCCATCGTCGATCGCGCGGCCGACGATCTTCCCGTCTTCGAGTCGGGCGCCATCATGATCTACCTCGCAGAGAAGACCGGCCGCCTGCTCCCCAGCGAAGCCAGCGCACGCTCGCGGGTCATCCAGTGGCTCATGTTCCAGATGGGCGGCTTGGGGCCCATGATGGGCCAGGCGAACGTCTTCTTCCGCTACTTCCCCCAGAAGATCCAGCCCGCCATCGACCGCTACCAGCACGAGTCGCGGCGGCTGCTCGAGGTGCTCGACGGGCGTCTCGCCGAGAGCGAGTGGCTGGCCGACGACTACTCCATCGCGGACATCGCCAACTGGTCCTGGGCGCGCACCCACAAGTGGTCGGGGGTCCCGGTGGAGGGCCTCGAGCACCTGCAGCGCTGGCTCGACGCCATGATGGCCCGCCCCGCCTGCCAGCGCGGCATCGAAGTCCCCATCAAGATCCCCAACCTCGTCGAAGGCTCCCCCGAAGACGCCGAGAAATTCGCCCAAGAAGCCCGCAAAATCCTCCAAACCTAACGCAAGGGGGGGGACGG
>JAFDEK010000014.1 GCA_019310385.1 Deltaproteobacteria bacterium
CCAGAATAATCCCAATCCGTGTCGGATGTACAGAATTCTTTGTCCTTTTCCTCATGGGAAACGGCCGTCTCGAATCTGTGTGGCCCTTTGCCTGCGCCATCCTTTCACCACGCGGTCCCAGATGTGCGCCTTGGGGGGCACTGCCGTAGAGTGGAGCCTGCGCCGGGTAATCTGCCCGGCAGAAGATTTCCAGCCATGCCTGCCGACCCCAGACTCGCCGCCACCCTGGTCCTCCTGCGCGATGCCGATCCGGGGCCAGAGGTGCTCCTCGTCCGCCGCAGCCCGGCTCTCGCCTACCACGGTGGGGACTGGGTCTTTCCTGGCGGGCACGTCGATCCGGAAGACCGGGAGACCGCGGCCGACGGCCGCGAAGCGCTCGAGATCGCGCGGGTAGCAGCCGTGCGTGAGGCCCGAGAGGAGGCGGGGGTGCGGGTGGGTCGCGCGTCGACCCTGTGCTTCGCCGAGTGGACTACGCCCGAGGTGAGTCCCACGCGCTTTCGCACCTGGTACTTCGCGGCCCGCTGGGCTGGGGACCCGGTGGTGGTGGACGAGACGGAGACCGTCGATCACCGCTGGCTGCGACCCGCCCAGGCCCTGGACGCCCAGGCGACCGGCGAGCTTTCGATCCCCCCGCCCACTTATGTGACCCTGAGCCAGCTCGCTGCCTGCGGGTCGGTCGCCGAGGCACTGGCTCAGCTGGGCGTGGCTGCGCCGGCCGTCAACCGGCCGCGCATCATCGATGTGCCGGGTGGCCATTGCTCCGTCTGCGAGGAGGATTCCGCCTACGCGGGGGGCGACTTCGATCGGCCGGGACCCCGGCGCCGCCTCTGGATGCTCGATTCCGGCTGGCACTGTGAGTGGCGCGAGGGCTGAGCCCCCAGCCCGTCACTCCAAGCCCTCGAAGAGCTCCAGCACACCCTCGCCGTAGGCGCGCCGAGCCACGCGACCGCCGCGGGCGCGGCACAGGGCCTCGAGCTCGGGGTTGGCATTGGCGGGGCAGAAGCCGTGGGGGAGCAGCTCGAAGGCCGAGCGGTCGTTGCTGCCATCGCCCACCACGAGGGCCTGCTCGGGTGCGAGGCCCAGCTGCGCGAGGAGGAGCGCGATCCCCTCGGCCTTGTCGACGAGGCCGAGAACGTCCAGGTACTCGCTGCTCTCGTGGCACTCGAGCAGCTCGCTGCGCAGCTCGGGGTGTTCGTCGACCAGCTTCAGCAGCTCGCGATGGATCTGTGCGGCCTCGAGCTGCTCGGGAACGCAGAAGCAGAGGCTCGCGCGCTTTTCGATGGTTTCGCAGGGCGCTCCCAGACGCTCGCCCAGCTGGTGCCGCCCCTCCGTGGCGAACCACTCCATCACCCGGGCGATGTGCTCCGTACTCTCGTACTTGCGGGCGATCTCGTGGAGCTCGAAGTGTTGGGCCAGATCGAGGAGGTCGGGGTAGTGATCCTGCTCGAGGTCGTAGACGACCGAGCCGTGCTCCAGGATCAGGTAGCGGAGCTTGGCGCTCGAGAGCCCTTCGGCGATGAAGCGCGTGTCGGCGTACTTGCGCCCGGTGTTGAGGACCAGGTGCTCGACCGGCGAGGCGTCGACGGCGCGGCCGATGCGCGCCAGCATGGCGCCCTGGCGGGCGCTCAGACGGGCGCTCTGCGCTCCGACGCTGAAGCTCTCGCCGTCGGGCGGGTTGAGGCAGCCATCCACGTCGAGGAAGACCGCCCTGAGGTCGGTGGGCAGGCTCATGGGGTGGGGAGCGTGCGGGTGAGTCCCCGATCGTGCAAGCGCGAGCCGGGGCGCATGGGCTCTCAGCCGCGTGGCCATTGCTCGCGGAGCACGAGCTCGCGGTCCGGACCCTCTCCGCGTCGCAAGGCCACGGCGAGCCGATGGTCATCGGAGATGGGCTGCAGTGCGACCTGCCAGTGCTCGGGCCGATCGTCGATGTCCTCGCCGAAGGAGATCGACGGAGCCTCGGCACTGCTCTCGAAGTCGAAGCGGACCGCTCGCACGGGAAGCTGGAAGCCGAGTCCCCGGGCCTTTGCGTAGGCCTCCTTGAGGGTCCAGTACTCGGTGAAGCGGATGTCGCGGGCCGGCCCCTCACGAGCGAAGAGTGCGCGCCGCTCTCCCTCGGAGAGGACGCGCTTGGCGACGCCCGCGAGATCCTTCACGCGGCCGACGCACTCCACGTCGATGCCGCAGTCGATCTGTGTGCAGATCACGCAGGCCACGAGCCCGGAGGTGTGGGAGAGGTTGAAGCGCAGGGGCGGCGCCCCCGACGGTCCGGAGACCTCCGGCTTGTCGTGCTCGCCCTTCTCGAATTCCCACGCGGCGGGTCGTACCTCGGCATAGCGGGAGAGGGCGCTGCGCACGAGAGCGTGGGCGACGAGGAAGTGGTGGCGGTCCGGCTCGCGCACGAAGCGTCGGGCGCGCTCGTGCTCCTCGGGCGAGAGCAGGGCGTGGTAGCCCTCGAGCAGGGCCGGGTCGAGGTGCTCGTCGGGCCGGGCCAGCCATACGTGGGCCTCGCCCTCGAGGCGGGCGAACTCCTGGGCGGGGTCGGGTGCTCGGGGGTGGGTCATGAAGGCCAGTGTTGCCTTGCCCGGGCGGTCCTGCCAGGGGCCCGGGTCCCCACCCCCGCTGCCCGTCTGCCGAATTTTCTTTGGGAATTCCAGTACTTCCCTCTGCTAAGCTGAGCGCCGCCGCGCGCCGATCAAGGGCAGCGCAGCGCGGAGCGGAATTGAGAATCGCAATCTTCACCCAGGACGATCGGGTCTACCTGCCGGCCTCCGTGGGAACGGTCGTCGAGGCAATGCCGGAGCAGATCTCCTGCATCGTGCTCTCGCCCCCCATGTCGACCCATGGCGGCGCGGTGAAGGGGCTGCTGCGCCACCTGCCGGTATTCGGGGTGCAGGGCACGCTGCGCATGGGGTGGCGCGTCATCTGGGCGCGCATCGGCCCGAAGCTGGGCTTTGGGCCCCCGGGCGGGCGCCAGTACTGGTCCATCGAGGACGTGGGCCGCCGCTTCGGGATCCCCACCTTCTATGTCGACGAGGTGAATTCTCCGCAGATGCACGAGATCCTGGACGACCATCCCTCGGATCTGCTGGTCTCGGTCTCTTGTCCCCAGATCATCCGCGCAAAGCTGCTGCGCCGCTTCACCCACGGTGGCATCAACGTCCACTCGGCGCCGCTGCCGCGCTACCGGGGTCTGATGCCGGCCTTTTGGGTGCTCTACAACGGCGAGAAGGAGACCGCGGTCACGGTCCACGACCTGGCCGAGAAGCTCGACAACGGGGAGATCCTCCACCAGGAGCCCATCGCCATCGAGGCGGGCGAGACCTGGAACTCGCTGCTCGGAAAGACCAAGGGAGCGGCGGGTACGGCCCTGGTGAAGGCCATTGGCCAGATCGCGGATGGCACGGTGGTGCGCAGGCCCAACCGCGACGAGGACTCGACCTACTTCAGCTTTCCTACCTGGAAGGAGGCCCGCGTGTTTCGCTCTCGCGGGCGGCGGATGTTCTGAGGCGATGCCCAACGTCTTCTCCGTCGACGTCGAGGACTGGTTCCATCTACTCGACAGCAGCGAGGCGCCCGAGTACGAGCGCTGGGCGAGTCTGGAATCCCGGGTGCGCCGCAACACCGAGCTCTTGCTCGCCGAGCTGGCCCGGCGCGAGGTCCGCTGCACCTTCTTCGTGCTCGGCTGGATCGCGGAGCAGCACCCGGAACTCATTGCCGAGATCGCGGGCGCCGGTCACGAGATCGCGAGCCACGGCTACGCTCACACTCTCATCTACACCCAGAGCCCCGAGGCCTTCCGCGACGATCTGCGGCGCGCGAGTGACGCCATCGTGGCGGCTTGCGGCGTGAAGCCCCGGGGTTTTCGCGCGCCCGGCTTCTCCATCAAGCGGCAGAACCTGTGGGCCTTCGACGTGCTGAAGGAAGAGGGCTTCGTCTACGACTCGTCGTCTTTTCCCGCCCCGCGCTCTCACGGCGGCCTGCCCGGCACCACTCCGCTGCCCACGGTGCTCGACAACGGACTCGTCGAGTTTCCGATCTCGACCGTCGACCTGCGGCTTGCGCGCTGGAGCTATCTGGGCGGCGGCTACCTGCGGCTGCTCCCCAAGCGCCTCGTGCTCTCCTGGGCGGCGAGCCAGGAGAAGGCCGGCATCCCGCTCATCCTCTACATCCACCCCCGCGACGTCGACTCCGGGCAGCCGCGCCTTCGGCTCTTGCCCCACAGCTACTTTCGCACCTATGTCGGGGTCTCGAGCTGTCTCGATAAGGTGTCGGCGCTGCTCGACCGCTTCGAGTGGACCAGCTTCGAGGAGTACCTGCGCTGCGCTCCGCCCCAGGGCCAGGAGAGGGCCTCGGCATGAAGATCCTCTTCCTCACGGACAACTTCCCGCCCGAGTCGAACGCACCCGCCATTCGTACCTTCGAGCACACCCGGGAATGGGTGAAGGCCGGTCACGAGGTCACGGTGCTGACCTGCGCGCCCAATTTTCCGCGAGGTCGGGTCTACGAGGGCTATCGCAACCGTCTCTTCCAGCGCGAGGAGATCGAGGGGATCCGCGTCGTTCGCGTGTGGAGCTGGATCGCGGCCAACGAGGGCTCGCTCAAGCGCATCCTCGACTACATGAGCTTCATGCTGAGCGCCGTCGTCGCGTCGCTCTTCCTGAAGCGGCCCGACGTGGTGATCGGAACCTCACCCCAGTTCTTCACCGCCGCCGCGGCCTGGATGGTGGGCAAGCTGAAGCGGCGCCCCTGGGTCTTCGAGCTGCGCGACCTCTGGCCCGAGACCATTCTGGCCGTCGGGGCCATGAAGAAGGGACGCCTGGTCGAGGCCATCGAGCGCTTCGCGGATTTTCTCTATCGCGACGCCGACCTCGTGGTGCCCGTCACCGACTCCTTCGCGCGGCATCTCGAGCAGGTGGGGGTGGACCCCGAGCGGATCGTCGTCGTCACCAACGGGATCGAGCCCGGTCAGCACGTGCCGGAGCGCGCTCCCGCGGCGGTGCGGGAGCACTGGGGCATTCCGGCGGACGCCTTCGTCGCGGGCTACATCGGCACGGCGGGCCTGTGTCACGGGCTCAGCGCGGTCCTCGACGCGGCGGTCCTCCTGCAGGGCGATCGCGGCTTCCACTTCGCCCTCATGGGGGACGGGGCCGACAAGGACGAGCTGAGGGAGATCGCCCGGGAGCGAAAGCTCGAGAACGTGACGATCATCGACGGACAGCCGCGGCAGGCAGCCCTCGAGCTGCTCAATGCCGTCGATGTCTCCCTGGTCGTGCTCAAGAACTCGCCGCTCTTCGAGACCGTGATCCCGTCGAAGATCTTCGAAGCCATGGAGCTGCGCAAGCCGATCCTGATTGGTGTGCGGGGCGAGAGCCGCAAGATCGTGGTGGACGAGGTGGGTTGTGGGGTTGCTTTCCCGCCGGAGGATGCCGAGGCGATGGCGGCCGCCCTGCAACGGCTCGCCCGGGACGACGAGGAGCGCCAGCGGCTGGCCCAGCGCGGCGGCGAGGCCCTGGTCGAACGCTTCCGGCGCAGCGCCCTGGCGGCGAAGATGCTCGCCGCCCTCGAGGCTCTGGTCCGCAGCCGGCACTGAGCTCCGCCAGACGCAGCGCCTCCGTTAGTGGCAGCGCCTCTGTTAGTGGCAGCGCCTCTGCTAGTGGCAGCGATAGATGCCGTACTCGCGCTTTCCTTCCTCGACCTCGCCGACCGGCGCCACGGCGTTCCCTTCGAGCCCCACCGCTGAGTTGCGCGCCATGGTCTCGAGCTCGGCGGCCACCTTGTCTTTGCCCCGCGAGACGAAGCCCACCTTGGCGGGGACCTCGACCAGGGTCTCGCCCAGCCTCCGGCAGCTCGGGCGGTTGGCCTCGTCGGCGGAGATCACGCGGACTTCACTCGCGCCAGGAGCGGGCTCCACGTGCTTGCAGCCCGAAGCGAGTAGCGCCGCGGCGGCGAGCAGCACGCATCCGGCGAGCGTGGGAATGGAAAGCAGTCTGGAGCCGATCATCGCGATACCCCCCTCGAGTTTCTTGGCGGCGAGCCGCGCCCTCAGGCCCGGTACATACCGCCGTTGGCGTGAAAGATCTGTCCCGTCGTGTAGCCGAAGAGCTTCGGGTCCGCGATGGCGCAGATGGTGTTCGCCATCTCCTCGGGCTCGGCGATGCGGCCCACCAGGGTCGTGCGCGCCATGGCGGCCATGCCCTCGTCGCCGATCGCGGCCAGCATGGGGGTGCGCACGGGGCCGGGTGCGATGGCGTTCACCCTCACGCCGTAGCCCGCGAACTCCCGGGCCGTCGTGCGGGTGACGGCCTCGATGGCCCCCTTGGCGGCGGTGTAGTCGACCTGGCCGATGTTGCCGTCCCGGGCGCTCACCGACGAGAAGTTGACGATGTAGCGGTTCACGCCGTCGTCGAGCGGCTGGTTGCCGTTGGCCTTGAAGAGCGGGTGCCAGTGCTGGGCCGCGGCCTCGCGGGTGAAGAGGAAGGTCCCGTGCAGGTGCACGGCGACGACGGCCTTGAAGTCGTCGTAGGACTTCTTGGCGATGCGGGCATCGCGGGTGATGCCGGCCACGTTGACGACTCCGTTGATGCACCCCGTCGCTTCGAGGACGGCGGCGACCACGCCCTTCACATCCTCTTCGTCGGTGACGTTTGCGGGGACCACCAGGGGCTCCGTGGCGGCGAAGCCCGCGAGCTCGCTCTGCACCTCTCGCAGCCGCCCCTCGTCGAGGTCCACGAGGGCCACGCAGGCGCCGTGGGCGGCCAGGGCCGCCGCTACGCGGTTGCCGATGCCCTGGCCGGCTCCGGTCACGATGTGGGTTTCGCCCGTGAAGGCGCCTTCGCGCAGCACGCGTTCCATGTGGGATCTCTCTTCAGTTGGCTTCAGTCTGCTTCAGCCGGTTGAGGTCTGTGAAGCTCTGGATTTCGGCTACGGGCTCCGGTGTGGATTCGCACCGGCCGGCCCAGAATATTGCGGTCCCCGGAGCGAATCACAAGCGTCCGCCGGCGGAGGTGCCTGAAGGCCGAAGAGCCCCCGGAGCGGGCAGCTCCGGGGGCTCTCCATTGGATCCAAACGATGCTCGACTTGCGCTCTCAGGTCTCCGAGCGCCTGCGCCGTGCCACCGTGACGCTCCCCGCGGCGAGCAGCAAGAGCGCCAGCGCGACGTGCCCCGGCCCGGCGAGTCCGGGCACCTCGGTGCTCGGGGGATCGATGCTGCAGCCCGGGATCCACTCGTTGCCGCAGCCCACCAGGGCGTCGCAGCTGTCGGCCGTGCAGGGATTCGTGTCGTTGCACTGGGCGTCGTTCGCCAGGCCCACGATGCTGTCGCTGCCCTCGTCGCAGGCGTCGCCGGTCGTACAGGCGACGCCGTCGTCGTCGGCGGGAGGCGTGCCGGTTTGACAGTCGTTGACCGCATCGCAGGTCTCGTCGCCGTCGCAGAAGAGCCCGTTGTCGCAGAGGCTGTGGTCGGGAGTGCCCACGATGCTGTCGCTGCCCTCGTCGCAGGCGTCGCCGGTGGTACAGGCGACGCCGTCGTCGGCGACGGGAGGCGTGCCGGTTTGACAGTCGTTGACCGCATCGCAGGTCTCGCTGCCGTCGCAGAAGAGCCCGTTGTCGCAGCTGGCGTGGACGGGGAAGTGGACGATCTCGTCGCTGACGTCGTTACAGAAGTCGGCCGTGCAGGAGACGCCATCGTCCAGGACGAGGGGAGGCCCGGGCCGACAATTGAAGACCGGGTCGCAGACTTCGACACCGTCGCAGAAGATCATGTTGTCGCAGGCCGCGTGGCTGGGGAAGTGGACGATCTCGTCGATGGATTCGTTGCAGAAGTCAGCCGTGCATACGACGCCGTCGTCCATGTCGAGGGGCAGGCCGAGCACGCAGTTGTTCACCGGATCGCAGACTTCGTCGCCGTTGCAGAAGAGACCGTCGTCGCACTGGTTGTCGTCCGGAGCGAAAACGAAGCTGTCGTTGACTTCGTCGCAAGTGTCGACGGTGCAGGGGACGCCGTCGTCGGGCACCGGCGGCGTGCCGGGCTGGCAGCCGAGGAGTGCGTCGCAGAGCTCGACGCCGTCGCAGAATTGCCCGTTGCTGCACACGACCGGTGCGCCCGCGACACAGGCGCCCGCGCCGTCGCAGAGGTCGATGTCGGTACAGAGGTTGTCGTCGCTGCAGCTACTGCCGTTCGCCTCGAAGGTGCAGGTCGCCGAGCAGCAGTCGCCGTCGGCGGTGTTGCCGTCGTCGCACTCCTCGGGGCCTTCGGGAATGCCGTCACCGCAGATCGACACCAGCTCGACCTGCACGGAGAAGCCGCTCACCGGGAGATTGCCGTAGTAGAGGTGCCCGTAGGGGCCCGTCGACTTCTTGTCGTCGTGGGGCGCCACCCAGAGGTAGACCCCGCCCGGCGGCACCTCGACCTCGACGCTCGTGGTCGAGATGAAGAAATCCTCGGCGATGTCGGTGTTGAAGGAGGCGGCCTCGGACAGCCCCATCAGGCCCGTGTTGTAGTCGACGCCGGAGTCGATGGCGGAAATGACGCGGGGCGAGCTGTAGGGGCTACCGTCGAGGAACGCGCAGCTGGAGCTGGAGAAGCCGAAGCAGGGGGTGACGTAGTCATCCGAGCTGAAGAGGCCGATCATCTTCGAGATGACCGACTGGTTGGCCTCGCCGGAGAAGATGAAGGGAAAGGGGTTGGAGCGTCCGGTCTTGAAGCTCCCCACCGCGGTGAGGCGAACCGTGTCGCCGGCCACGATACCGAGGCCCGGCAGGTAGATGGGGTCGTCGGTGCCCCAGGTCTCTTGCCAGCGCGGGCAAAAGAGGGAGCCGGCCGGGCAGGGATCCCAGGCGGCGGTCTCGTCGCTGCCGGCGCCGAGGAAGCTCTGGTCCACCGTCACGTCGAACTCGAAGACCTGGGCGCCAGCCGGGGCGGAAAGGGTCAGTAGGGCAAGGAGCAGCACGTACGCAAGGCGAACGCGTCCCAGCGCATCAGGTGCAATGCGCACGAGCTTCATCCGTTATCTCCCGGGATCCGCGGACTCGAGGGTCAGAGGGTGGGGGATGGGCACAACGGCCGGCAGTTTACGGGGTGGCGGGCCCCGAGATCAAGCAGGAAATGTGCAGATCTCCCGCACCCGCACCGGCGCTCCGGACCGGGCAGGAGGCAACTTCGTCGCCCATGGGAAACGCGCGCATCTCATTGGCGAGAAGAGCCCGGGGCGCGGCAAGGGCGCGGGCGCGCTGGGCAGGGCCGCTCGCGGCCGGGTCGCCGTGGGAGGCCTCGCCCTTCATGGCTGCCGTGCTTGGCTGCTCTTTACTCAGCGCCCACGCTTGCCGTCCACTCAGGCCCCCCGATTCCGCCGATTCCGAAGCAGAAGATAGGCGCTCGCGAGCCCCAGGCTCAGCAGGGAGAGGGTTGCTCCCCGACGCAGAGACGGGGGCCGGAATTCGAAGCGTACGCGGTGGGTGCCCGGAGAGAGCGAGACCGCCTTGAAGGCGTCGTTGGCGAGCAGGATCTCGGCCGGCTCGCCGTCGACGGAGGCTCGCCAGCCGGGGTAGTGGGGATCCACGAAGGTGAGGATGCGCGGACCCGGCAGGTCGCGGACCTCGACCTCCACCGCGTTGGCAGAGCGCGAGACGATACGGATGTGCGCGTCTTCGTCCTGCCGATCGCTCTCGAGCCAGGCCTCGGTCAGCTGAAGATGGCCGCGCGGATCTTCCAGCTCGGTGATCAAGGTGATGCGCAGGGTTTCGAAGTCGGGCAGCGGTAGCTCGAGCTCGGCCGCTGCGTCACCGGTGGCCGCGAGGGTGAGGCGTTTGCCCACGGAGTCGCGCTCGGCTCGCGTATCGACGATCTCGCTCGAGAGAGTGGCAGCCGTGTCGCTGCGGTAGCGCAGCTTCAGGCTGCCGTGGAGGGGCGGCTGGCGCAGCTCAGGCAGGGTCAGGGCGCTGCGCATCGGCGCGCCCGTCTTGCTGCCCGTCTTCGCACGCCAGTGGAGCTGTGGGGGCAGGGCGATGGGGCTGCGCTCGATGTCGACCGATACCCCGCTGGCTTCGAGATCGCTCCGTGCGACCCGGGGCAGCGACAGACCGCCGGGCGGGTCCTCGAGAAAGACCGTGCTCGCGGCCGGAAAGGGGGTCTCGGAATCGGGAAGGGGGCCCTCTACGTAGCGCCGGGCCAGCCAGAAGGAGCGCTTGAGGAAGAGGTTGCCCCGCTGGCTCTCCTCCACCGTGTCTTCGCGCGTCAGGTAGGGCGTGTAGCGGTCGGCGCCCACCAGCGCGCGGTGGGCGCGGGCGATGTAGAGGGAATCGTAGCCATTGATGGCCGGCTGCAGCTCCAGCATGTTCCGGTTGGGATACTCCCAGGCCAGGCGGCGGTTATCGGCCCAGAAGCTCGGCGACGGCTCCCACGCGAGAGGGCGATCGATGCGGGTGTCATGGCCGAGCCAGTCCAGCGTGAAGGGAACCAGGCCCCGATTCCAGACTACGATCTCGGCGAGCAACAAGAGTGGCAGCGCTATTCCCACCGCGATGCCTGAAGTCGGACTCGCGGGCGCCCCGCTGCCCCGCAGCCGCAACCCCGCGAGCGCGACGACCGCCAGGATGATGCAGGGCAGCACGACCACCGCGTCGCTCACCGGCAGCCTTCCGCGCGGCGGCAGGAAGCCGTAGAGCCTCCAGAGCAGCAGGCACCCGATGCCGAGACAGAGCAGTGACGGCCACAGGCTGAAGCGCCTTTCGGCCCAGCGCCGCGCGGTGGCGTCGACTCCGTAGCCCGCGAGCATGGCGAGGGGAAAGCAGGCCCAGGTCATGGCGCGGGAGAGAGTGTTGAGCCGGTAGGGCGCGACGGCAATGAAGAGCTGGGAGAAGGGAAGGGGTGGGCCGATGGAGATATCGACGAAGACGTAGAAGAGGAAGAGGTATAGGAGCACCGTTCGTCGACTGGGGTGGCAGAGGGCGGCGAGGGCCAGCAGGACGGAGCCGAGACCCGCCAGTCGGTAGTCGAGCTTCAGGTTCCATTCGCCCCAGTAGGTGGAGAAGATCCGCAGCAGCCAGGCCGCGTCCGGTAGCTTCGACGGGATGAGGTTGGGCATCCGGCCCCGCAAGCTGAAGCTCGAGAACTCCGCGGCCGGGATCAGCATCACGGCCGCGATCCCCGCGCCGAGAGCGAAGACGAGCGCCCCCATCGCGAAGTCGCCGCCCAGGGTCGTGGCCCACTCGCGGGGAGCCCGCCCGGTGGGCCACCTCTCGATGAAACGATGGCCCACGCCCCAGCACGCGATGCAGACACTCATGAGCAGGGTCATGTGGGGTGAGCCGGCCAGCAGTGCGAGGCCGAAGAAGAGCCCGGCGATGAGGGCAGGGCGGATGCGTTCGCGCAGCTCTTCGGCGAGGAAGCAGCGCCGCAGGAAGAGCAGCACGTAGGGCAGCCACGCCGTGGTCGTGACGAAGATGCCAGCGAGAGCCTGACGCACGAAGCCCGCACTGAAAGCGAATACGAAGGCCGTCGTCATGCAGGCCGCGAAGCTCAGCCCGTGATCCCGCGCGAAGAGAAAGGCGCCGACGCCTGCGAGGAGAACATGCAGGGCGGTCATGATCGCGATGCTGTAGTGGGCCGAGAGCGGAGTGGCGCCGAGGTCGAGGAGGCCGCGCAAGAGGTAGGGGGGATAGAAGACGAAGGAGTTCGGGTTCGCGGAGAAGGGCGTCCCGCTCAGCAGCAGCGGGTTCCACAGCGGGAGCTCGCCGCGTTGCAGCGCCGTGTCGAAGAATACCGCCTGGGGGAGATAGAAGTTCCAGTGATCCCGCAGGCCCGTGAGCTGGCTCGGGTCGGCGAGGCGCGCGGGCAGATCGAAGACGAGGGCCCCGGCCAGCGAGATGAACGCGACGGCGGCGAGGACGCGCGGGATGCCTTGGGTGGCGAGGAGCCAGGACCAGCGGCTTTCGGGCAGTGTGCCGCCATGTGCGGCGAGATTTCCCACTCCGGTCCTGCTCCGTCTGTTACGTGATGGGCCACGCGTGACAGGCCAGATGGGGCATGGCGCCACCCTCGAGGCGCCGATGTGCCGGCGGACCATCGATTCTACCGCCGGAGAGGCGCCAGCGCTTGCGCGTCCCGGTCTCGGTGTTTTTCCCCACTTCCCATGGAGCTTCAGCCTTCGTGTCCTGCTGTACAGCGCTGTTGCTCCCCGCGTACTGACAATCAAGCGTATCGCCGGGGCCGCCGATCCACGACGCGATGAACCCCGCGTCCGTCTTCTCGGCTGGTGTGGCCTTGCTGGTACTGATGACTGCCCTGCTCAACGGGTGGGTCTACGCGCTGCGCCGCCAGGAGAAGGCCCACCTGTGGCTCGCCGTGGTGGCCCTCGGGATCATGGTCCTGGCAACGGCCCGGGCGGGAGCCTACGCGAACACCGAGGTCGCTGAGGCGGAGACGTGGCAGCGCCTCGCCTTGCTCTGCATCCCCTTCGTTGTCGTGGGATTCGTGCGCTTCTCCTTTCACTTTCTCGAGCTCGAGCGTCCGTGGCTGGACCGCGCGGCCTTCCTGATCGGCGGGTTGGCGATTCTGGGCAGTGTGCAGCCGTGGCTCTTCTTCTCGGGTGAGCCCGTCCACCATCGCATCTCGTGGCTCGGTATCGAGCACGTGGAGCCCGGCGTCTCCCTCTTCGGGACGCTGCTCTTCACCGCGATATCGGGCGTGATCCTCTACCTGATCCCCCTCTACGCCTCCCAGCTCCACCGCCTCCAGGAGGATTCGCGACTGCTCTTCATTCCCCTCTGCGTCTGGCTCTTCGCCTGCTTCAATGACATGGCGGTGTCGGGAGCGATCTACGAGGCGCCCTACCTCACCAGCTTCGGCTATGCGACCTTCATCCTGGTCTTCTCGGGCGTCCTGATCCGGCGTTTCGTGAGCTCCATGGAGGAGGCGGAGCGCACGAAGGAAGACCTCGAGGGCCTCGTGGAGGCACGCACCGAGGATTTGCGGCAGAAGGACCTGCTGCTCGCCCACGGCGAGCGCATGGCAACCATCGGGACCCTGGCCGCGGGGGTCGCCCATGAAATCAACAACCCCATCGCGTACGTGACCTCGAATCTCAACTGCCTGCAGGAGTTCTACGGGCGGCCCGAAGAGCGCGCCGAGGCGGATGAGATCTTCGTCGAGTGCCGCGAAGGTCTGGGGCGGGTCAGCAATATCGTCGCCGAGCTCCTCGCCTTTGCACGTCCGAGCGAATCGCCGCCGCAGCTCGTCGACCTGGGCGAAGCCGTGCGGGGGATTCTGCCCATCATTCGCCACGAGGCGAAGGGTCGCGCCGAGATCGTAATCGAGCTCGCGCAGGTGCCGCCTGTCTGGGGAGATGCCCGTGTCCTCGGGCAGGTGTGCATGAACCTGGCCATCAATGGCATCCAGTCCATTCCCAGGGGAGGCAAGGGAGACGATCGCGTCGTCCTCTCCACGTGCCGCGAAGGAGATCGAGTGGTTCTGCGCGTGAGCGATACCGGCTGCGGGATTCCCGAAGACGTGTTGCCCCGGATCTTCGACCCCTTCTTTACCACCAAGGATCAGGGCGAGGGGACGGGCCTCGGTCTGGCGATCACCCATCAGCTGGTGGCGCGCCACTCGGGCGAGATCGCGGTCGAGAGCAGTCCGGGAGGGACCACATTCCTGGTCTCGCTTCCGATCCCCGAGACCGAGGCGGCGGGTAGCCGGATCCAATGATGGGGGAGGGTTCCGCTGCCACACCAGTCAACCGTCGACGGGTCGACCCCACGCGGTCAATCCTCGGCGTCCACTGGCCGATGCGTCTCTTGACCCGGATCTCCGGGCATCTCGCGGGAGGTAGTGCATGGCAGACGACCTGAGGATCGTCACCGTCGACGACAGCAGGGTCGCATTGGCTCAGCTGGAGAGTGTCGTCGACGGCGTGGAGGGCGCCGAGGTGGTGGGCAGCGTGCGCGACGGCGCCTCTGCGATTCGTGCCGTGGCGGAGCTGGAGCCCGATCTCGTCATGATGGACATCGTAATGCCCGACATGGACGGCCTCTCGGCACTGCGTGTCATCATGGCAAACCACCCCGAGGTCCGCGTCGCGTTGGTCACCTCCCTGGGCGGCTCGGGCAGCCACGCGGAAGAGGCCTTCCGGCTGGGCGCCATACAGGTGATCGCCAAGCCCTTCGAGCCGGAGCTCATCGAGGCCCTGGTCGAGGGCGAGCGAGAGCATCGCGACGCCGAGTCGAAGAGGGGATCGTGAGCGTCAAGTTCTTCGGCCAGTACCTCATCGAGCAGGGCGAGATCGACGCCGCCTCGCTGCGCGAGGCCCTCGACCTCATGGAGCTCGAGAACCAGACCCTCGGCGAGCACGCCGTGGCAGCGGGCTTTGCGCGAGAGGCGGACTGCCGCCGGGTCAACGGCGAGCAGCGCCGGCTGGACCGGCCCTTCGGTGAGCTGGCCGTCGACATGGGCATCCTCAACTCGGTCGAGCTGGAGGAGCTGCTGCTGCGGCAGCAGATGAGCCGGCTCGAAGTGAGCGATGCCCTGCTGCGCCTGGGTCACGTCGTGCAGGATCGTATGGCCCTGCTGCTGGATCGCTTCAAGCAGGAGCAAGCCCCCCACGCTTGCGGCAGCGTCGAGCTGCCAGAAGGACTGCGCGGGAATCGACTCGCGCGCTCCCTCGTCGATTTGTTGCCTCGTTTCTGTGTCAGGGTGGGAGGCCTCGAGCTGAAGGTGAAGCCCCCAGTGGCCGTCACCACCCTCGACCCGCGCGATCTCGTGGCCTCCGTGGTGGTGGTCGCCAATCCGGGCGTGGAGATGGCGCTGCTGGCCGATTGCGGCTTCGGGCAGAAGCTGGCTTCGGGCATCTCGGGGCTCGACCTCTCGACCCAGCCCGTCGAGCTGGCCGTGGATGCCCTGGGCGAATTCCTGAACGTCCTCGCCGGTAACGTGATGAGCGCCCTCGAGCAGGACGAAGGCCTGGAGTGCCGCCTCGAGGCACCCCGCTTCGGCGTGCTACCCGGGGAGGGCTACGAGTTCGAGCTGGTTTCCCTCTGCGGCGAAGCCAGCTTCGTGCTCGCTCCGTGCTGAGCCCCGTCTTCTTTTGGCCAGGAACGGCCTTCGAACAGGAACGGCCTTCAAACAGGAACGGCCTTTGCGCTCGTCTCCGAGGCGGGCAGGACGCTGCTCGCGATGAACGCTACCGCCATGAGGAGGCCAGCCAGCAGATAGGGGGCGCCCATCTGGTAGTCGTAGAGGGCGCCCGCGGCCAGGGGGCCGAAGACCCGAGCCAACGCCGACGCCGACTGGAAGCCGCCCATGACGGCGCCGCGGGTTACCGAGGTTGCGCGCAGGGACACCATGCTCATCAAGGAGGGCTGGCTGATTGCGCGTCCCACGGCGGATAGGCCGAGGGGGAGCAGCAGCAGGGTCACCCGGTACATCCAGGGGATGGCGAAGAAGGCCGACGACATGAAAGCGACGCCGGCCACGAGCAGGGTCTTCTCGCCGAAGCGCCGCGCCAGGCCCCGGATCGCGCCGCCCTGGATGCTCATGGTAATAAAAGCCATGAAGACCAGGATGAAGGCGACCTGCATGGCGTCGTAGGAGAAGCGGTCCTTCATCAGGTAGGCGAAGGTGGTCTCGAGCTGGCAGACCGCGAAGGTGAAGATGAAGTTGATGGTGCAGAGCCGGCGCACGGCGGGGTCGGCGAGAACCTCGCGGGGCCGCGGCACATCGCTCTCCCGGGGCAGGTGCCTCGCGGGCTCCTTCAGGACGAAGCAGGCGTAGACGAAGTTGACGGTCGCCATGCCCGCGGCGGCCAGCATGGGCACGCCGTATCCGTAGGGTGAGAGCAGGCCGCCGATGGCGGGCCCGAGGAGGAAGCCCACTCCGAAGGAGGCGCCGATCATTCCCATCCAGCGCGTCCGCTCTCCCTCCTCGGTGACGTCGCTCAGGTAGGCGGTCGCCACGCTGATATTGGCGCCGAAGATGCCGCCCAGGATGCGGGCGATGAAGAGCCAGATGAGGGAGTCGGCGAGGCCCAGCAGGAGCAGCGCCGCGCCGGTGCCCGCGATGGTGACGAGCATGACCGGGCGGCGGCCGACGCGATCGGAAAGGCGCCCCCAGATCGGCGCGAAGACGAACTGCATGGCGGCGTAGCAGGTCAGGAGCAGGCCCAGCACCGTGGCGCTCGCGCCGTAGGCGTCGGCGTAGAAGGGCAGGATAGGCAGCACGATGCCAAAGCCGATGAGGTCGACGATGACGATGCTGAAGAGGATCGGCAGGGTCGACTTGGGACGGTCCGCGGGCATGCAGGGGGTCTCTGTGGATTGCAGTGGGGGCGGAATCGGAGCGCGCCCGACTATATCGGATGCTGGATTCCCGTGCCGATCCGCCTCCGATCGGAGGCGGATCCGAGAGGGCTAATCCCAGAGCTCCAGTTGGACGAAGGAGGGTCTGGAGGGAAGAAAACCCATGTTCTGCAACGCCTGTGGCACGCGAGTCGGCGGCTTCGATCGCAACTGTCCCAACTGCGGGCGCGGTCTCAAGGCGCGCGGGTCCGGGAGCAGCATGTCGAAGACCAATGAGCCCTCGGCGTCCCAGTCCCTCTCTCCCTCGTCCGCCCAGATGCCCAATCCCAGCAAGTCGTCCCTCGACCCGAAGCCCGCCGCCAAGGGCAAGCCCAAGTCGGCTGCCCGGCCTGCGGGCTCCAAGGCCAAGCAGGCTGCTCGTCCTCCGGCCGCGGCTCCGGTCGTCTCCGGCGGTGGCGCCCCCGACATCCGGAGCCTGCTGTGGGAGACACCCGAGGAGTTGGAACCGGGTCTCAGCGTCTACCAGGACGCCGAGTCGAAGCCCGTCGGGATCCGCTACGAGAGCGAGGTGGGGCAGATCGATCTGCTGGCCCGCGACAACGGGGGCGGCCTCGTCGTGGTGATGGTCGCGGACGAGAGTGAGAAGAAGGGCAAGGAGCTGGTGTCCGACGTCCTCGAGCGGATCGGCTGGGTGCGGCTGCAGGTCGCCGAGTCCGGGCAGGAGGTGCGCGCCATCGTCCTCACCGGCTCCGTTCCCGACGATCTCAGCTACGCGGCGGCCGCGGTTTCCGGGACGGTCGCGTTCAAGACCTATCGCGTTGCGGTCGCCTTCGAAGACGTCATCGTCTGACACCGGCGCCCTCCTTGGGAGCTCCCGGGCGCGGCTCTCGGCCGTGCGCCCCCGTCACGCCTTCACTCACGCCTACGCCCGCCTTCACCTCGAGCTCGTCTACACGCTAAGCTCGGTCAATGCACGAACTTCGTTCCAGGGAGATCGCGCGCGCCGACGCCGGCGCGCCTCCACCATGGCACGCGCCGGATGGCTTCCCCTCGCCCTGGTGATGTTGGCCGGCGCCTGCGCGTCGCCCGCTGGGCCGGAAGGCAGGCCCAGGGAGCCCGGCGGCGAGCCGGGAAGGGCGGCTGTCAGCGCGCGGGGTGACGACGGCGCTGCGGTCGCGGCTCGCGACGAAGAGGGGGCCACGCCGCTTCATCTGGCTGCGGGTCTTCCCCCGTCGTCGGCCGATCCGGCCGAGGCCTCCGACGGGGCGGCGGCCCGGCGCGAAGGGGCCGTCGAGCAGCTTCTCGCGGCCGGGGCGCCCATCGAGGCTCGGGACTCGCGGGGGCGCACACCTCTCCACTACGCAGCCCGGGCGGGCAACGGCGACGCCGTGCGCGCGCTCTTCGTAGCGGGTGCCGAGCTCGATGCACAGGACGATTCCGGTGCGACGCCCCTGCTTCTCGCCATCGTCGAGGGACAGAGCGCACTGGCGAAGCAGCTCATCGATCTCGGAGCCGCCCTCGACATTGCAGCCGAAATCGGAGGCAAGGGGGGCAGGACCGCCCTGCACCAGGCGGTCGTGGCCGCCAGCCCCAAGCTCGTCGAGGCGCTGCTCGAGAACGGTGCTGATCCCAACCTGGGCGACGCCGCGGGCGACACACCGCTGCACCTCGCTGTTCGGGAAGGGAGTCCCCGTCTGGCCGCCCTGTTGCTCGAGAAGGGTGCGGACCCCGGTATCGAGAATGCCGGGGGAAGCAGTCCACGCGAGATGGCGCGGGAGCGCAAGCGGGATCCGACCGCCCGTCTCGTCGAGGCCTCCGCCTCGCCGCTGCACCGTGCGGCCGCGCAGGGGGATATCGAGCAGATGCAGAAGCTGCTCGAGCACGGCACGGATGTGGACCGCCGTGACGTCAACGGAGCGACTCCCCTGGCGGCAGCCGCTGCCGCGGGCCAGGTGAAGGTGGTGGCCCTGCTGATCGAGCGCGGCGCCGACGTGGACCTCGCCGACGAAGGTGCTGCCACGCCGCTCCACGGCGCGGCTCGGGCCGGCAGCCTCGAGGTCATCGAGCAGCTGCTTGCGGCCGGTGCAGCGGTCGATCCCCGGAATGCCAGGGAGGTGACGCCCCTGCTCGCCGCGATGGAGGCGGGCCACGCCGCGGTGGCGGCTGCGCTGCTCGAAGCGGGAGCCGATCCCCGATGGACCAGCCGCCACGGAGAGACGCCGCTATTTCTCGCGATTCAGCGAGGAGAGGCCGCGTTGCTCGAAGCCCTCGTGGAACGGGGGATCGAGGTAGACCGCCGCCTCGTCAACGGCTCGACGCCTCTGGCGTTTGCGGCGGCGAGTGGTCGCCCGGAGCTGGTCGCCCTGTTGCTCGCCGCCGGTGCCGAGGTCGTCGTGACCGATGGCTCCGGTCGCACGCCTCTCTTCCTGGCCATCAAGCAGGGATCTCCGGAGACCGTGGCGCTGCTGCTCGACCACGGCGCTGACCCCCAGGCGCGGCTCTCGGGCGAGCTCACCCCGCTGCTCCTCGCCCTCCAGGAGGGCCACGGCGATGTCGCCCTGTCGTTGCTCAGTCCATCGACGGATCTGGCCGCGACGAATCTGCGCGGTGACACGCCGCTCGTGGTTGCGGCGGAGACGGGTCAGCGTCGGGTCGTCGGCGCGCTGCTGGGCGAAGAAGCGGCGGGCGCCCTCGGCGGCGGCGCCGAGCCGCCTACGGAGGCGGAGCTCTCCAAGGCGTTGTTGCGGACCCTCGTCGGCATGGAGCGGGTGGCCCGGCCGCTATCGCAGAGGCGAGGCACGCCCGGGGTTGCGGTGCGTCGACACGGCCCCGCCCTGGCCGCGGAGCCGCTCGAGCGGTACCGCGCCGTTGCCCGTGCGCTTCTCAGCGCGGGGGCGAAACCCGACCTCGAGCGGGACGCTTCCGGGAGGACCGCCAGGCAGCTGGCGAGTGCGCTTGGCGAGGAGGAGCTCCTCGAAGCGATGGAGGATTCGAACGCTGAGCCCGAACCCCTGTCGCTCGATTGACGGTCCGCGGCTAGCCGCTGTCCGCTATGGAGCCGCGGAGCCTGGTGGCGGAGTCGTCGCCGCGGCGGCGCTCGGGTCGGGTGCCGCCGCTGGCTGGGACGGGACCTCGGAGGGCAGCGCGAGGTGCTCGTTCACCACGGGCTCTGGCATGGAGCTGCTTTCGTGGACGATGGGGGCGTGGACGATGGGGGACGTCGCCGGCGCCGGCTTGCTGGTGGATGAGGCCGGCGCTTCGCCGAGGCTCGCGCCTGGCCGAGCGGGGCTGGCTCCGCCCACGCTGTCGGCCTGCTGGGCGGGCGTGCTCTGAGGTGGGTCGACGGGCTGCACCGGCACTGGCTTCGCCGCTGAGCGGGCTGCGGTCGGGGCCGACTCGCTCGACGGGCCGCCCGCGGCGGCTCCGATCACCGCTCTCACATCCTCTGGCTTCACGGCCTGCAGCGGCGACCTCTGCGGCTCGGGCTGAATCGGCGCGGCGTTCGCGACCTCCGCCGCCTCGGCGAGAGGCAGCGTCGGAAGATCCTCCGGCAGCGCCGCCGGCGCCTCGTCAATGGCGTCGAGCACCGCAGCCACGCTGCCGGGTCTGGCCGTTCCCGCGCTGTTGGGCCTGGCCGTTGCGGCGTCGCTGGGCGCGGGCGGTCGAGCGAGCTGCAGGGTCTCGCGGGCCTGCTCGGGGAGGAGAGTGTGGATGAAATCCGTCGGGTCACCCTGACGCAGGTATCCGGCGCCGGCCAGGGCAGCGAGCAGGAGCAGCAGCAGCCGCGTGTGATCTCGTCTTGCTGGCTTCCTCCGGCTGCGACTGCTCCCGGCGGCAGGTGCGGGCCGGTGCGTGCGGATACCCGAAGCGGGAACGCTGCCTCGCCCGGGGGAGTTGGCATTTCCCAGGTCGCTCTCGTCGGCCAGCTCGAGGGAGGAGTGGGTCGCCGATGCCTGGGGCGTGACGAAGGGTTCGTTGCTCAGCTCGAGCTTGGAGCTCGCGCTCCCTGCGCCCGCTTTGGCGAAGGGGTTGTCGGCCAGCTCGAGCTGCGAGGGGTCGGGAGGCGGTGCGGGCGGGGGCCGCGGCTCGCTCCGGGGTGCGGGTGCATCGGCGCGGGGCTCGTGGGTCGGACGGCGGGTCTCCCTGCGCGCGCTCTCGACGTAGGGGGTGGCGTCGAGCAGGGACTGGGCGGAGAGGCCGCTCTGTCCGCTCAGGCTGCCGCTCATGTTCATGCTGGGCGAGCTCTCCTCGAAGCTCATGTCGTCCAAGGGAGGTAGGGCCGCTGCGATCGTTTCGTCGAAGAGCTCCTCGACCAGCTCCGAGCCGATGGCCGCGAGGCCCCGGGAACTCGCCTCGCCGAGAGCCCTCTCACACAGGTCGTTCACCGCGCTGGGGACGCCGCCGGTGAGGCGGTGGATGGCGAGGCAGGCCTGGGGACTGAAGAGGTCGCCGCCCGGCCAACCCGCCTTCTGCAGACGCTTCTCGATGTAGTGGTGAATGCCCTGGGCGGGGATCGGCGCGAAGCGCAGCTGCAGGGTCGTGAGCTGATCGAGCCACCAGAGCAGCGGGATGTCGGCTCCGGCCGGAGCGGCCTCGAGATTCGCGAAGAGAACGCAGTGGAGCAGCTGGCGGTCGTCGTCGTCCTGATAACGCATCAGGGTGTCGAGGTGTTCCAGGGCTTCTCGGCTGAGGCGCTCGGCCTGATCGATGGCGATGATCAGGTAGCGGTGGTCGCCCCGGGCGGCCAACATGCTTCCACGCGAGAGTGATCCGCCCTCGAGGCCGAGCCTGCGGACGATGATGGTGCGGACCTCCGGCCATGGACGGTCGGGGTTCATGATCTGCACCAGCTGCGCCGAGTCGCTGAGGAGCTTGGGGAGGGCGCGGCACAGGCTCGTCTTGCCCAGGCCCTCGCCGCCGCCTACGCAGATGCGTGGTGCTCCCTGCTCCAGGCCCTGCTTGATCTCCTGGAAGGCTTTGCGAAGGGCCTTGGTGCCGAGCACGACGCCGCCGCTTCCCTTGGCGTCGAAGGGCGACTTCTGGAGCTCGAAGAATTTGAGGTACGACTCCATTGGACCCTGCTTCCGCCCTAGCTCGGCTCCCCGCGTATTCGGCATTCCCGCGGCTTTTCATAAGCAAATCCGGGCATTCAGGGCACGATCCCGCACGCAGCGCGCGGGGGCCGACCCAGGTAGGCTCCCGGGCTCTCGGGCGGCCGGGATGCGGGCCCTCAGTGTCGACTACCGCCTCGCTCCCGAGCACCCTTTGCGAGAGTGGTGCGACCATGGACAGCAACGCGGCGACACCTTGTTGAAGGATCAGGTCGCTCGAGGGCATCTGCTAGTTTCGCCCGATGAATCTCGCTTCCCTGGCGCTTCAGGGCCTTCTGCTGATCCCCGTCGTCGTTGGAGCCGCCTACGCGTTGATCCGTCTCGGCGCGGTTGCGTGGTTCGCCCTTCGGCGACCCTGGCGCGAGCCCGGCGACGGCTCCGGGAGCCACTCCGTCGCTGATTCCGCGCAGAACGTCTCCTCCGAGGGCCCGTCCTCCCCCAACTCCTACGCGCCTCCGGTCACGCTCCTGAAACCGGTCTATGGTCTCGAGAAGAACCTCGAGGAGTGCCTGCGCAGCGCCTGCCTGCAGGACTACCCCGAGTACCAGGTGCTGATCTCCTTGCAGCGGCCCGACGACCCCGCGCTGCCGCTGCTGCGCAAGCTCGAGACCGAGTTCGGCAGCGAGCGCGTCACCATCACCATCGCCAAGGGGGAGCCGCGGGCCAACGGGAAGGTCTTCAACGTCTCCAACGCCATGCCCGAGGCGCGTCACGAGCTGCTGGTCCTCAGCGACAGCGACGTGCGACTGCGGCCGAACTTCCTGCGCGTCATCGTGGCGCCTCTGCGCGACTCCGCGATCGGCTATGCGTGCACCATCTACCGCGGCCGCAACGCCCATAGCTGGCACGAGCGGGTCGAGCTGCTCTCGCTCCACGACCTCATGGCCAACGTGATCTTCGCCCATTCGACCGGCGCATCGGACTTCTGCCTGGGCTCGTCCATGGCCTTTCGGCGTTCGAGCCTCGACGCCATCGGTGGCTTCGAGCCCCTCGAGAATTACCTCGTCGAGGACTTCGAGATGGGGCGGCGCATCCAGGAGCTGGGGCTGGGCATCGCCCTCGTCGCCTACTCGGTCGACACCATGATCGATCTCGACAGCGTTCGCGATTGGTGGCGGCACCAGCTCTACCTCGAGCTCAACAATCGCATGGCGCGGCCCATCGGCTTCTTCGCCACCATCGTGATCCAGCCGCTCCCCTTCGCGCTCCTGCTCTGTCTGTACCGTCTCTTCGACCCGCTCAGCCTCGGCATCCTGGTCGGTAGCATCCTCCTGCGGCTGGTGACCACCGGGCTGAGCATGCCGCTCATGGGCGAGCGCGAGGGTCTGCGCAATCTGCTCTTCATGCCCCTGCGCGACCTCGCGGCCTCGGCGAGCTGGCTGCTGGCCCTGCGCATGAGCACCGTCACCTGGCGGGGCGTGGAGTTTCGCCTGGGCCGTGACGGGCGCATGGTTCCGCTCGTGCGGGACCGGAGCGGGTGACCGATGTCCAAGAACGAGATGTCCAAGAACAGGACTTCCAGGAGCAGGGTCGTCCTGAGCAGCCTGATCGCTTTGAGTGTCGCGCTCGTGCCGGGCTGTTCGGACCCGTCGGCTCCCGAGCCCGAGAAGCTGCGCGAGACGGTGGAATCCATCGAGTGGCGTGCCCGCGCCAACGAACTCTACGAGCTGTTGCGGGTACGCGGTGAAGAGGCGCCGGGCGAGGTCAGCGACTGGGCCCAGGAGGACCTCGAGAGCATCGGGGCCTGGGAGTACAAGGTCGAGCCCTTCCCGCCCGGTGACCCCGCGGCCATCGAGGCGCGCATGAACGAGCTGGGTGCCGAGCGTTGGGAGTGCTTTTCGGTCACGCCGTCGCCCACCGGCCCCGTCCTGCTCTTCCGCCGCCCGGTGCGCAGCTACCTGGGCTCGATTCCGTTGATGGAGCTCCTGAGGCTCCTCGCTCTCGGCGGCGCCCTCTCGTCGGGCTAGGAGCCCGACCCTGCAAGCTGCGCGCGCCCGCCGGCTGCGGATGCCGTGGCTTCTGTGCTACACCAAGGCGGTTGTAACGGCGTTACATGAACTGCACGTCGTTAATCTGATTAGCCCAGAGGCGCTCCACGGCGGCGAAGCAGGCCCCGGCGGCGCTCATCCGCGTTGAAGTTCTCGGGTTCGGGTCCAATGGGTCTCCAGGAAGCACAGCAGCGCCGCCTCCAGAATCGCTCGGAGGCGCGACGCGTCATCCTCGACTCGGTCGAAGCGCTCCTCGCCGAGGGGGGCTATCGGAACTTCTCCATGCGCAAGCTGGTCGAGCGTTGCGGCTACGCGGCGCCCACCATCTATCACTACTTCGGCGACAAGACGGGCCTGCTGCGCGAGCTCGTGGACGCCCGTTTTCGCGTGCTGGTGGGCGAGCTCGAGCGCGTGAGCCTGGGGCGCGATCCCGTCGAGAATGCCCGGGTCCTGGGCCGGGCATTCGTGGATTTCGGCCTGCGTCACTCGACCCACTATGGCCTGCTCTATCTCAGCCATCTCACATCGCTGTCGCCCGAAGGGCGGGCGCCGGATAGCGAAGTGGGCGAACAGTCCGAGGCCGCCGAGGAGGCGCGTCGCATCCTCGAGGCTCCCATGCTCGAAATCGACGCCCTCGGGCGGCTGCGGGGCATCGACCTTGAGACCGCCCGCCAGGCCATCTGGGCGCTGTGCCACGGCGTCATTTCGCTGCAAACGAGTCGTGCCGATCTCGAGTGGTCTCCAGATCTCTTCGAGCAGGCCTTTGACGCCATGCTGTGCGGCCTCGTCGAGCCCGATCGGGCGACGGGCGCCAGGGCGCGCAAGGAGAAAGCAAGATGAAGCCGCGCTGCATCGTGGTCGGAGGCCCGGGCTCTGCGCGGAGCTTCGCAGCACTCGCCGAGCGCCTCGTGGCCACGGGCTCTTCGTTGGTCGCGGGCTCTTCGTTGGTCGCGGGCGCTTCATTGGTCGCGGGCGCTTTGTCGGCTGCGGGCGCTGTGTTGGCCGCTTCTTTTTTGTTGGCCGCAGGCGCTATCGGCTGCGGCCAGGAGCCGGAGCGCGCGACGGTGATCGAGGCGCCGCCGGTGATGATCACCTCGGTGGTGGCCCGGGATATCGTCGATCGCGTCGAGGCCACCGGGCAGCTCACCGCCAAGGCCGAAGCGAGCATTGCCGCGCAGGTGCGCGGGCAGATCACCTCCATCGGCGCTCGCGAGGGAGAGGCCGTCGAGGCGGGACAGGTGGTTCTGGAGATCGATCCGGAGCGCCGGCAGCTGGAGCAGGCCAGCCAGAAGGCCAGGGTGGTCGAGGCCGAGGCGACCCTGGCCGAAAGCCAGCGGGAGCTCGCGAGGATCCGCAAGCTCCGCTCCAGCAACGCGGTGTCCGGCGCGCAGCTCGACGCCGCGGAGACCGCCTCCTCCCTGGCCGGGGCCCGCCTGGAAGCCGCGCGGGCCCAGCTCGGCCTCGCTCGACGTGCCCTGGGCGACTCGAGCGTCCAGGCTCCCTTCGCGGGGCTCATCGCCCGGCGCTACGTGAGTCCTGGCGAATTCGTGAGCCAGGGCCAGAAGCTCTTCGATCTCGTGGCCCTCGATCCCGTCGAGGTGGAATTCCATCTGGCCGAGGTGGATTCGAGCCTCGTCGAGCTCGGCGACCCGGTGGGCGTGCGGGTGGCACCCTTCCCCGACGAGGTCTTCCAGGCCACGGTCACGGTGATCGCCCCCACCATCGACTCGGCCACGCGCACCCTGCGCGTGAAGGCCGAGCTCCCGAATCCCGCTGGGCGTCTGCGGCCGGGGCTCTTCGCCCGGGCCGACCTCGGAGTGAGCGAGCGCAGCGGCGTGCCCATGGTGCCCGAGGACGTGATCCTCCAGCGCGCGGATGGCGCCGTGGCCTTTCGCATGGCGGACACTCGCAGCGTGCAGCGGGTGAACCTGCAGCTGGGAGTGCACCGCGAGGGACTGGTCGAGGTCCGGGGAGGGCTCGTGGTCGGCGACCAGGTGGTGATTCGCGGTCAGACGGGCCTCATCGACGGCTCGGTGGTCTCCCTGCGCAACGCCGACGGCACCAGCGCCGCGGCGGGTGAAAGCGCTGCGGCGGGTGAAAGCGCCGCGCGATGACACTTTCTGATGTCGCAATCCAGCGCCCCATCCTGACCTGGATGATGACCCTCGGGCTCATCGTCTTCGGGGTCCTGGGCTACAACCGACTCGGCGTCGACCAGTACCCCAACATGGAGTTTCCGGTCCTCGTGGTCACCGCCGCCCTTCCCGGCGCGGGGCCCGAAGGCATGGAGGAGGACGTCGTCGACGTCCTCGAGGAGTATCTCAACACCATCGCGGGCGTGCGCTCGATCCGCTCCACCAGCTACCAGGGGGCGGCGCAGATCGTGGTCGAGTTCCAGCTGGGCGTCGACCTCGACATCGCGGCCCAGGACGTGCGCGACAAGGTCGCCCAGGCGCGCATCGAGCTGCCCAGCGAGCTCGAGACGCCTGTGGTGGCGACCTTCAATCCCAACGACCAGCCCGTGCTCTGGATCCCCATGAATTTCCAGACCACCCAGGTCGAGGCCAGCGAGTACGTCAGGCGCCAGGTCAACCCCTACATGGAGACCATCCCAGGCGTCGCCGGGGTGGCGATGTTCGGGCGTGAGGATCGCAACATCCGCATCTGGCTGGACGGCGAGGCCCTGCGATCGCGGGGGCTGGCTGCGAGCGATGTGCTGGCCGCCATCGGCCGCGAGCACGTGGAGGTCCCCGGCGGCACCATCGAGAGCCGTCGGGTCGAGTACGCGGTGAAGACCGACGCCGAGTTCCGCACCATCGAGGAGCTCGAGGGCCTGGTGGTGACTCACGCGGACGGCGCCCCGGTGCTGCTGCGTGACGTGGCCCGGGTGGAGGACGGCGCCCAGGACGTCGACATGATCGCCCGCTACAACGGCGCCAACGCCGTGGGCCTCGGCATTCGGAAGCAATCCGGCGGCAACACCGTGGGCATCGTGGACGATGTGTATGAACGTCTTGATCAGGTGAAGAAGATCCTGCCCGCCGGCCTCGAGTTCTACGACTCCGAGGGCTTCATCGACTTCTCCAAGGGTGTGCGCGAGGCCGTAGCGGAGACGAAGTTCGCCCTGGTCTTCGGCGCGCTCCTCGCCGTACTGACGGTCTTCGTGTTTCTGCGGCGCACGCGGCCGACCCTGATCGTGGCCGCGGCGATTCCCATCTCGCTCCTGGCGACCTTCGGTCTCGTCTGGCTCTTCGGCTTCACCCTCAACACCATGACGCTGCTCGGGATGACCCTTGCGGTGGGCGTGGTGATCGACGACGCAATCGTGGTGCTCGAGAACATCGAGCGGCATCGCGAGATGGGCGAGAACAACTTCGAGGCCGCCGCCAAGGGCACGCGGGAGATCGCCTTTGCGGCCACGTCAGCCACGATCTCGGTGGCGGCGGTATTCCTGCCGACCTTCTTCATCGAAGGACTCGTGGGCAGCTTCCTCGGTGAGTTCGGTCTCACGGTTGCGGGCTCGGTGATGATCTCACTCTTCGTCGCCCTGACCCTCACCCCCATGCTGGCTGCCCGCATGCCGCCGCCGAAGGCGCGGCGCCACGGCGGCTTCTACGATCGCCTCGAGCGCAGCTTCGTAGCGCTGGAGAACGGCTACCGCGCCGTTCTCGGCTGGTCCCTGGCCCATCGGGGCTTGACAGTGCTCTTCGCCGGATTCTCCCTGGGCCTGGCCTTCCTCTTCGGCTCCCGGCTCGAGGGGGAGTTCTTTCCGCCGGCCGACGAGGGCATCTTCTTCGCCCAGATCGAGGCGGCACCGGGCAGCTCCCTGGAGGCCACCCTCGAGTATCTCGAGCAGGACGAGGGCTGGTTTCTCGCCCAGGAGGAGGTCGACGGGATCTTCTCGGCGGCGGGGATGGCGGGCGGCATGGACCTGCCGCGCACCAACATGGGGATGATCTTCGGCACCCTCAGCGAGCGCGCCAAACGCGAGCGCAGCGTCTTCGACCTCATGAGGGCCGCGCGGGAGCATCTGGGCCGGATTCCCGGACGCGCGATCCGCATCTTCAATCCTGGCGAGCTGATGTCGGGCGCGGGCGGCGGCTTCGAGGTGGAGATCCGCGGCAACATGCCGCTCTCCGAGCTCAACCTGCTCGCCCAGCGCATGATCGTCGCCCTCGAAGAGCGAGGCGGCTTCGTGGACCTCGACTCGAGTCTGAAGCTGGGTCTGCCCGAGCTGCGGGTGGTGCCCGACCGCGAGAAGGCCGCGGCCCTGGGCGTCGACGCGCGCAGCATCGCGACGGCGATCCAGGTCATGGTCGGCGGCATGGACGTGGCGGTTTTCAAGGAGGCCGGGCGGCGCTACGACGTTCGCGTGCGACTCGAGGCGGAGGACCGCGACGATCCCGAGTCGATCCAGTCCCTCTACGTGCGCGCGAACGACGGTCGCAGTGTCGCGCTGCGCAACCTGGTGCGTATCGAGCGGGGCGCCGCGCCTTCGGAGATCACGCGCACCGACCGCCAGCGCAGCGCCAAGGTCAGCGCCAACCTGGTGGGGAAGACCCTGGGCGAGGCCATCGTGGACGCGCGGGAGATCGCCGACGCGATCCTGCCGCCCCATGCGCGCCTGGCCCTCTCGGGCCAGGCCGAGGCCATGGAGGAGGGCGTAGAGCAGTTCGGTCTCGCCCTGGGCCTCGCAGTGCTGGTGATCTACATGGTGCTGGCCGCCCAGTTCGAGAGTCTGATCCACCCCCTCACGGTGATGCTCGCGCTGCCCCTCGCCATGGTGGGGGCCCTGGGCGGGCTGCTGGCTCTGGGCCACACCCTGAACCTCTTCAGCCTGATCGGGATCGTGCTGCTCTTCGGCCTGGTGACGAAGAACTCGATCCTCCTGGTCGACTACGCGAACCAGCTGCGCCGGGAACAGGGTATGGACAAGCGCGAGGCCATGGCCATGGCCGCGCCGGTGCGCATGCGGCCGGTCCTCATGACCGCCATCTCGATGATCTTCGGCGTGCTGCCCGCCGCCCTGGGGCTCGGGCCCGGCGCCGAGAGTCGCGCTCCCATGGCGGTGGCGACTGCGGCGGGGATGTTCTCGTCGACCCTGCTGACCCTGCTCGTCGTTCCCGTCTTCTATCTGCTGATCGACGACGCCGGGGACTTCGTCAAGCGCCTCTTCTCGCGTATCTTCGGGGCTCGGACCGACGAGGAGTCCACTTCGCTCTCCTGAGGGGAAGCGGAGGGGACGATGAGCGGGACGTGGGGGTGGGAGGAAGAGCATGCTCGGACGCATTGCCTCGCTGGCGCTGATCGTCGTGCTCGCGGGCGCCGGCTTCATGGGCTTTCGGCTGTTGGCCACGGGGCTCGAGGCGCGGGTCTACCGCGCACGCCTCGAGGAGCTGGGCGCGGACTATGACGCGCTGCGGGAGCAGTACAACCGGGCAGTTCGCAAGACCGCGGTCACGGAGCTCGTGGTCGAGGACGGAAAACTCGCCATTGCGATCCGCACCGGAGACGGCGCGCTCCAGCGCTTCGACACCCCCTTCGATCCCAGCAAGGAGATCTACGTCGACTATGTGGTTGTGGGCGGCCGGCTGTGGATTCGTCGGATCTTCGACGAGGATACGGCGCCAGGCAGCGGCATGATGATCGATCCCCGCTTCGTGGACGTCAACTGGAGCGACGAGGACGCGCACCACGGCAAGGCCGCCTACCGGGAGCTCGAGGAGGGCGTCTGGGTCGTGAGCGTCACCGGTGACGGCTCCCTGGGCCTCGCCCGGCGCGAGGAGGGCGAGACCGGCGATCTCGCCGCCGCGCCGCCCGTCCGCAGCTACGCGCCCGTGGAGGAGGAGGTGGAGGCGGCGCTGCGAGACATCGAGGCCGGTGAGCTGCTGCAGGGTCTCGCGCAGGCGCTGCGCCTCAGGGAGCACGCGGCTCGATAGCGGCGCGCTGCAATCGGGCGGGTGGGCGACCATCGCCCTCGGATATACTCCGGCCCCATGTTCGAGCGCTTGCTGCCGATTCTTCGCGCCCGCCCCCGCTTCGCCATACTCGCCATTGTAGTCGCGGTCGGGGTTGCGGCCTTTGCGCTGCCCCTGGTTCGCCGCTCTCTCACCCTCGCCGACGAGGGTTACCTCCTACTCCAGTCCCTCGACATGCTCCACGGAAAAGTCCTCTACCGGGATCTGGACGCCTTCGTGACGCCGGGCCTCTGGTTCGTGTTGGCGGGGCTCTTCTCCCTGGTCGAGCCCAGCGTCATCGCATCGCGCATCCCGGTCTTCATCGCCTATCTCGCCATGGTGGGGATCAGCTATCGCATCGTCGCTCTCATGGCAGGCTGGCGTGCGGGACTCGTCGCCGTGGCACTCATGCTGGTATGCACGGTGTGGGCCTTTCCCGCCTGGACCTTTGCCTTCTACTCCCCCTTTTCGGTGCTCTTCGCCCTGGCGGGGCTGGAGCGTCTGCTCGTGTGGTCCGGCGGCGCTCGCGGGCGCGATCTGGTCTGGAGCGGGGTCTTCTTCGGAATCGCAATCGTGTTCAAGCAGAACTACGGCGCCTTCGCGCTGGTCGGGGCCGCAGTCGGCGTGGTGGCTCTGCACCTCGAGCGCGCCGAGCCCATCAAGTCGACCCTCCGCCCGCTCGCGGCCGACGCGGCGCGCATGGCGGTCGGAGTCGCGGCCGTGGGCTTGCCCGTCTTCGGGTACTTCGTCTTTCAGGGAGTGGTGCCGGAGCTCTTCCAGAGCCTCCTTCTCCACCCCTTCGAGTTCAGTGGAAAGCACGACATCTCCTACCTGGGCCTCGGCAAGCTCTTCGACGGCGCCTTCATGCGCGAGAGCGTCGAGATGTACACCTACGCCGCACAGCCCGTCTACCGCACCCTGCCGCCAGGCGGTCTCGTCGATGAATGGAGGGTGATCGAACGGCTCCACGTTCTGATGTACTGGATTCCACCCGGGGTCTTCTTCGCGGGAGCGGCACTCGCGCTCCTCCCGGGCCAGTCCTCGTCCCCGGCCCCGGAGCGTCCTCGGCTCGTGAACGGGAGACTGGTCGCGGTGGTGGCTGTGTGCTTCTTCCTCTTTCTTGGCGTCTTCCCGCGTGCGGACTTCAACCACCTCATCAACGTCTATCAGGGGGTCGTGGTGGCGGGGGTCGTGGTCACCCACGCCCTGCTGGCCCGTCTGCCCCAGCCGGGGCCTTTGTGGCTGCGCGCAACCCTGGGGGCGGCTGCGGCGGTGTTCGGTCTCTACGCGGCAGTGGCGGGCTATTGGTACTACGAGCTCATGATCCGCATGGACACACCCATCGCCGCCAAGCGGGGCGGCGTGATCGTGAACGAGTTCGATGCGGCACAAATCAAGATCGTATTGAAGACCATCGATCTGCTGGTTCCGCCCGGAGAGGCGCTACTGACGATTCCCGACCTCGCCATGCTCAACTTCCTGTCCGGTCGACCCATGCCCAGCGCCTACTACAACCTCTACGAGCACCACATCGGCCACGACCGGGGCGCTTCGGTCGTGGAGGGGGCCGAGGCCCACGGAGTCAATATCGCGCTTACCCGCTACGACGACTTCTTCTCGGACCGGTCAGGCTTGCGAGACTACGCTCCAGCGCTCGTCGACTACCTCGAGACCCGATTCGAGATCACCGGGACGGTGGGAGACGAGGACTATCTGGTTCTCCGACGACGTTCGGCCCCCGTTCCACTCGAAGTGAGTAGCCGGCTGCTCGAACATTGCGACACGGGCACGGCATCCCAGGTGGGGCGCGAGCATCTCTTCTTCGACTCACTCTACCACTACCCCGGCATCGGGCTGGAGGAGTCGAGGGGAGAGGTGCAGACCGAGTGTCGGCTGCGGATTCCGGCCGAGGGGGCCGAGTTGGTGACCCGCATCGGGGTTCGCGAACCGGCGGTAGTGGTGGAGCCAGGAGCCGTGACCATGGAGATCGACTTGCTTCGCGACGGCCAGGATTCGGAGCGGCTCCTCACGCAGGTCTTCGCGCTGCAAGCGAAGGACTTGCGGCATTCCTACTTTCCACGCCATGGCGAGTACCGGGTCGATCTCTCCGAGCATGCGGGCGAGGAGGTCACCCTCGTCTTTCGAAGCATCCGGGAGGGTCGCGTCCTCGTGCTCTACGGCAGATTCGCCGACTTCGGGAGTGTCTTCGAAGATCTACGCATCGTGCCCGCCAGGAACTCAGGGGACTGAGGGCCGCTCCTCGCGATCCGCCCCCCGCCCACTTCCCAACCGCTCCGCTCGGGCTCAGCGGCCGCGTTCGAGGCCGTGTTCGAGGCCGTGTTCGAGGCCGTGAAGTAGAGCCGCGGCGTCGGTGTTGCCCTTCTCGCTGGCGAGGTCGCCGGGCGTCTTCCCCCTGGCGGTGCGGGCGTCGACCTGGGCGCCGTGGTCGAGCAGCACGTGGATGGCGTCGAGCTTTCCCTTCTCGCCCGCGGCGTGGAGGGGGGTGTGGTTGCCGATGGCCGCCCGGTTCACATTGGCGCCGCGTTCGAGAAGGACGAGCATCACGTAGTGGCGGCCCTGCTGGGCGGTCATGTAGAGGGGCGTCACGCCGTCCTGGTTGGCGACGTCGAGGGGGGCGCCGCGCTCGAGGAGCAGGAGCACGAGCTTCTCGTTTCCGATGCCGGCAGCGTTGTGAAGTGGCGTCGAGCGCGACTTGTTGCGCGCGGCGGCATCCGCCCCGCGCTCGAGCAGCAGCGTGGCGGCCTCTTGGTGGCCCTTGCGCGCGGCGCGGTGGAGCGGCGTGTCACCCCTTTGGTCCCGGCTGTCGACGTCGCTGCCGTCGTCGAGAAGCGCCGCGATCACGTCTTCGTGGCCCTTGCTCGCCGCCACGTGAATGGGTGTCTCGCCTTCGTCGTTGTGCGCATTCGGGTCGGCGTTCTCGGTGAGCAGCTCGCTCACCGCGGCGGCATGTCCCTGGCGCGCCGCGAGGTGGAGCGGTGTGTCGCCATTCGAGTTGCGTGCGTCTACCCGGGCGCCGGCGATCACGAGCGCGGCGAGCGCCTCCGCGTTGCCCTCGCGCGCGGCCACGTGGAGTGGTGTCACGTCTTGTGGGCCCGGGTCGTCGATGGGGTAGCTCCGCCGCGCGAGGCTGCGGATGAGTATCGCGCTGCCGCCCTGTGCGGCGACGTGGGCCGCCGACCAACGATCCCTCGCGAGGGCAGTCAGGTCGCCGCCCCGGGCGAGCAGGAGCTCGGCCGCCACGTCCCGGCCCTCCTGGACCGCGAGGTAGAGGGCCGTCCAACCCCCGCTCGTACGGGCTTCGAGGTCGGCACCGTGTTCCAGCAAGAGCCCCAGGATCTGGGCGTGACCGTTGCGCGCGGCGATGTGGAGCGGAGTCCAGCCTCCCGCTGCCCGGGCATCGATCTCGGCTCCGAGCTCGAGCAATCGCCGCGCCTCGGCGATCTCTCCCGCCTGGGCTGCGAGGAAGAGCCCGGTCTCGCCGTAGGGGCTGCGCGCTACGAGGTCGAGCTCTTCCGACCCACCGGATTCGGCCGTGAGATCAGTCGAGGAGGCGGGCCGCATCTCTCCCTCCCCACCGCTGCAGGCCGCGAACAGGGGCAGGGCGGCCACGAGGGAGAGGATGGGATTCGATTGCCTCAACGGCTCCTCTACTCCTCGTCCTCGATGTAGCCCAGGGTGCGAAGGTGCTCGACGATGTCCTGCTCGACGCCGGACTCCGTATCTTCGACGAAGCTGATTTCGACGTCGTCGTAGCTGTCGATGGGAGTCTTGGGAGGAGATTCGAGGAAGGAAGCCGGCCCGCCGTCCATGTCCCGGGCGATGGGGAGGCCCATCCACAGGAGAAGCGTGGGCACGACGTCGCGCACCGTCATCTTGTGGGGCCGGCTGCCCGCCGGGACGCCCGGCCCGCGAGCGAAAACGATCCCATGGATGGCGTCCTTGCTGTCGTGAACGCCCGAAAGGCGCATCAGGGCCTGTCCCGCCTCGAATCCGTGATCCGAAACCACCATGACGAGATCGTCAGGGCCATAGTCGGCGATGAGCTCGCCGATCAAGGCGTCCACGTACTCGTAGTAGGCGAAGAGGGCATCGCGCCCCCCCGCTCGACCCTCCGGCGTGGGACGTAGACCCGGCGGGTACATTTCCTCGGGCTCGAGGACGCCCCAGATGTAGTGGGAGATCCGGTCGATGCCGGGCAGGAGCACCATGAGGAGATCGGGCTGCGTCCCGCGCTCGATCTCGAGCGCCAGACGCGTCAGGGCGCCGTCCTCGGCAAAGCGCCGGGAGAGCTCGTCGCGCAGGACCCAGCGCGGAAGCACCTTGTCCTCCGCGAAGGGGTTCGGGTGGTCGGGCAGGGGCGTTGCGTTCGCCCGCATGAGCTTCGCGAGGCGGTCGTTCCAGCTCGGGGGGTAGATGACGGCGCCGGTCGGTGTGGTGGCGGCGCCGGTCATGCGTTCGCGGCCGTCGATCTCCTTGGCGAGCACGTGGTCGGAGACCATGACGCCGTTCACCCGCTCGAGGGGATAGGTGTTCCAGAAGTTCACCACGCCCACGGTCATGCCCTTCGCCGAGGCGATGCTCCAGATGGTGCGCGCAGTGCGATCGGTGGAGAGGAAGAGGTGGTGGACGCCCTGGGCGTCCTTCTTCGAGAAGCTCGCGATTCCGTGCTTGGAGGGCATCTGCCCGGTGACGATGGTGTTCCAGATGCGCGGCGATTCGATCGGCTGGGAGGATTTGAGATCGCCGGCGGCGCCCTCCTCCTTCAGGCGGGCGAGGTTGGGAAGCCGTCCCTGGAGGATGAGTTCGGCTACCACCTTCGGCGAGGCGCCGTCTACACCGATCAACAGGACACGGCCGGGCCGCTCATAGGGTTCGCTGCACCCGCTGAATCCCGCCGCGAGTGTGAGGGACAGGAACGCGACGAGGGGCCGCGTGATTCGATTCGAATACATGCCAGTCTTGCCTCGAGAACTCTGAAAACGGTGACCGAGCCTAGCATGCCTGCGTGGACACCGTCGTCTCCGTCAGCGCGCCCGACGCTCTCGTTCCCGGGGCCTCTCACTCACCGTATCGACCTCAGCATTCCGATCCGGACCGGCCCTGGCGGCCCTCTTCCGCGAGCCAGCTCCGCAGCTTCGACCAGCGCCGGAGCTCCTGCCCTTTTCCCTGCACCGCCATGGCGAGGGCGCGGCGCTGACCGATCAAGACCACCAGCTGCTTGCCGCGGGTCAGCGCGGTATAGATGAGATTGCGCTTCAGCATGGTGTAGTGCTGGGTCGTGATGGGGATCACGACGGCTGGGTATTCGGAGCCCTGGGACTTGTGCACCGTGATCGCGTAGGCGAGCACCAGCTGGTCGAGCTCGTCGAAGCCGTATGGGACGCTGCGCTCGTCGAAATCGACGACGAGCTCGCCCTGCTCCGGATCGACCGCCTCCACGAATCCCACGTCTCCGTTGAAGACCTTCTTGTCGTAGTCGTTCTCGATCTGCATCACCTTGTCGCCGAGCGCGTAGGTCCAGCCAAAGCGCTCCACCCTCGCTCCGGTCTTCGCGGAGGGATTGAGGGTCTCCTGCAACGCGAGGTTCAGCGCCCGGGCTCCGAGCTGCCCCCGGTGCATGGGGCAGAGTACCTGGACCTCGCGCATCGGATCGAAGCCGAAGCGCTTGGGGATGCGCTCCCGCACCAGGGTGAGGATGCGCTGGGCTGCGTCGTCGGGCTCGGCGGTCTCGATGAAGTAGAAGTCGCTTCCCTCCTCGGCGGCGAGATCGGGCAGCTGCCCTTCGTTGACGCGATGGGCGCTGCGCACGATGCGACTCGTCGCCGCCTGACGGAAGATCTCGCGCAGGCGCACCACGGGAACAGCACCCGAATCGATGATGTCGCGCAGCACCTGGCCGGGCCCCACCGAGGGCAGCTGGTCGACGTCTCCCACCAATACGAGCGCGGCCGTCGGCGGCACCGCCTTCAACAGGGCGAAGAGGAGGGGCACGTCCACCATCGAGCTCTCGTCTACGACCAGGAGCGCGCAGTCGATGGGGTTGGACTCGTCGCGCTTGAAGCCCCCGCTGCGGGGATCGGCCTCGAGCAGGCGGTGGAGGGTTCTGGCCTCCTGGCCCGTCGCCTCGGCGAGGCGTTTGGCGGCGCGGCCGGTCGGGGCCGCGAGGGCCGTGCGCACCTTCTTTCCGCGCAAGACGGCGAGGAGTGACTTGACGAGGGTGGTCTTGCCCACCCCTGGGCCGCCGGTCATCACGACCACCTTCGAGCGCAGCGCCCGTGTGAGGGCTGCGCGCTGACTCTGCGCGAGCTCGATAGCGAGCTTCTCCTCCACCTGCGCGATGGCGGGCGCGGCGTCGATCTCTCCCCACGGCGGCGCTCCCCGGGCCAGGGCGAGGAGCCGCGCAGCGGCGCTTCGCTCCGCTCCGTAGAGCCCGGACAGGAAGACGCAGGGCTGCTGGTCGATGTCGTCGCGAACGATCTCACCCGCGCGAAGCTCAGCGGCGAGCGCGCTCTCGACCCGCTCGGCATCCACGTCGAGGAGCTCGCGGGCCTGTCTGTGGAGCTCGGCCTCGGGTAGGCCGCAGTGGCCGTCTGAGACGGCTTCGCGCAGCACGTGGCTCACCCCTGCCCGCACGCGCTCGAGCGCGTTTGGCTCCACGCCGAGCTGCCGGGCGAGGGCGTCTGCGGTGAGGAAACCGATGCCGCGGATGTCCCGGGCGAGACAGTATGGGTCCTCGCGGATGCGCTCGAGGGCGGCTTCGCCGTAGCTGCGGTAGATGCGCACGGCGCGCGCGGTCCCCACGCCATGGGAATAGAGGAAGACCATGATCTCCCGCACCCGCTTCTGCTCCGCCCAGGCGGCGACGATGCGCTCGCTTCGCACGCTTCCCACACCCTGCACCTCGCGCAGGCGTTCGGGGGAGCCTTCGATCACGTCGAAGACCTGCTCGCCGAAGCTCTCCACCAGGCGCTTGGCCAGGCCGGGCCCGATTCCATGGACCAGTCCCGAGCCGAGATAGCGCTCCATGCCCTGGCGGCTGGTGGGCGCCGCCACCCGCAGCTCGCTCGCGCTGAACTGCTGACCGTGGCGGGCGTCGTGGCTCCACTCCCCTTCGGCTTCGATGAATTCGCCCGGGCTCACCCGGGCGGCCTTGCCCACGACGGTGGCAAGCTCCCGGCGCCGCGGCAGTCTCACCCGCAGGACGCTGAAGCCCGTGTCTTCGTTGTGAAAGGTGACCCGCTCGATTACACCGGAGACATGGTTCTGCTCCGCCGGGCCGTCCAGCTCCAGCCTTCCCTGGGCTCGGGGAGACACGCCGTTCCGGGAGGCATCGAAGGGCTCGGGCAATTGGACTCCCCGCATTGCGTGTCGCGTAGATCGACTCGGCTAGAACCGGAACTCGCCCGCCACGAGTCTATCGTGGAGCTTGCGGTCCAGAGGAGCGAATGCATGCGATTCGGGATCGGCGAAGTAGAGCAGATCCAGGACCTCGAGCGGATCGAAGCCCTGCTTCACGAGGTCCATCTTCTTGTGCTTGAAGGTCCCCGTGGTCTCGATCTCGCGCTGGAGGCGGATGAAGAGGGGGCGCGCGTAGGGGGCAAGGTGGGCCTCGAGATAGTCGGGGAGGGCCTCGAGGTCGAACTCGGTGTCGACCACCAGCGCTGCCATGCCGGCCCGGCCCTCCGCACCCGGCACCTCGACGCCGTAGACGTTGGCCTCGAGCACGCCCGGGTAGACGGAGATCACTTCGGCGACTTCGCTCGTGGAGACGTTCTCCCCCTTCCAGCGAAAGGTGTCTCCGATACGGTCGACGAAATAGAAGTAGCCGCGCTCATCCTTGCGCATCAAATCGCCCGTGCGGAACCAGGCGTCGCCATTCTTGAATACGTCGCGCAGGATCTTCTTCTCGGTTGCCTCCGCGTTTGCGTAGCCCTCGAAGTGTCCGATGGGGAGCAGGGACCGCTTCGGGATCAGGCCGATGGCCTCGCCCACCTCGCCAGGCCGGCACTCGATGCAGCGGCCCTTTTCGCCGCGCACGGGCACCTCGTGTTCGACGTCGAATCGGATCAGTCTTACGTGGAAGACCCAGTTGAGGTAGAAGGGCAGGCGGCCGACGGAGCCCACCTTTCCGTCGGAGTTCATGATCGCGACATTGCCCTCGGTGGCGCCGTAGAACTCGAAGATGCGCGGGATTCCGAAGCGCTGCTGGAAGGACTCCCAGATCTCCGGGCGCAGGCCGTTACCCGCGCACAGGCGCACCTTGTGCTCGCGCTCGTCCTGGGTGATGGGCGCGTTGAGGAGATAGCGACACAGCTCGCCGATGTACTGGAAGATCGTTACGTCGTACTTGACGCAGTCCGACCAGAATTGGCTCGCCGAGAAGCGTCGCCTCAGAACGATGCAGGCGCCGGCGTGCAGGGCCATGCCCACCGCCAGGACGCCTCCGGCGGTGTGGTAGAGCGGCAGGACGACGTAGATGCGGTCGCTGGGCGTGACCTTTGCCGCGGCCGCGAAGCCGGCCGTCAGGAGCCGGAAGCGCATGTGGCTGATGTTCGCCGCCTTGGGGTTGCCCGTGGTGCCGCTGGTATAGATGTAGAAGAGCTTGTCGCGGGCTCGCATGCCTTCCCGGGGCTTGCCCTCGAGAGGAGCCGCCCAGGTGCGGTCGAGGGCGGCGTCGAGGTCGAGGGCGCCCGCGAGCTCCGGCTCGTCGGCCTCGTCAGGCTCCGGCGGGTCGAGGGTCGGCTCCTGGAGCTCCGGCGGCGAGCCGTGGATCCAGACCTGGGGCTCCGGCTCGAGGAGCCCCTGCGCGCTCGCGTAGGCGTCGACGAGCTCCCGGCCCAGGATGCAGTGCCGTGCGCCGGAAATGCGCAGGCAGTGGGCGAGAGGAGCGCCGCTGAGGTGCGTGTTGATGAGCGCCGTCACCGCGCCGATCTTCGCCATCCCAAGCCAGGCGAAGATGTACTCGGGCCGATTCTCCATGAGGAGCGCCACTACGTCTCCCCACTTGATCCCCTGGGCCTGGGCCCAGTGGGCGTAGCGGTTCCCCCAGGTATCGAGCTCTGCGTAGGTGACGAGGCGGTCTTCGAAGCAGATGGCTACAGCGTTGGGGGCCTTCTTCGCCCAGCCCTCGACGATGTCGGCCGCGGTGCTGCGCGAATTCTCCGACACTCCGCGCAGACCAAGGCCCATCCGAAGGGCATCGGAGAGATAGCGCGACTCGCGGCGGATGGCGTCGAAGAGGGGCATCGGTCCTCCAGGGCGATGGTGCCCCGGAGCGGATTATACGGGCAGAGCGGGAGGACGGGGAGCGCGGCGACGCCGACATCCCTGGGTGGACCCGGCGACCCTTCCCCTTCGATCTCGGCCGCCAGCGCTTGACCTGCCCTGAAGGGAGGACGAGAATCCGGAAACGGCGTTGGATTGCCGGCGGAGCATCGACAATCGCATCGGCCTGCGATCGCATCGGCCTGGGAGAGTGGCGTGAGGCGGTGCGCGGAGAGGCGCGCGGAGAGAGATGATGACCGGGAAAGGCAGCGACGGGCCTCGGTCGCCCGCCTGGCGGGGCAGGGCGGAGCGTCTCGGCTGGCTGATAGAGGCTGCCACCGTGCGTCCCGCCGGCCTCGAGTTCCAGACCATCCTCCAGTGCAATCGGCGCCCCCAGCGCCGACGTTGCGGGGCTTGGATCGGTGTGCGCCGCCTGGACATTCCGGAGGAGATCCACTGGCGCTGTCCGTCTTGCGGTGACCAGGGCGTGATCCACGGCTGGCGAGGATCGGCATGGGATTTCTCGGAACGGGCCGCGGCCCGGCGCAGTACCGAGACCGAATACGCCGAGGTCCGGCTCGTCGAAGAGGACCATCGTCTGCTCATTGCCCAGGTGCTCGACGCCTCGGCTCGGGGCGTCGTCATGGGCGCCGAGCCGTCTGGATCGGAGGTCCTGCTCGAGGCGAGCCTGGTGGATTTCGAGCGCCTGCGCGAGTGCGTTTCGCGGCTGATGGGTAGAGAGCGAAGCGGGGTGCGCTCTCGCAGGCTGCGGCGGATCTTCGAGAGCATCGATGAGGTCTTCGGCGACATCGCGGTCAGTGCGCAGCAGCTCGAGGACCTGCCTTCGGCCTCGCCCTTTGGACTGGGACTGGGACAGGGGCTGGGACAGGGACAGGGGCCGGGACTGGGACAGGGGCCGGGGAGGGGCCTCGCTGTCGTTCCCGTCAGGCCGCCAGCCGCCGACCCGGTGGCGCGCCGCGCCGTCTACGAGCTGCGCATGGAGCTGTGCGACGTCAAGCCGCGTATCTGGCGGCGAATCCGGGTGCCGGGCGACATCGACCTCGGGCGCCTCAGCAATGTGCTCTTATGCGCCATGGGGTGGTCGAACACACACCTCCACGAGTTCATCGCAGGTGGCGTGCGCATTGGGGACAGCGAAGTCGACGACTTCGACGACTTCGATGACATCCCCCATGTCATCGAGGAGAGAAAGGTGAAGCTCGGGGACGTCGTTTCGGAGGTCGGCGATCGTCTCTTCTACGTGTATGACCTGGGCGACGATTGGCGCCACGAGATCTGCGTGGAGCAGGTGGTGACCGACGAGAAGTGCTCCCGACTCCCACACTGCCTGGCTGGCCAACGCGCCTGCCCGCCAGAGGATTGCGGGGGAATCCCCGGCTACGAGCACCTGCTCGAAGCGGTGGGGGACCGCAAGCACCCCGATCACATCGAGATGCTCCACTGGATCGGCGGCTCCTTCGACGCCGAGACCTTCTCCGTGGCCGACGTGAATCGCCGCCTCTCCTGAGGGGGCGCCGGCGCTGCCTGGCAGGGGTGGGCCGACTCGAAGCGCCCCACCGCGCAGATTCCGAGCCTCGATCCCCCGAGGGAATGGGTTTCGAACACAGCTGATTCGTCTGTGGTGTAGGGGATCTGACCCATTCGCTTGCCGGGAATCCGCGCTCAAGTCGCAGATGGGTGTATGCCGATCTCATTGCGGACCGACTCAGCATGTCGGTGAGGGGGGACCGGCCATGACAGAACCTCGTTCCACGGCGATTTCCTCGTCGACGGGCCATTCGTCGACGGGCCATTCGTCAACGGGCAACTCGTCAACGGGCAAGTCCGGCGTGACCGGACCGATGCAAACCCGCCAGCAGCATCCGCGGGTGGACACTCGCATGGGGGTTCGCCTCTCGACGGTGGATCCGGAAACCGATTCCCAGGGCAAGGCCTTCTTCAGGAGCTCCGAGGAGCGCTGCTTCGACATCTCCCGGGGAGGCACCTTCGTCATGACCTCCGATCCCATCGAGCCGGGTCTTCGTGTGCTGCTCGAGCTCGATATCCCGGGCGGCAGCACCGTACAGACCCTCGCCCGCGTGGTGTGGAAGACCGTCGAGGCGGGAGGCTCGAGGCCCGCTGGCATCGGGGTCGAGTTCCTGGGCGGACGGACCGGGCAGTTCGGCGAGCTCGAGAAGCACCTGGCTCGGGCCCGCCGCTGGTCGGCCGCGAGACGGCTGGACCGGCAGGCGACGCCGCTCCTGCAGGAGATTCCCTGAGTCGGGAGCCCAGAAGCGGGTGGCGGGGGAGTCATGCTGAGGTCATCCTGAGGATATGGTGAGGTCATGGTGACAGAGATGGCCCCGGCCGCCGCCGGCCTGCCCGTGCGCGCCCTGCTCTTCGACCTCTTCGACACCCTCGTCGATCTCTACATGGAGAAGCTGCCCCACTTCCGGCACCGCGGCCTCGCGTTGCCCGCCTCGGCCCGGGCCATTCACGCGGCGCTGCCCACCCGGGCGGGTATCGACTTCGACACCTTCGCGAGGGCTCTGGGCCAATTGGATGCCCAGTTCCTGGTGTCGCACTACAAGAAGGACATCGAGCTCCCCAGCGTGCAGCGCTTCTCCACCCTGAGCGCGCGCCTCGGCCTCCCCGACGAGGGGCTTCCCGAGATCCTGGCGCAGGTCCACATGGATCTTCTGCGCGAGGAGGTGGCGATGCCACTGCACCACCTGGAGCTGCTGGCCACGCTGGGGCGGCGGGTGCGAATCGGCGTGTGCTCCAACTTCAGTCACTCGCGCGCCGCCACGGGGATTCTCGAGGACTACGGTCTGGACGACCACCTGGCGGCCGTCGTGGTCTCCGAGGACATCGGCCTGCGCAAGCCACGCGGCGAGATCTTCCTGGCCGCCCTGGAGGCGCTCGGCGTTGGCCCCGAGGAAACCCTCCACGTCGGAGACAACCTCGCCGCCGATGTGACCGGCGCCGCGGCGCTGGGCATTCGCACTGTCTGGGTCACGCGCCGGGTCAGCGATCCCGAGGAGCTGCTCACGCGGCACGCGGGCCCCAGACCCGACTATCGGATTGCGGATCTGAACGAGCTTCCGGGGATCCTCGATGAGGTCGGCACGGCGTGAGGGTGCGCCTCTTCGCGGGGCTGCGCGCGATCGTGGGCCACGCGACGATCGAGGTCGAGCTGGCTCCGGGCGCAACCCTATCGGACTTGATCGATCGCCTGGCCGCGCTGCACCCCGACCTGGCCCCCGAGCTCTTCGACGAGGCCGGTGCGCTCTCCCGGCATATAAACCTCATCGTCGACGGCCGCAGCGCCGCACATCTTCCCCAGCATCTAGCCACCCCCCTCACGACCCAAGAAGAAATCCACATCTTCCCCGCCGTCGCGGGCGGCTAGCAGGCTGCTAGAGAAGGGCCAGCTCTTCCAGCTTCTCGTCGGGCACGACGCCGTCCTCCCAGCCGCGGGCTTCGTAGTACTCCTCGAGCATGAGCTCGAGCTCGCAAACGTGGCCCTTGGAGCCCGGCGCCGTGGAGGGCTCCCGGGTGTAGCGCTCGGGCAGGGTGTCGGAGCCGGGGCCGAAGCCCGCCAGGTTGTTGTAGTGGCGCTCGAGGTTGTAGACGCGCTCTCCGATTTCGAGCACGTCGTCGGCGCTGCACTCGATCCCCAGGGCCGCGGCGTACTGTTGCGCGTACTCGTCGGCGCCCTCCGCGAAGGCGCTGAACTTGCATAGATCGAGACTGTCCGAGAAGGCGGCCAGATCCTGGAAGAGCTTCAACAGCGCCCCCTTTCCCTTCCACTCCAGGGGGTCCGCCTTGATGGGCAGAACGCCGAGCTCCGCTGCGGCCACATATCCGCGCAGGTGACAGCCGCCCCGGTTGCTGGTCGCGTAGCCGAGCCCCATCCCCTTCATGCCCCGGGGCTCGTAGGCGGCCACCGCCTGTCCCTTCGCCACCATGGCGATCTCGCTGTGGCCGAAGTGGGCGGCGGTCCGGGCGGTGCCCTCGGCGAGAACGTCGCCCATGCCCTTGCGCAGGGCGATCTGCTCGATCAAGGCGATCATCTGCCCGTGGTCGCCCCACTCGAGGGAGCCTTCCTCCTTGCCGTTCAGGTATCCCTTCTGGGAGGCCTCCATGAAGGCGGAGAAGACGCCGCCGAGCTCGATGGGATCGAGGCCGTAGTCGTTGCACTGGTCGATCATCTTCGCGATGGAGGCGATGTCGTCGTTGCCGCAGTTGGCGCCCAGGGACCACGCCGGCTCGTACTCGACACTCTCCATTCGGAGCCCCGCATGCGGCCCCTCGGTGATCTCGACCTCCTTCTTGCAGGCCACGGGACAGGCATGGCAGGTGGGATCGTTCACGAGGATCTTCTCCTGCACGTACTCGCCGCTGATCCGCTCGGCCCGCTCTCCGAAAGTCGTCTCCTGGCTGTTGCGCGTGCCCAGGGCGCCGATGCTGTTCACGATGTTCATGAGCACATTGGTGCCGTACACGGACAGACCGCCCTTCTTGGGGCTGGTCACAGTGGACTCGTCCCGAATCGCCGCGAGAGCGACCCGGCGGGCTTCCCTCCAGGCCTCGGTGTCCGGCACCTGGCTCTTTTGTGGCCCTGCCTTGATGACGATGGCCTTGAGCTTCTTGCTCCCGCCGACAGCTCCGGTGCCGCCGCGACCGAAGGCACGGTCGTCCTCGTTGATCCAGGCCGAGTACAGAACCTGCTTCTCCCCCGCGACACCGATGGTGCAGACCGAGAGATGCCTGGCGCCGTAGCGCTCGCGGAAGAAGTCGACGGTCTCGTGCACGTTCTTGCCCCACACCTCCGAAGCGTCGCGCAGGGACACCGCACCGTCCTCGACATAGGCGTAGACGGGCTGCTCGCTGCGCCCATCGAAGACCAGACCGTCCAGGCCGGCCCAGCGCAGACGGGCGGCGCTCCATCCTCCCTGGTGGCTGTCGGTGATGGTTCCGGTGAGCGGCGACTTGGTGACGGCCGCCCAGCGACCACTCATGTTGACCTCGCTGCCGCTGAGCGGGCCGTTCATGAAGCAGAGGAGGTTCTCGGGTGAAAGAGGGTCGACATCGGCGCCTCGTTCGAAGACATAGCGCACCCCGAGTCCGCGACCGCCGACGTACTTGCGCACCCATTCTTTCGGCGCGGCGCGCAGCTCGACGCTGCGTCGGGAGAGATCGATGTGAGCAATGTGCGAACCGAACTCGTCGAGCTTCATGCGGGCCTCCTCCTCACGGCTCCTTCATGGCCATGGCTCCGAGTATAGGCTCGCGAACGCGGCGTGGGAGACTGCCGCACGAAGGCTCCTGGCCGCGCGGCCGTGCGGGTTCTCGGAGCAGAGGAGGCGCTCAGCTGGGAGGCTGTGGCGGAGGGCCCATGGATTGGAGCACGAAGTGATACATCAGCAGGCAGACGTAGAGCACGAAGGAGCCCCACAGGCCGATGCGGGCGATGCGGAAGTTCTTGTGAGCCATGAGAATCAGCAACCAAAGCCCCACCACGAGACACTTCTGGAAGAGGAAGAGGAGGTCGCTGGTCTTGATGAGCTGGTCCATGAGGGGGTTGCCCTCGGCGCCGCCCATCTGAAGCCAACGCAGGGTGAAGAAGGCGTCGAGGATGTTGAGGATGAAGATCCCCAGGAGCAGAGCGACGTCCCGCTTGCGAAAGACGTCGACGTAGGTGTCCTGGGTCTCGCCCTGGCGCCGCCCGGTGCGGCGACGACGATGGAAGAGGGAATCCCAGCCTCGGGTGGGCTGGCCGCGGCGGTCACCCTCCTCTCGGCGCTCCCACTTGGTCGAGTTCGGCTTCGTGGAAGGTCGAAGCAGGGTCAGATTTCCCAGTGACACCGGGGGGCACTCGTTCTCGCCTTCCTGGTCTCTTCGATCAGAGCCCAAGGCTCCCTCCATCTGTCGCTACTGCTTCGGTCGCTCACTGCATCGGATCAGCCGCTACGAGTCTCCGCCGCCGGGAGCTGACGCACCGCTTCGCCGACTTATCGGCCCGACGTGCGTCTCACGCGAGACGAAGGTCCGACTTTTCGGGATCGGGCAGGGGGCCTGCGTATCACCTGGGGTAGTGGATCGGACATTCGCGCTGGAAAGCTCGGGCTCCCTCTGCCTGCGCGCTGCCCATCCGATCGCACTGGATGGGGCACAGCCCTATTGGACCGACGCCGGGGCGCGCACAGCGGCACGCTTGTTTCAGCCAGGCGCCTGTTTCAGCCAGGCGCCGATCAAGGCCACGAGCACGAGGCCGAAGATGACGCGGCGAAGAGTCTCATGCCCGGTCGAGACCGCAAAGCGCACCGCCAGGCGTGCCCCGGTGACGGATCCCGCCGCGAGCACGAGGCCGGGTAGCCAGACGATCTGATCGGCCGCGATGAAGACCAGGAGCGAGGTGCCGGTGAAGGCCGCCACCATCACGACCTTGAGCGCGTTGGCGCGCACGAGGTCGAAACGCAGCAGGCCAGAGAAGCTCGCGAGCAGAAAAATTCCCACACCCGCCTGCAAGAAGCCGCCCCAGAAGCCCGCACCGAAGAGTGCGAGGGCGGCGATCGGCCGTTCCCGGATTCCGAGAGTCGGGGTTCCCTCCGCGGGCGCCAGGACCTGCGGCTTCCACACGAGGGTGAGAGCGATGAGGGCGAGTCCGGCGAGAAGGACCGGCTCGAAGACGGCAGCGGGAAGCCGTGAGGCCGCGACGGCACCGGCCACGGCTCCGGCGAGGGCCAGCGGGAGCAACGAGGCGGCGGCGCGCCGATCGAGCTGGCCACGGCGGTCGAAGGCCTCTCCTCCGACCAGGGAATGAAGAAAGACACCGACCCGGTTCGTCGCGTTGGCGTGCTGGGCAGGAAGGCCCAGGAGCATGAGCACCGGGACGGTGAGCAGGGATCCGCCCCCCGCAAGCGTGTTGACGAAGCCCGCAAGCAGGCCGGCGGCGAGCAGCAGGGGGACCTGCCAGAAGCCTTCGAAGCCCGTCAATGGATTGCGTGAGGCTGGCTCAGTTGAAACATGCGAATCTCGGCGTCGAAGCTGGTTCCGTCGCCACGGGTCATCTGGTAGGTCCCCGCCATGGAGCCGAAGGGCGTGGTGAGAGGGCAGCCCGAGGTGTACTCGAAGGACTGGCCGGGAGCGAGGGTGGGCTGCTCGCCCACGACTCCGGGGCCGTGCACCTCCTCGGTCTTCCCGGTGGCGTCGATGATGAGCCAGCGCCGGCTCAGTAGCTGCACCTGCTCCGCGGATTCATTGGTGATCGTGATGGTGTAGAGGAAGAACCACTGGGACAGGGACGGCGCCGACCGCTCTGGTTCGTAGCGGGCGCACACCTTGACGCGGACGCCCTCGGTGATGGCCTCGGAGGTCGATACGGGCAGCTCGGCTTCGCTCACGCTGAAGATCCTAGCCTGGGTCGGCGCTCGAAGTAGCGCGTCACCAGATCACTGTCGTGGTCTGCGACGGGGTCGGAGAAGAAGCGGCAGCCGTTGGTGGTGCGGGTGCCCGCGTAGAGGTCGACGAGATCCTTGAGCAGGAAGGGAACGCCCTGGAAGGGACCGGCCGGCAAGCCGGCCGCTACACCTGCTGGTCCTCACCAGAGAATGCCCCGCGGGTGATCGAGCGGGGAACACCGTCGGACTGCGCCGGGTCTGACCGTGTGGGCGAGGAGGAATCCGCTCGCCCAGCGCACAAATATTCGTGCGTAAAGGCGGTACGCCCGACTACTCTATCGAGAGGGGCGATCGGCGGGCTACTTGTGTGTGCATATGGCCCCGCCCCGTCCCCCCGGAGGACATCAGGAGATGCGCGGCGTACTCATACGCCTCACGAACGTGGCGCTGTTCACGCTGGCGTGTTGGCTCGTCTCGCTGGTGTTCAACGAGATTCTCGCCGAGCGGCTGCGGCCTCATGGCATCTCCGCCCAGGCGGGCGCGGCCTACGTTCCCGAGAGCGCGCCTCAATGGGACGAGCGCAAGGTCATCATCGATCGCAACCTCTTCGGCGCGAAAGTGGCTCACGAGCCGTCTCCCGTGCCGGTAGTCGAAGTGTCGGAGGAGGTCGAGGAGACGAAGCTCCCCCTCGAGCTCCTGGGAACCCTGTGGTCGTCGGACTCGCAGCTTTCGACGGCTGCGATCCGCGACACCAGCAGTCGCGTCGACCAGGTGCTCGCCGTTGGGGAGACCCTCGAGGAGCGTGACCAGGTGACGGTGGCCGCCATCGAACGGGGCCGTGTGATCCTCCAGAACGGCTCGCGCCGGGAAGAGCTGCTCCTCGCCGAGGCCGGTGAGACCGTGGGAGGCAGGCCGCTCCCGGGTGAAGCCACGAACAGCGTGAGTCAGAAAGTGAGTCGCGCGCGTTCGTCGCGTTCTTCGCGCGCTCCGTCCTATCCGGTCGCGAAGGCGGGAAGCTCGAGCCCTTCGCGATCCCCGGTGGCGCGCACGGAAAGAAGCACGCGTTCGAGTCGAGGGGCCGACAGGGAATTGTCACCTTCACAGGCTTCCAGGGGACGCCGGCAGGCGCGAACAGAGAAGCAGCGGACGGCCAGATTGAACCATCGCCTCTCGACGCAGGAGATGGGGACCTCGAAGGCGAGCAAGGAAGAGCAGCTGGAGGTCCAGCGGGTCCTGAAGTCGTTGATCGAATCCGGCGCAGACCCCGACGAGATCAGCGCGCGCATGAACGAGATGGAGCGCGAATAGCGCAACAGGAACAGGGCGAACAAGGCCAGCGCAAGAACGAGTCGTGAAGACGACTTCGCCCCACGCTTTCGCCGGCGGCTCGAGGTGCAGATCAGGCGGGTGACCTTTCGAGGGCCCGCTCGAGTAATCGCCCCTCCTCGGGCGGGAAATCCATGGACAGGGCCTCGCGGCATCCGGCCTCCGACATCAGGCGCAGGGTCTTGCGCAGGACCTCCACCATCTTCTCGTCCGCGAGGCGGCTGGCCAGGCTGCTGAACTGGGTCTCGAGAAAGACGAGGCAGAGGGCATCCTCGAAGGTCTGCACCTCGGGGTCGCGCCGCAGGCCCTGCTTGCGGATCACGCCTCGCACCCGCGCGATGGTGTCGCTCTCGTAGCCCAGCTCTGCGAGGAGGCACGCCGTCACTTCGGCATGGTGATCCTGCAGGGCCTTGCGCCAGCGCAGGTAGCCCTCTCGTCCGTCCGGGTACTCGCCGCGCTCGACCGCCCAGCGCTCTACATGGTGTGCCCGCCCGGCCAGCCGCAGGGCTTCGCTCGCCGAGGGTCTCAGCCGCTGGATCCACTCGCTGACGAGCTGCGCGTGCAGGAGCTCCTTGGGCCCATCCTCGCCTCGCACGGTGACCCGATTGGGGTCTCCGGCGTTTACGGCATCGATGGCTGCAATGGCCTTCTCGAAGCGTTCCAGGTCGGGGATTCCAGACGGACCGACACGGTCGGTCTCCTCTCGTGAGTCCAATGGCGGATCCCTCCGCGAGTCCGAGTGCGGGGTGGAGCATATCACGGCCCCGCGATCTCGAGCCGCAGCGCGTGAGAGCAGAGCGCGGGGAGCGGGCGCCGAGAAGGCTCGGTCCTGGCAGCCTACTCCGCCACTGGGAGATGGATCGAGAAGGTCGCGCCGTCGCCGGGCTTGCTGCGAACGTCGATGCGGCCGCCACATTGCTGCACCGCGTTGTACACGATGGAGAGCCCGAGCCCTGTTCCCTGACCCTGCTTGGTGGTGTAGAAGGGTTCGAAGAGTCGGGACAGGGTCTCGTCGTCCATGCCACATCCGACGTCGCACACCTGCAGCTCGACGAAGCGGCCCTGGGGCCGGACCCCGTGGCGCCGTCTCTCGCTGAAACCCGGATCCTGCATCGCCGTCGAGACGCGCACCGCTCCGCCTTCGGGCATGGCGCCGCTGGCGTTCACGACGAGATTGATCAGGATCTGCTCGAGCAGGGTCGGATCGCCGACGACCGGCGGCAGGTCGGGGGCGAGCTCGAGCTCGAGCTGGGTGTGTTCCTCGAGCAACCGCCGGAGCAGCTCCTCGAGGGTCTCGATGGTTTCGTTGAGGTCGACGGATCGGTGGCCCGCACGGGGCGGACGGCTGAAGTCGAGCAGCTGGCCGGTGAGCTTGGCCGCGCGCTCGGCGGCCCCCCGGATCTCGCTGACGTCGTCGCGGATCGCCTGGCCTTGGGGAAGCTCTTCCAGGAGTGCCTGGCTGAAGCCCAGGATGACGGTAAGGAGGTTGTTGAAATCGTGGGCGATGCCGCTGGCCAGGCGTCCAACCGCCTCCATCTTCTGGGACTGGAGAAGCCGGGCGCGGCTATGCTGGAGCTCCTCCTCGGCGTGTTTGCGCTGAAGGGCGCTCGAGAAGATCCGCGCCACGAGGCGAAGCGGGTCGATCTCCAGCTCGCTCCAGCCGAGCTTCCGGCCCTCGCGCTCGAAACAGAGGTAGCCGATCAGGCGCTTGCCCGATCGTACCGGGATCCCGAGGAGCGAGCCGACGCCGCGAGCCTCCAGGTCTCGCGCCTCGGGCTCCGCGTCGTCGGGAAGCGCCCCGACGTCCGGAATGTGCAGGGTCTGGCCCTGCCGAATGATGTCGAAGGACCAGGTGAGCTTGCGCGTCTGCTGGCGGTTGATTACCGGGGGCGCGATGGCAGAACCCGGCGCCTGCCAGGCGTAGACCTGATGCTCGTAGGGTGGCTCCGATTTCATCGTGACGAGGTATGCGCGGCTGGCTGCGGCCATGGTGGCCGCCGATTCGACTCCGGCCAGCATGGCCTCTCCGAGATCTTCCGCCGAGTGGTCGAGAAAGCGCCGCGCCAGCTCGGAAATCGTGTGTTCCACGTCGCGCTGGCGTTCCAGGGTCTTCGCGAGCGCGTGGCTCCCGCCGCTGACGTCGTGGATGAGGCCCTCGAAGGCGACGACCCGGCCCTGCCGATCCAGCACGGGCTCGCCTTCTTCCCGGAGCCAGCTTTCTCCATCGCGCTTCGCATGCGCGCGGTAGCGGACCTCGTAGCCGCTGTACTGGCTCGCTGCGTTTTCGAGGGCGCGAGTCAGGCACTCGCGGTCGCTCGCATGCACGAGCTCCGCAAAATCGCTGAGCTGCGAGGGGCCCGGGGCCACGACGCCGAGGCGCCGCCAGACCTTTTCGCCGCCCCAGGCCGCTTGGAGGCTCGCACCCTCGCCCGCAGCCCGGCGAAACGCAATGGCGGGCAGGCGCCCATCCAGCTGGCTGAAGGGAAGCGAAGCGCCGGCCTCGTCGGAATCACGCGATCCGGAATCACGCGATAGGATGTCGACCTTCTCTAGCGGGGCGCCCTGGCTCATCCAAAGGGATATCGGTCACTTGAATTCGCGAGCGGAGCCTCCTGCGTGGTGAATTCGCGCGAAGCGGCGGCGCCCGTCCCGCCTGCGTGAAGGTCGTCCGCTCTCGCTGGAATGCGCCTGTCCGGGTGCCCAGTCAGCCTTCTGCGAAAGTCCGCAGGATGAACCAGTAGAGGCCCAGGCCGCAGATTGCCGCGGAGGCGATCTGCGAGGTCAGTCGATACCAGCGTCCTTCCGAAAGCCGCCTCGCTAGCTGCAGCAAGGGCCAGGCCAGCGCCACTACGGCGAGCTGGCCCACCTCGACCCCGAGGTTGAAGCCGAAGAGGGCCGGCGCGAGGCGGGACGTGGGCAGCGACATCTCGGCGAGCACGCCCGCAAAGCCGAAGCCGTGCACGAGCCCGAAAGCGAAGGCCAGGGAGGTGCGAACCCGCGTGGGGCGGAGCGTGCGCGCGAGCAGCTGGAAGTGACACAGCGAGAAAAGGGAGAGACCCAAGAGGGTCGCGACAGAGAGAACGCCATGACCGGCGAAGGCCAGCGCGCAGAGCAGGAGCAGGCCAAGGAGCGAAGCCGCGACGATGCGCGGGTCGCGTCCCGAGAGCAGCCAGCCGTTCTCCGCGGCGATCAGGGCCACGGAGAAGCCGATCACGGCTTCCACCGCCGCGGCCTCCGGATGCAGGAGCCCGAGCACGGCGAGGCCCAGGGTGATGCTGTGGGCGATGGTGAAGCCCGTCACCAGGCCTGCGACCTGGCCCAGGCTTCCGGCAAGGAGCAGCAGCGCGAGGACGAAGGCCAGGTGGTCGTAGCCCGTGAGAATGTGCTCGATGCCGAGGAGGAGATACTGGTAGAAGGAGCTACCGGTGGGCTCCACGACGCCAGGGCTGCCATCGATCGCCTCGCCGCCCCACCCGCCCAGCTTCCAGACTGGGGCGGCTTCGGTGAGCACGCGTTCCAGTCCGGTCGCTTCGCCACCGGCTCCGTCGTCACCAGCTCTGTCTTCACCGGCCCCGTCGCCACTGGCCCTGTCGCCCGAGGACACCCGTGCAAAGTGGAGATGGGACGGGGCGACGTCCAGGAAGATGCGGCTCTCGATGGCGCGCTCGCCGCTGGCCCGGCAATCCAGCCGCCATTGAAAGGCGATCCAACCCTCCGCTGCGGGACGGGGCGTTGGCGGTGCAGCCGGAGAGCAGAGCTCGTCGTCGACTCGCAGCCCAAGCCGGCTCAGCAGATAGCGAGCGATGTTGCTGGACGGTCCAGGCGCCGAAGGGCGTGCGGCCTCGGCGCCGGTCAGTGGAAGCCGCGTGAAGTCGAGGCGCGAGACCCGCACGCTCACTTCCGCGCCCGCTTCGTCGAACTCCCAGCTCGAGTAGGAGATGCTGCGGCCGTGGGCATGGCTCGGCGCGGGTGCCGCGGCAATGTGCGCGAGGCCGAGCGCGAGCGCGATCATCGCGGACGCGCAGGAGGGTGCCAACCTCACCCCTCTCATCGGCTCACCGGGTCGACCATGGAACTCTCGTTGCCATCGCTCTTCGTCGTCATGTGGGCGCGGGCCTATTGTTCACCACGCCGACCCATTTGTCGCCGGTCCATTCGCAAGAGTGGGGCGCCCACCCATCAGGGTGGCGGGGTCCGTAGACCGGCAAAACCCATGCTGCGGAGCCAGTTCGAGGTGAGATTTCAGGAGTTGAGAGCGACTTTTCGATAGTTGGGGAAGACAGACTTGCGCGATCTCGAATCTGGGCTATATTTGTAAGATCGTCACCGAAAAAGCCCGCCAACCCGGCGGGCTTTTCTCGTTCTAGGATTCGGAATCGGAGGCGATGAGGCGGCCGTGCTGTAGGCCGTTACGAAACTCCGCCTGCACGCGCTTCAGGCCGTTCGCGTACCAGCGTGTCCAGACGCCGACCCGCAGCCCTTCTCGGAACTCGCCCGCTGCGGAAGGTCGCCCGTTGTCGTGCCACTCCGCGTACCAGCCGTGCTTGAGTCCGGCGCGTTCGCTCGTGAGCTCGCACCACTCCTCGAAGGCCGCCGGCGGCGGGGCTCCCCTGCGTTGGGTACCCGCAGGGCAGTCCGGGCTGAGGCGGGCTCGTCTCTCCGCGCGGTATTAATGCGAACGTGTTCGAATTAAAAAATGAAGTCCGCAGGGCGCCTGGTGTCTTCACTCGCTTGAAGGGCTGGGGTCGGTCGAGCTGTGATTGCGATTTTCTCTTGAAATCGAAATCCATTTTCGATAAAACCTGAAGTTCTTAATGAAAATGGTTTTCATTTCCTGTCGAGTTCCATCGCGCTCCTCGCCCTGACCGGTCGCGGAGCGTATCGAGCACGATTCCGAGGAGACGAGCATGATGACGAGAAGCACCGCCCGAATTGGGCTGGTGGTCTTTGCGGTAATGGCCCTGGCGGGGCCAACCGTGGCGAGGGGCGGCGACGCCACGAACGACGCGAAGATCGAGAAGCTCGAGGAGCAGCTCGCGGTGCTCGCCGAGGAGATCGACAAGCTCCGCAAAGAGGAGGCGGTCCCGGAGAAGAAGCCGCTCGTGAGTGAGTGGGGCCTCGGTCCGGCGGCCTCGAAGGTCTACCAGAAGGAGCGCGGCGTCTCCATCGGCGGCTACGGCGAGATCGCCTTCCGGGGCTTCCTCGACGACTCGGCGCCCGACGGCAAGAACAACGTCTTCGACGCCGTGCGCGCCGTCCTCTACGCCGGCTACAAGTTCAACGACAACTGGGTCGTCAACGGCGAGTTCGAGTTCGAGCACGCCGGCACCGGCGGCGGCGGCTCGGTCTCGGTCGAATTCCTGACCCTCGACTTCCTCTGGAAGGACCCGCTCAACCTGCGCGGGGGCCTGCTGCTGATCCCCATGGGCTTCATCAACGAAATGCACGAGCCCACGACCTTCTACAGTGTGCAGCGACCGGAGACGGAGCGGCGCATCATCCCCAGCACCTGGCGCGAGAACGGCGTGGGCATCTTCGGCAGGTGGGGCGATCGGGTGACCTACCGCGCCTACGCGGTCAACGGCCTGGACGGAACGGGCTTCGACGAGACCGGCCTGCGCGGCGGCCGCCAGAAGGGGAGCGAGGCCCTCGCCAACGATTGGGCGGGCGTCGGGCGAATCGATATCGACGTCTGGCGCGGCATCGAGTTCGGCGGCTCGGTCTACGCGGGGAACTCGGGGCAGAGTCAGTCGTTGAACGGCCTCGAGGTGCCCGACCTCTTCACCACGATCTGGGAGGTCCACACCCAGTGGGAGGGCTATGGCGCGAAGATCCGGGCCCTGTACAGCGAAGCCTACGTGACGGACACCGCCGCGTTCAATGTCATCAAGAACGTCGGCGTCCCCCCGGCCGACCAGGACTTCCTGGCCGAGACCATGAGGGGTGGCTACGTCGAGGCGGGCTATGACATCATGCCGCTGATGCTCCCGGAGACGCGGATGTCACTGTCGCCCTTCCTTCGCTACGAGTACATCAACACCCAGGCCGAGATGGCCGCGGGCTTCGATCCCAACGAGGCGCTGGTGCGGGACATCATCACGGCGGGCTTGAACTACAAGCCCATTCCGCAGGTCGTCGTCAAGCTCGACTACGAGAACACCATGCCGAAGGGCGAGGACGACATCCACGTGATCCAGTTTGGCCTGGGTTACGTCTTCTAGCAGGAAGGCGGTCGCGGTCGCGGCCGTCGGTCTCGCGCTCGGCGGGCTCCTCCCGGAGCCCGCCAGCGCGAAGGTCTTCCTGAGCCAGGAGGAGGCGCTGACCCTCGCCTTCCCCGAGGCCGACCGCAGCGAGAAGCAAACCCACGTCCTGTCGCCGGAGCAGGTCGAGCGGATCCAACGCCGGGCGCGAGCCAGGCTCGAGTCCAAGCTCGTTAGCGTCCACAGCGGCTGGCGGGGCGAAGTGCTCCTCGGCTACGCCTTCATCGACGTACACCGGGTGCGTACGCAGGCGGAGGCGCTGCTCGTGGTTCTGGGACCGGCGGGCGAGCTGCGCTCGGTGCGGGTTCTCGCCTTTCACGAGCCCCTCGATTACCTTCCTTCCGATCGCTGGTATGGGCAGTTCGAGGGGAAGCCGTCCGACGATGCCTTCCGCGTCGGTCACGATGTCCACGGCATCATGGGGGCCACGCTCTCGGCCCGCGCCACGGCGGACGCGGTGCGACGCTCGCTGGCGTTCTACGAGGTGCTGGTTCGAGGCGCCCAAGAGCCTTCGGTACACGACCAGCCGACGATCAGGAAGACAGACCAGGAAGACCGAGCAGAAAGAGAGACCAGGAAGAGCGAGTAGGAAGTCCGGGGGGTCTATCGCGTGCGCTTCGTCATCACCGGGGAGTGGGCGCGGAACCGTCTGCTCCAGACCATCGTGGTCCTCTACAGCGCCTACGTGGGCCTGCTCTGGATCACCAACGCGCTTCTCTACTTCCAGAAGATGAGCCTCGCTCCGGCCTCGGTGGTGGCCTACTACCTGGGCAATGAAGAGCAGTTCCTGCTCCCCCGCACCTACCAGGGGCTGCTCGAGGTCGCTCACTTCCATCTCTTCGCCATCGGGATGCTGCTGCTCGTCTTGACCCACCTCATGCTCTTTATTCCGGCCCGCCAGGGCCTCAAGGCCTGGCTCATCGCGCTGCCCTTCGTGTCGGGCATCATCAGCGAATCGGGGGGCTGGCTCGTGCGCTTCGTCAGCCCCCACTTCGCGCTGGTCAAGATCGGCGGCTTCCTGCTGCTCCAGACCAGCTTGCTCGTTCTCGTGCTCGTCTCGCTCTGGGCCACCTTCACGCCCGAGCAGGCGGTGAACTACATCGGGCCCCTCGACGACGAGGACGACGAGGATGACGAGCTCGACTGATCCGCGGCACCGGGCGCGCGCTCTCGCGCTCCCCATCGTCGCGCTCATCGCCGCCGCCTGCTCGTCGACAGCGCCGACGGCGCCCTTCTCCCTGGTCAGCGACGGCCGCCCCTTGATGGGGACGGTGCTCGAGCTGAGCGTCGTCGCCCGGGACGCGGCCGCGGCCCGGGAGTGGATCGCCGACGCATTCGAAGAGGTGGGGCGACTCGAGGCGTTGCTCTCGCGCTTCGATGCCGAGAGCGACGTGAGTCGGCTGGGCCGGGCCGCGGGCCAGGGGTCGCTATCCGTGGACCCGGCGACCCGCGACCTGCTCGATCGGGCGCTGAAGGGAAGCGCCCTGACCGGGGGCGCCTTCGATCCCACCGTCGGCCCCCTGATCGAGCTGTGGGAGAGGACGGCGCGGGAGGGTCGCGTGCCTGCGCCCCGGGAGCTGGAGGCCGCGCGGGAGCGGGTCGGCGCCCAGCTCGTCCGGCTGCCCTCCGAGGCGAGCGCCGAGCTGCGGCGCGCCGGCATGTCCATCGATCTCGGCGGAATCGCGAAGGGCTACGCCCTCGACCGGCTCGCCACGTCCCTGCGCGAGGCTGGCGCGAAGGGCGCTCTCTTGAGCTTCGGCCAGAGCAGCGCCTGGGCGCTCGGGTCGCCGCCCGACGCTCCGCGTTGGAAGCTGCTCCTACGCGCGCCTTCCGGCGGATGGGCGGGCGTGGTCGAGCTGCGCGATCAGGCCATGTCCATGTCGTCGAGTCTGGGACAGTGGAGCGAGATCGAGGGGCGGCGCTACGGCCACGTGGTGGACCCGCGCAGCGGGCGTCTCCTCGAGCGCGGCATCGAGGCCGCGGTGGTGGGTCCCGATGCGACCTGGGCCGAGATCCTCAGCACGGCGTTGCTCGTGCTGGCAGAAGGAGACGGACTGGCGCTGATGGAAAGACTCGAAGGTTGCGAGGCGATGCTCATCGACGCGGAGGGTCGGGTGGCGATGACATCGGGCTGGGAGAGCGCTACCCGCTTCCGCGGCGTAGATCTACCGGCACAGTGAGGCGGGTCAGGACGCGCTTCCCTCGTGGGCCTCGTCTCGCTTCGTCGCGCAGGCCCTGCGGCGCTCCTCGCTGCACTCGCAGCCTTCTTCCGTGCCGCCACAGGAGCCTCTCAGACTGCGGCCCGTGGCGATGACGCCGATCGCCATGATGCCGACGACGGCGAGGAAGAGGACGAGGGTTGCGAAGAAGGTCTCCATGACGCCGTAGGATAGCGCCCCGGGTCTGCCCAGGGAAAGGGCTCAGTGATCCCTGTGGGTGTCGCCCGGCGTTCCCGGGCTCTCGCCGCCGACCGCGGCACCGAAGGCCGCCGTCGCGATGCTCCGGAAGCTGCCGTCGGGCTCGCGGACGATGAAGAGGGCGCCGAGGCCATGTTGCTCGGCGACCGCCAGGCCGCGTTGGAGCCCGAGAACGTTGAGAGCGGTTGCCAGTGCGTCGGCGCGCACGGCTTCGGGGTGCAGGATGCTCACCGAAGCGACGCCGTGGCGAATGGGCTCGCCCCGGCGCGGATCGATGGTGTGGGAGACGCGCTCGCCGCCGACTTCGTAGTAGTTACGGTAGTCGCCCGAGGTAGCGATCGCCGTGTCGCGCAGCTCGATGATTTCGTGGATGCTCCTGGCCGCGCCATCCTCGGGGCGCTCGATCGCGACCCTCCAGCCGCCGCCCTCCCGCTTGCGCCCCCGGGCGCGCAGCTCGCCCCCGACTTCGACGAGGAAGTTCTCGTAGCCGAGCTCCACCAGTCCCTCGGCTATCCGATCGACGCCATGGCCCTTGGCGATGGCGGAGAGATCGCAGGTGGTGTCGGGCTCGGTCTTGCGCAAGGTTCCCGCCACCTCGTCGAGCTCGATCTTCCAGTAGCCCACCCGCTCGCGCAGGGCGGCGAGCTCCGCCGTGGCGGGTGGCTCGGGCAGCCGGTCGGTGGCGCCGAAGCCCCACGCCGCCACCAGGGGCGCCACGGTGACGTCGAAGGCTCCCCCGCTCAGGTCGCTGACCTCCCGCGCGGCGCGGAACACCGCCAGGGTCTGGGGCGAAACCGCGAAGGGCTCGGTGGAGTGGTGGCGATTGAAGCGCGACAGCTCCGACTCGGGACGCCAGGTGGACATGAGGGCCTCCACCTCTTCGAGGCGCCCCTCGATCTCGGCCGTGATGCGCGCCTGGGCCCCGGCCTCGAGGCTCTCCTCGGCGAGCTTCACCGACCAGGTGGTCCCCATGGTGGCGCCCGCGAACTCGAAGTAGGGCAACCCGGGCGCCGCACAGTGGAGGCGGTAGACCGAGAGTGCAAGGAGGCCCAGGATGCAGAGCGGAAGCGCCAGCTTCGCCCGGCCGCTCAAGCCGCCACCCGACCCTCTCTTTGCGGATCCGCGGCCGGAGTCAGCCGCCGAAGTCATCGAAGAGGACGTTCTCCCGCTCGACGCCCAGATCCGTGAGCATCTGGATCACGGCGTCGTTCATCATGGGCGGACCGCAGATGTAGTATTCGCAGTCCTCGGGAGCCCTGTGGTCCTTGAGGTAGTTGTCGTAGAGAACCTGGTGGATGAAGCCCGTGAGACCCGTCCAGTTGTCCTCTTCGAGGGGCTCCGAGAGGGCGAGATGCCACTGGAAGTTCTCGAACTCGCTCTGGATCGAGTCGAAGTCTTCGATGTAGAAGGCCTCGCGCAGGGAGCGGGCGCCGTACCAGAAGCTCACCTTGCGCTGCGATGCGAGCCGCTTGAACTGGTCGAAGATGTGGGAGCGCATGGGCGCCATGCCCGCGCCGCCGCCGATGAAGATCATCTCGTTGTCGGTGGGCCGTGCGAAGAACTCGCCGAAGGGGCCCGAGATGGTCACCTTGTCGCCGGGCTTGAGGCCGAAGATGTAGGAGGACATCTTGCCGGGCGGAACGTCGGGCATGCGCGGGGGCGGCGAGGCGATGCGGACGTTGAGCATGATGACGTCCTTCTCGTCGGGATAGTTCGCCATGGAGTACGCGCGCAGAACCGTCTCGTCCACCTTGGAGACGTAGCGCCACACGTCGAACTTGTCCCAGTCCTCCCGGTACTCCTCCTCGACGTCGAAGCCCTTGTAGGAGACCTCGTGGGGCGGGCACTCGATCTGGATGTACCCGCCGGCCCGGAAGGGGACCTCCTCGCCCTCGGGCAGCTCGAGTACGAGCTCCTTGATGAAGGTGGCGACGTTGTGGTTGGAGCGGACGGTGCACTGCCACTTGCGGACGCTGAAGACCTCGGCGGGGATCTCGATCTTCATGTCCTGCTTGACCTTCACCTGGCAGGCGAGGCGGCAGCCTTCCCGGGCCTCACCGCGGCTGATGTGGGTCTCCTCGGTGGGAAGCAGCGCTCCGCCGCCATCGAGAACCTTCACCTCGCACACGCCGCAGGTGCCCTGTCCGCCGCAGGCGGAAGGGATGAAGATCTGGTTGTCCGCCAGGGTTCCGAGCAGGGTCCCCCCCGCCGCGGTCTTCAGGGAGTGCTCGGGGTCGTCGTTGATCACGATCTCGACGTCGCCGCTGGCCACCAGCTTCGACTTGGCGAATAGCAGCACCACCACCAGCGCCAGGATGACGACCGTGAATCCGATCACACCGAAGATTATTGTCCACATTTTCGCGCCACCTCTTACCTGGTACCTGGATGCTGCCGCTCTTGCCTGGATGCTGTCGCGGGTCGTCTCAGAGCTGGATTCCCGAGAAGGCCATGAAGCCGATGGACATCAGTCCCACGATGATGAAGGTCACCCCGAGCCCGCGCAGGGCGGGCGGGACGTTGCTGTAGCGCAGCTTCTCGCGGATGGAGGCCAGCGCCACGATGGCGATGGCCCAGCCGATCCCCGACCCGACGCCGAAGACGGTCGCCTCGCCCAGGGTGTAATCGCGCTCCACCATGAAGAGCGAAGCGCCGAGGATGGCGCAGTTCACTGCGATCAGCGGCAGGAACACGCCCAGGGCGTTGTAGAGCCCCGGCGAGTAGCGGTCGAGGGCCATCTCCACGATCTGCACCATGGCCGCGATGGTCCCGATCAGGGTGAGGAAGCTCAGGAAGCTGAGATTCACGTCGCCGAGCCCCAGCCACGACAACGCCCCCTCTTCGAGGAGGACCTTGTTGAGGAACTGGTTCAGCGGACAGGTGACCGCCAGCACGAAGATGACGGCTCCGCCCAGACCGATCGCGGTCTCGACCTTCCTGGAAACGGCTAGGAACGAGCACATCCCCAGGAAGAAGGCCAGAGCCATGTTCTCAACGAAGATTGCCTTCGTAGCCAGGCTCAAGAAGTGTTCCAACACGGAATTCTTCCTCCACTTGCTCGGGTTTCCAGCTCCTCACGACCCAGATGAAGCAGCCGATCAGGAAGAAGGCTGCGGGGGCGAGGAGCATGAGTCCGTTGGGGACGTACCAGCCGCCCTGGTTGACGGGCTGGAGGATCGTGTAGCCGAAGAGCGATCCGCTGCCGAAGAGCTCGCGCACGAAGGCCACAGCCATGAGCACGATGCCGTATCCGGCGCCGTTGCCGAGACCGTCGATGAGGCTCAGCTTGGGGTCGTTCTGCATCGCGAAGGCCTCGGCGCGGCCCATGATGATGCAGTTGGTGATGATGAGCCCGACGAAGACCGAGAGCTGCCGGCTGATGTCGAAGACGAAGGCCTTCAGGACCTGGTCCGTCACGATCACCAGGGAGGCGATGATGGTGAGCTGCACGATGATGCGAATGCTGGAAGGAACCATGTTGCGGATGAAGCTCACCGCGACGTTGGCGCCGACCGTCACCGCGATCACGGCAAAGCTCATGACCAGCGCGACCTCCATCTTCGTCGTCACCGCCAGGGCCGAGCAGATGCCGAGCACCTGCAGGCTGATGGGGTTGTTGTTGAAGAGGGGATCGATGAGCGTCTCACGCTCGATGCTTGCCATGGGGTTTCCTCTCTCTTCTCTCTCTGGTGTCTCGGGTGCTCAGAGGGTCCCGCTGCTGCGGATGCCGGCGAGGTAGGGGCCGAATGCGTCGTTGCCGAGCCAGAAGCGAAGCAGGTTGGTCACGCCGCGGCTCGTGAGGGTCGCGCCCGCGAGACCGTCCACGTTGTAGGGGTCGCTCGCGATGGGGCCCGCCGCGCCCTTCTTGACCGCGATGCGGGGCTTCCAGCGCTCGTCGAAGGCCAGGCGGCCGGGCCACAGGGCCTTCCAGCGCGGGTTGTCGACCTCGCCACCGAGCCCGGCCGTCTCGCCGTGCTCGTAGAAGGTGATGCCCTTGATGGTGCGGGTGTCGGGCGCCAGGGCGATGTAGCCGTAGAGGGTGGACCAGAGGCCCTTGCCCTCGACCGGGAGGATGATGGCCTCGACCTCTTCGCCGGGCTGTTGCACCAGGTAGACGAGACCGTAGTCGGGTACCCGCATGACCCGGGCTCCGTTCTTGGGTGCCGGCTTGCTGCGCGCCGGATCGGAGGCGGCCTTGCGCTGGTCGTAGCTGCCCGCGTCGACCGCGGTGTCCGCGTAGCTCCCGCTCGCGATCTCCACCACTCGCGGCTTGATGCTCTCCGCGAAGATGCGTCCGATCTCCTCGGCGGGGAGGCTCTGTCCCTCCTGCATGAGTCCCGCCACGGTGAGGACCTTCGACTGGCGGTCCAGCAGGATGTTGGCGTCCTGGCGGTCCTTGAGCAGCACTGCCGAGCTCGCAACGAAGACCGAGCACACGAGACAGACCGCCACCGCGAATCCGATGATGTAGCCCGTACTATGCTGCATAACGGGCGGCCCTCCGCTTGATGTTCCCCTGAACGATGAAGTGGTCGATGAGCGGCGCGAACATGTTCATGAACAGGATCGCGAGCATCATCCCCTCCGGATAGGCGGGGTTCACGACCCGGACCAGCACACAGAGGACGCCGATCCCGAAGCCGTAGAAGAGCTTGCCGCGGTCGGTGAAGGCCGAGGACACCGGATCCGTGGCCATGAAGACTGTGCCGAGGGCCCAGCCGCCCAGCACCATGTGCCAGTGGAAGGGGATCGCGAACATGGGGTTCGTCTCGGAGCCCACCATGTTGAGGAAGGTGGCCATGACGAAGGTGCCCAGGGCAACGCCCAGCATGGTGCGCAGGGACGCCACGCGGGTCGAGATCAGGAGCGCGGCGCCCAGCAGGCAGGCCAGAGCCGAAGTCTCCCCCATGGATCCCGGAATGAAGCCGAGGAAGGCGTCCCACCAGCTATGGGCCTCGAGGGCGCCGGGCGTCGAGGCCGCCTGGGAGAGCCAGGTGGCGCTGGTGAAGGAATCGACGCCGCTGGTGATGGCCGCGATCCAGGGCTCGTCACCGCTGATCTGGGCGGGGTAGGCGAAGAAGAGGAAGGCTCGCGCCACCAGGGCCGGGTTGAGGAAGTTCATCCCCGTGCCGCCGAAGACCTCCTTGCCGAAGATCAGTCCGAAGGCCATCCCCATGCCGACCTGCCACAGGGGGATGGTGGCGGGCAGGGTGAGGGGCAGCAGCATGCCCGTCACCAGGAAGCCCTCGTTGACCTCGTGGCCCCGGATGATGGCGCCGCCGATCTCGACGGCCCCACCTACCACGAAGGTCACGATGAGGACGGGCAGGTAGTAGAGGGCTCCGAAGGCGATGCAGAGGAGCGGGTTCGCGAAGTCGAAGGACAGGCCCACGCCGGCCCAGATGGCCATGCGCCAGTCTTCCAGCGGGATCGCGCCGCTCGCGATGGCGAGCTGGGCCTGGTAGCCCGTGTTGTACATGGAGAAGAGGATGCAGGGCACGAGCGCGATCACCACGGTGATCATCATGCGCTTGAGGTCGATGCCGTCGCGCACGTGGGAGGCCGTCTTGGTGACGTCGCCCGGCGTGAACATGACCGTGTCGTGCACTTCCCAGATGGGATAGAGCTTCTCGAGCTTGCCTCCCTTCTCGAAGAGGGGTGCGACCTTGTCGTGTGCGTCGCGGAGCAGCTTGAACTCCATCAGCCTTCCTTCTCGATCATCTCGAGGTTTCTGCGCAGAACGGGCCCGAAGTCGGTCTTGCCGGGATCCACGAAGGTGCACAGGGCGAGGTCTTCTTCGTCGAGCTCGAGGGCCCCCAACTCTTCCGCGCGTTCGATGTCACCCACGAGCAGGGAGCGAAGCAGGAAGGTGGGGAGGATGTCCAGGGGCATGATGCGCTCGTACATGCCGATGGGGACCATGGCCCGGGGCGAGCCGTTGGTGGCGGTCGTGAAGTCGAAGCGTTTGCCGCCGAGCAGGCGCGAGAGATAGATGGGGATGGTGGAGAACTTGTTCATGCCCGGATCGAGCCAGCCCATGAACTCGCGCTCGCGCCCCTCGCGGATGACGCTGATCTGCAGGTCGTAGCGGCCCATGAACTCGAAGGCGCTCCCCATGGCCTTCTTGCCCGAGAGCACCGAGCCAGCGATCACCCGGGCCTCGGCGGAGAAGCTGTTCCCGGTGATCTCGTCCACGCAGGCGCCGACCCGGGTGCGCAGCAGGCGCGGATCCTCGACGAGAGGGCCCGCGACCGAAATGACCCGGTTCACGTCGAGCTTCCCGGTCGCGAAGAGCTTGCCCGCGGACACTACATCCTGATAACCGATGTGCCAGACGGTCTTCGCACGGCTCACGGGCTCGACGAGGTGGATGTGCAGGCCGGTGGTGCCGGCCGGGTGCGGGCCCGTGAAGCGCTCCAGCGTCACCGGTGCGTCGACCCAGTCGTCGATGGCCGAGTGAGGGTCGATGCAGAGGTAGGTGTTGCCTTCGGTGAGCTTCGAGAGAAGCGCGAGGCCCCGGTTGAAGCTCTCTTCTTCACCGGCCAGCACGACCTCGGGCAGGGGCGCGAGGGGATTGCTGTCCATGGCGTTGACGAAGATCGCCGCCGGCGCGGTGTCGGTCGCGGGCACCTTGCTGAAGGGGCGCGTGCGCAGGGCCGTCCACAGGCCCGACTCGACGAGCAGGGCGACGACGTCTTCTCGGCCCAGGGACGCCGGATCTGCGGCCTTGTAGCTCTCGAAGGCCATGAACTCCGAGTCGTCCGGCGTGCCGGCCCGCTCGCTGTTCGAGAGATCGATCACCACCGACTGCAGCACGCGCCGCGCGCCGCGGTAGATGCCGATGACGCGTCCGGCTCCCGGCGCCGTATGGATCACGCCCGCGGCCTTGCGGTCCTCGAGGAGGGGCTGACCGCGTTTTACGGTCTCGCCCTCTTCGACGAGCATGCCCGGCTTCAGGCCCGGGAAGTCGTCGGCCATCACCGCAACGCGGGTTGGCAGGACGGACTCTCGAATAATCTGGATCGGCTGACCCGAAATAGGCAGGTCGAGCCCCTTGGCGATCTTGTGCACTACCATCGCTGTTCGTCCATCGGCGTTCGTCGCTTCTCCGATTCCACGGACCGAAGGCCCGCCCGCGCGTTGGCCGCTGCGCGGCCGTTGCTTCCGAATTGCGTGGTGCCCCGAGCCTCGAGTCACCCTCCACTGCCGGCGGACCGCGAAGATCTCGCACGGTGGGTCACTGGTGTCGGGAGGCTCTGCGCCGGGCGCTCGAGATCGCGTTCCTGCGACCTGCTTGCTCTCGGAAGCGACTGAGCGTCGCAGAGATTAGAACAAACCGCCGCGCTTACAATGGACCTCGGGGTCCAATTTCGAACTTCGAAGCGCTTTCTGGGATCCTCTGGCACGCTGCATGCGAATCGGAGTGTGGCCAAAAAAACGCACCCAATTGAGCAGGAAGTCGAACAGGAGTGGTCTGGCTCACAGGGCGCACTCCCGGAAGCGCCGAAGCAGCAGTCGAGGAGGCTCTCGCCCGCCCGCAGGTAGCTGAAATTCGGTGGGATTTCGCACTTCTCGCCTTGCCCATCCCGTCCGCGTCCGCGTAGAATGTAGCTAGCGAGACCGGCAGGTGAATGGCCCGGCGCCAGCATTCACCTGGCTCGAGGGTCTTGGTGGCGTCGATGCGTCCACGGGCTTCCCCGCGAGGGGTGCTCGAACGAGACTCTGCCAAGAGGTGCCCGACCATGACCCAAGCGCATCGCATTCCCACCGCCCGAGAGATCATGACCAGAGATCTGGTCACGCTCGGCACCGAAACCTGCATCTTCGAAGCCATCGGTGTTCTGCTCAAGAACAAGATTTCCGGAGCGCCGGTCGTGGATGTCTACGGCCAGCTGGTGGGAATGCTCTCGGAGGCCGACTGCCTCCGGGTGCTCGCGTCGGGCGATTTCCATAGCGAGAACCTCCACGACACGGGTACGGTGCGGGATTACATGACCCAGGCCGAGCGCATCGTGGGGCCCGAGGTCGACATCTACGCCCTGGCGCACCACTTCCTGCGCTGCCAGGTTCGGCGCTTCCCGGTGGTGGACGCTGGCCGTCTGGTGGGTCAGGTGAGCCGCCGGGACGTGCTGCGGGGGATCGAGACCATGCGCCAGCACCGCGCGCCCCGAAAGCACTACCCCGACTATCGGGAGCCCTCTAGAGCACCATTCCCAGTGGATTCTCGATACGGCGTTTGATTTCTGACAAGAGGCGAGCTCCGACGGCCCCGTCCACGACCCGATGGTCGGCGGACAGGGTGCAGGTCATCATCGTTGCGACGGCGAGCTCGCCGTCCACGACGGCCGGCCGCGCCTCGCCGGCCCCCACGCCGAGGATGCAGCTCTGTGGCGGGTTCACGATGGCGTAGACGCCGTCGACGCCGTACATGCCCAGATTCGACACGCTGAAGGTCCCTCCCTGGTACTCCGGGGGCAGGAGCTTGCCGGTGCGGGCCCGCTCGGCGAGGTCGCGGATCTCGCGGGACAGGACGGCGAGCCCCTTGCGATCGGCGCTGCGCACTACCGGCGTGACGAGTCCGCCCTCGGTCGCCACCGCGATGGCGATGTCCGAGCGCTCGTAGCAGATGAGCGCGTCCTCTCCCCAGGAGGCGTTGGCCTCGGGCACCTCTTGTAGCGCGAGCGCGCAGGCGCGTACCACGAAGTCGTTGACGGAGAGCCGCTGCTCGTGCGCAGCGGCCTCGTTCAGCTCAGTCCGCAGCTCGAGGAGGGCGTCGATGCGGCACTCGCTGCGCAGGTAGAAGTGGGGGATGGTGCGCTTCGCGTCGGAAAGGCGCCGCGCGATGGTTCGGCGCATGCGGCTGTGGGGAAGCTCGCGAAAGGCCTCGTCGGCGAGGATCGCTTCGCGATCCTGGGCTTTCGCCTGCGGCTCGGCGGGAACCGCTTCGCGATCCGGGGCTTTGGCCTGCGGCTCGGCGGGGATCGCTTCGCGATCCGGGGCTTTGGCCTGTGGCGTAGCGGGAGCGCCCGCGAGTTTCGCCTCCACATCGGCCTTCACGACGCGGCCACCCACTCCCGTCCCCTCGATCGTGGCGAGATCGACTCCGCCCTGGGAGGCCAGTCTTCTGGCGAGGGCAGTAGCCGGGGTCGGCGATGCGTCGGCTTGCGGCGCCGCGCGGGGAGTCTCCACCGCTTCGATCGCTCCACCGCCTGGCGCTTCGGCTTTCTCGGAAAGGGCGAGCTCGGAACGCACGGGCTCGGAATGCACGGGCTCGGAAGGCTCGGGCTCGGGTGCGGGGGCACCGGGGCTCGGGCGCGGCTCGTTGCCTTCGCTGAGGATCGCGAGCACTTCTCCGACTCGCACACCCGCGGTTCCCGCAGGGATCAGGATCTCGGCCACGATTCCCGCCGCCGGCGACTCGAATTCGACCGTCGACTTGTCGGTCTCGATCTCGGCGATGAGCTCGCCCTCGGCGACCCGGTCGCCGGGCTTCACGAGCCAGGTGACGAGGTCGGCCTCGGTCATGTCCGCCGCCACCTCGGGCATCCTGATCTCGATCGCCATCCACTCACCCCCGCCGCGCGTGCGGCCCCCTCGCAAGTGACAAGCATCGGCCAGCAGGGGCCTGGAGCCAAGCCTTGGCCGGCCGCCCTATTCGGGTCCTGGGCAGCCGCGATAGGTAGCAGTCCAGCCGGCAGAAGCCGGGGCAACCACTGTTGCTGCAACGGAAAGCGGTCTCCGTTGCTGCGACACCAGAGGGTGCGTCCGGTGTTGCGGCCCTATCACTTGCTGTTTCCAATTGCCGTTTCTCCCTCGCTCCCGAACTCGCAATGCTGGTAGGATGGTCCAGTCCCGCTGGTGTGTAGGCGGGATTCCTCGCGAGGAGAACCTTGGTGAAGATCAGCGCGTGCTCGATCTGGCTTCCCGTTGCGGTGGCTCTTCTGGTACTGCCGCCGGCGGCCTCCGCGGTGGTCGGGATGGATTGGGTGACGGTGGTCGGTTCCGGCAATGCCTGTGATGCGCAGACGGAGGGCTGCTTCGGGTCGGTGGCCGCGCCCTACAGGATCTCGAAGTACGAGGTCACCAACATCCAGTATGCCGATTTCCTGAACGCAGTGGCGGTGACGGACACCCACGGGCTCTACAAGACGGGCATGGGCTCCGGTTTCGGCGGTATCACGCAAAGTGGCAGCTCGGGGAGCTACAGCTACGCGTTGATCGACGGCCGCGGGGAATTGCCGGTGGATTGCGTGTCGTTCTGGGACGCCACTCGCTTCGCCAACTGGTTGCACAATGGTCAGCCGACGGGCGCCCAGGACGACACGACGACGGAGGACGGCGCCTACACGCTCACGCCCATCAACATCATTACCAACACAGTTGCGCGAAACCCCGGAGCTGCGGTCTTCGTCACGAGTGAAGACGAGTGGTACAAGGCCGCCTACTACGACACGGGTGCGATGATCTACTTCGACTACCCGGCCGGCACGGACGCGCAGATCGCGTGCTTTGTGCCAGGGCCGACGGCGAATACGGCGAACTGCGGCCCTTACAATGGCGACCTGACCAACGTAGGGAGCTACACGGGTGCGGCCAGCCCGAACTTCACCTTCGACCAGGGCGGAAACGTCTTCGAGTGGAACGAAGCGATCGTCGACGCCTCGCAGCGTAGCTTGCGGGGCGGAAGGAACGGCAACTCCCCAGGCATCCTCGCAGCATCGTTCCGGATCAGCCTCGAGCCTTCGTACTACGGCGACGGTGTGGGATTTCGCCTCGCAACTCCCGCTCTCGCGCCGGATGTCCCGTCCCTGAGTCCGCTCGCCATGACGATGCTCTGGAGTCTGCTGGGACTCGTCGGCTGGCGGAGGCTTCGCGCCTAGCCCTTGGGCAGCGGGCAGGGCTTCGACCTGCCCGCTCTCGCCTACGGCGCGGCCGTCAGCTCCTCGCCCAGGCGCGCCATGTGGCGACCGGAGCTGCCGAGGCAGAGGTCGAGCTGCTTCCAGCACAGGAAGTAGCGGTGGATCGGGTAGTCGATATCCGCCCCCATTCCGCCGTGG
>JAFDEK010000070.1 GCA_019310385.1 Deltaproteobacteria bacterium
CCTTCGGGCCAGCTGCCCACCCAGATCAGCGTGCCCGCCGGCAGGGGCATCAATCGCTCGAGCACCGCACGCGGGGTGTGGCGAATGCGCCCTGCGAGATAATGGCGCAGGGGGCGCTGCTGCTCCGGCGGGAAGATGACGTAGAAGGCGGGCTGGGTGCCGCCGGGCCAGTGGCTTGCCGTCTCGCGCCAGGCCCGCTTCTGGGACGTGTAGTGCTGGGCCACGCTGCCCGCGACCATCACGCCGGCGCAGAGCAGAGCCGCAGCGATGCTGAGCGCCCGCCGCGGGAGGCTGATGCACGCGCAGGAGAGCAAGGCGAGAAAGCCGGGCAGCACGAGCACCGGAAAGCGCGGCCGGAAGTAGACCGTCTCCCAGATCTGGCCCACGAGAGCGCTGATGAGCAGCGGTGTCACCACGAGCCCGGCCACGAAGACCAGGGCCTCTCGCCTTCCCCGCTCGGCGGCGCGTCCGCGCCCGGCCCACGCCGCGGCGGCGAAGATCGAGAGGGGAAGCAACAGGGTGAGTCCCCACCAAGGGTCGTGCACCGTCCGGACCCGGCCCCAGAGCCACTCCCGGCCCGGAAGAGAGAGGTAATCCTCGAGGCTGGGGACGGGCATGTACGAGAGCACCTGCGAGGCGTAGAAGGAGTCGCGAAAACCGAGGACGTAGAGCAGCCAGGGCAGGAAGGCCAGGGCGACGACGAGGCTCAGGCCGAGATAGGTCGCAACGCCACGCCATTGGCGCCGGGCCGCGAGACACCCGAGTGCGTAGATCCCCTGGGCGAGGAGCAGGGTGGCGGTCACATAGTGGGTGTAGAGGAGCGCCGTCGCCGCAAGCGCGTAGCCCGCGGCCCATCTCAGGCCGGCTCGGCCGGGCTGCCCGGCGCGCCACGCCCCGAGCCATCGCCACAGGAGCCAGGCACTCGCGCTGCCCAGGGCTGCAGCCTGGGAGTACATGCGGGCTTCCTGGGCGAAGTACAGGTCCAGGGGATTCACAGCCATGAGCAGACCGGCCAGCAGGGCAGGACCCGCGCCCAGGGTGTCGCGTACGAGCAGCAGCAGGAAGAGCAGGCCGAGCAGGCTCCACAAAGTGCTGTAGGCGCGAATCCCGCCATCGCTGTCGGGCATCACGCCGCGCCACAGGTGCAGGCCGAGGAAGTAACCGGGAGGATGAGTGTCGCGCGCCGCGGTCTCGAGCACCTGGGACAGCTCGCCCTGGCTGGCCGCGATGCTGAAGGCCTCGTCGACCCAGATCGACTCGGTCTCGATCCCGAAGAGGCGGGCCCCGAACGCAACAAGAAAGATCGCAACAACGAAGATCGCAACAACGAAGAAGGGCAGACGCAACGTGGCCGCGGTCGGAATCTCGAGGCGAGAAGCGGCCGGGGCGGCCGTGCTCCCGTCGACCTCCCCCGTGTCGCTCATTCGGGGTCGTGCAGCCGGGCGCCGATCCCGCCGTCCACGTCGAGGGTGGCGCCGTTCATGAAGGAGGCGTCATCGGAAGCCAGGAAGACCACGCTGCGAGCAACCTCCGCGGGCTCCGCCACCCTGCCCACCGGGTGCATGGCACCCAGCTCCGCAAAGGCCTGCTCGCGCCCTGCGAAGCCCGCCTGCAGCATGGGGGTCGCGGTCGCGGCCGGATTCACGGCGTTGATTCGCACCTGGCCTCCCAGCTCTACGGCCAGGCTGCGGGTGAGGCCATCGAGGGCTGCCTTGCTGGTCGCGTAGCAGGCGAAGCCGGGCTTGGTGAGACGCGCGTGGATGCTTCCGATGTTCACCACCGAACCCCGGGCCTTGCGCAGATCGGGCAGCAGCTCGCGAATCAGCAGGAAGGGTGCCACCAGGTTGGTGTCGAGGCTGAGGTGCCAGTCGTCGACCCGCAGCGCCTCTACGGGCTGCACGACCTGCACGGCGGCATTGTTGACGAGAGCGTGGAGCCCACCCCTGCCCACCGCCTCGCGCAGCTCACGCAGGTAGTCCGCTCGGGAGAGGGGCTCGCGCACCAGGGCGGCGAGGTCGCCCGAGAGATAGTGGTCGTAGTCGCCCGCGGGCTGCTTCAGGTCCGTGGCGATGACGCGATAGCCCGCGCGCTTGAAGGCGAGACACAGAGCCTGGCCGATCCCGCCGGCCGCACCGGTGATGAGGGCCTGCCTCACCTTCGATCTCCCGAGCGCTCGCCCGCGCTCGCTCGCGCTTCCGGACCCACCCCCAGGAAGCCGCAGAGGAGGTCGATGGCCCGGTAGCTGGCGCGCAGCACCGCCTCTTCGGTGTTCGATGCGTTGTGGGAGCCGAAGACGACGCGCGCGCCGAGCTCGCGCAGGGGCGAGGCGCAGGCCAGGGGCTCCTCCTCGAAGACGTCGAGGGCGGCAGCACGAACCCGGCCCAGCTCGAGGGCCTCGGCGAGCGCGGGCTCGTCGATGAGGGGCCCGCGCGAGACGTTGACCACGCACAGACCCGGCTTCGACCGATCGAGCAAGGCAGCGTCCAGCATGTGGCGATTGGCAGAGGTCAACGCGCAAGTAAACACCAGGAAGTCGGCCTGCTCGATGCCCTGGGGCCAGCTCGCGACCTCGACCGCCTCGAGGCCGACCGGCATGCTGTAGCCCGACGGAGCCTCGAAGACCGGGTCGTAGGCGGCGACCTGCATCTCCAGAGCGAGCAGGCGCCGCGCAAGGGCGCGGCCGATGTCGCCGAAGCCCACCAGGGCGACCCGCTTGCCCGCCAGCGAGCGGCCGCGAGGCTTCGCCCAGTCGCCGCCCCGCACGGCGCGGTCGATGGCGAAGAGCTCCCGGGAGAGACCGATCAGGTATCCGAGGGCGACATCCGCCACCTCGGCGCCAAACATGCCCGGCGTGTTCGCCACGGGGATTCCGAGATCCCGGGCCGCGTCGAAGTCCACGTTGTCGACGCCCACGCCCCACTTCACGGCGGCCCGCAGGTGTCCGCGTTGCCCCGCCTCGAAGACCGCCCGGGTCGCGGGGTCGTCACCGATGATCCAGCCCTCCACCTCGGGCACGCACTTGAGCAGCTCCTCCTCGGAGAGCTGCTGGCTCACCTCGGCGGCCACCACCTCGATACCACTTTCGCGGAAGCGGGGGACGAAGACGTCGAGCATTCCGAGCATGGGGGGGCAGGTAACGAGGACCTTCACGACGCCGCCTCCTCTTCTTCGAGCCCGCAGGCGATGAGCGAAGCCAGACGCCAGCCCGCCGCGTCGTCGATGTCGACGGACTCGGCCAGGGGGGTCTCGAAGAGCATGGGGCAGACACCGATGCGGGCCCCCGTGGCGGCGAAGCTCTCCCGGGTGAAGAGGTAGAGGTTCGAGTTCTCTTCGTACCAGGGCTCGAGGTCCTGGGTGCGGATGAGATCAGCGGGGTCGTGGTTCACCGCGCTGCCGTCCTCCCGGTAGAAGCGCGTCTGGAAGCGATTCACGCTGAAGAGGGAGTCGCAGTCGCTCGCCTCCCGCTGCTTGTGCAAGGCCTCGAAGGCGCCGCGCACGCTGGCGGCGGAGAGCAGGGGGTTGGTGGTGTGGGTCATCAGGTAGAGGTCCGCCGGGATACTCGCGATGTCGTGCTCGAGGATCCGGTTCATGCTGACGTGGTCGCCGCAGAGCTCCTCGGGCCGGTCGAGGATGCGCAGGTCGCTGGTCTCGAAGGTGCCGTGGGAGGCCAGCAGCTCGCGCGCATCGGTGTCGATGACCACCTGGGCGACCTCGGGAAGGGAGAGCAGGGTGTCGAGCATCCAGCGGTAGAGGGGCTTGCCTCGGAAGGGCCGGAAGTTCTTGCCCGCGACCCGCTCGCTGTGGGCCTTCATGGGCAGTAGCGCGACCAGGCGCAGGTCGGACTCGGGCTCGCTCATCGGCTTCCTCCGCCGCTGTGATTGGAATTGCATTGGTGCCTTCTGTCTTCCTTGGAGAAGTTCTTGGGGAAGAAGTAGTGCTCCTTGCGCCGCTTCGAGAGCTTGCGGTGCTCGTGGTTGCCGCGGTAGGAGCCGAGATACTGCTGCCAGCGAAAGGCGAGGACCTCGAAGAAGACCGGGGCCAGGCGACGCTCCTGCAGCGCCGCACCGTGATCGAGGAGCACGGCGCTCAGGAAGTAGCGCAGCAGGTCCGCCACGCTCAGATGGATCTCGGGCATGATGCTCTGGAGCGCCAGGGCTTCCCGCTCGAAGCGCCAGCGCACCTGCTGCCAGCTCTCGTCGTGGTGATGGATCACCGGCGCTTCGGCGACGTAGCCGACGCGCTGTCCCTGGTCCACGAGGCGCTTCGCCAGGTCCATGTCCTCGAGGCCCGAAGACTCCTCGTCGAAGGGCTCCTTCTCCCAGGCGCTCCGCAGCAGCGCCGCGTTGGCGTTGTTGCAGAAGAAGCCCTGCTGGGGGATCCGGCTCTGCTCCGGATACTGCTTGGCGAAGAGCCGGCTCTCGCTGTAACGGCTTCCGGGCCCGCCGATCTGGCGCCCGTAGGCATAGGAGACCTCGCCCGAGGCGATGGGCGCCGTGAGCCGCTCCAGCCAGTCGACGCCGAGGGGAACGCAGTGCCCGCTCACGAAGACCAGGATGTCTCCGGTGCCGGCCGCGCAGCCGCGGTTGAGGGAGCGGCCGAAGCTGAAATCGTCGCGGCCGATGTGCTCGATGCGGCAGCCGTAGCTCGAGGCGATCTCGAGGCTGCGATCGGTGGAGCCCGAGTCGATCAACACGACCTCGGTCTCCAGAATCTCGGACTCCTGGGACTCGATGGCCTCGAGGAGGGCCTGCAGGTGGCGCTCCTCGTCGAGGGTGCGGATGACGATGCTCGCGAGCATGAGGGTCGCTAAAGCTCCACTGGATCGATGGAAAGTTCGAAGGGCGGCGCCAGCTCCCCATAGAGGAGCTCGATCTCCTCCCGCGAGACCGAGTTGGGTGCGAACATGTCCCAGTGGATCGGGACCAGGGTCTCGACGCCGATCTCCTCGGCGAGCAGGAAGGCCTCGCGCAGGGTCATGTTGCCCACGATCCCCAGGCGCTCCTTGAAGAAGCTGCACTCGTTGACGGGGATCAGGCCAACGTGCAGCGGGCGCAAGGAGCGCAGCACCCGGATCAGCTCGTGGCAGGGGGAGGTATCACCGGCGTGATAGATACGGCGCTCGTCGCGGTTCCCAACGTCGCGGTTTCCAGAGTAGTCGAGCACGAATCCCAGGCAGCGCGCCCCGCCCTCGCGGTCCCGCTCCAGCTCCGGGTGGGCCGCGGGAACCGGGTGAACGCGCAGCTCCGGCGTGAGAGCTTGCCACTTTTCGGCGGGTACGAGGATTCGCCCCGCGTCGACGCCGAAGTCGAGCAGCGCCTCACGCACCTCGGCCGGACCGAGGAAGCGGGCCAGCGGCGACGCCTCGGCGAGCTGCGGCAGGGTGCCCGGGTCGCAGTGATCCATGTGGGCGTGGGTCAGGAGCACGAAGTCGGCATCGTCGATCTGCTCGGGCGCCATCGGGCGCGGAACCAGGCGCCGAAACCGGGGCCCTTCGCTCTCTTCCACGGAGTCCGAGAGGTAGGGGTCCAGGTAGACCACGGCCTCGCCCAGCTCGAGACGGAACCCGGCCTGCCCCAAGGACCTCACCGCGATCGCCACGAGCCTCCCCCCCACTCCGACGGAGCGTTCCAGGGCGCTCCGCCCTCCCCTTCCCTCATCGGCAGCGGGACCCCGCAACTCAAGGCATAGGCCACTACGGCCGTTCGGATTTCTCCTTCTCCCCCCGGCGCGCCCGCGGGCGCCTCCTGTCTCCAGAAATCCCCTCGAGGAGCCGATGAAACGACGGCGCAGCGCAGGTCTCGGCAGCGGCACTGGCGCCGGCATCGGCGAATCGCAGCGAGAACGGGGATGGAGCCAGGTGGATTCCAATAGCGGGCAGGCAAGCAAGGGGCGGCCCAGGCGGATCTCTGCCCGGGAGCTCACCGCCGAGCGAATCCTGGCGGCGCTCCAGCGCCGAGCAGCCGATGTCCCCCACCGCCTGGCGTGGAGCTCGCCATCGGGCCTCGCCCAGACGAACCGCCAACGACTCGGCGACTTCGAAGGGCGCCACGCCGGCCAGCGTTGCTTCATCCTCGGCAACGGCCCCAGCCTCGCGAAGATGGATCTCGCCCCGCTGGCAGACGAGGTCAGCTTCGGACTGAACCGGATCTACCTGCTCTTCGACGAGCTCCCCTTTCGGCCCACCTACTACTGCGCCGCCAACGAGCTCGTGCTCGAGCAGTTCTGCACGGACATCGCCGCGCTCTCCATGCCCCGATTCCTGAGCTGGAGCGGCCGCCGCCATTTCGACCCGCAGGACGAATCGATCCTCTACCTCAAGCAGGCCCTCACCCTCGGCGACTTCTTCGGCCGCGATGCGCGCAGCGCGATCTGCTCCGGCGGAACGGTCACCTACCTCGCCATCCAGCTCGCCTGGCACATGGGCTTTCATCAGGTGATCCTGCTCGGCGTCGACCACTCCTTCCACGACAAGGGGATTCCCAACCGCGAAGAGGTGCGCGAGAGCGCCGAGGACGAGAACCACTGTCACCCGGACTACTTCCCCAAAGGCAGCCGCTGGCAGCTTCCCGACCTGCTGCGTTCCGAAGGCGCCTACCGCCTCGCACGGGAGGCCTTCGAAGCGGACGGGCGCCAGATTGTCGACGCGACCGTGGGTGGACAGCTCGAGGTCTTCGAGAAGGTGCGCTTCGAGTCACTCTTCGAGGACGCGGGATACGGGGAAGAGAAGCCATGAACTCGGAACTGCTCGAGCTGCTGAGCGCCGAGCACCCCCTCTTCCAGCTGCACGCGGGCGCAAAGGGGCTGCGCAGCAGCGAGAAGCTCTTCGTCGAGCAGGGCGGAAGCGACACGAGTCGCTTCGCACGCGCCTCGGCGGCCCTCCCGCTGGACAGCCTCCAGGCCCTGCTGGAGCTGCTGCGGCCGGAGCAGACCACCCTCGAGATCGGGGGAGGCCACTCGACCGTGGTCTTTGCCGCCAGCGTGGCCCGGCACTATTGCGTCAACCCCGACCGGACCGCCAACGACCTGATCCGGCGCTTTCTCAGCGAGCATCAGCTGAGCGACAAGGGTCTGGTCTTCGTCGCGGAGTCGTCGGACCGGGCGCTGCCCGGGCTGGAGATCGAAGGCGGCGTGGACGTGGCCCTGATGGACGGTAACCACAGCTTCCCCTTTCCCATGCTGGACTGGCACTACGTCGACCGGCACCTGCGGGCGGGCAGCCTGCTGCTGATCGACAACGTGGAGATCAATGCCGTCCGCATGCTCACCGAGTACCTGCGCGGTGAGCCCGCCTACCGCCTGGTGCGCCGGGTGCGGGGTGGCCACCGCTACGACTGCCACGTCTACGAAAAAGTGTGCGACCAGGTAGTGGCAGGATGGAGCGGACAGGCGATCAACAACTCCAGCCTGGGACGCCTCTTCCTGGACGCCAGCATGACCCGCCTGTGGCAGCCCCTGCTACGCACCAAGCGCAGGCTCCTGGGCGGAGGCGAACGCAGGGTGGACTCGACCACTCGCTAGAACGCAGCGGCTCGCCCCGCGGAGCCCACCGGAGCTGGGGAATTCCCCGTGGCATTCACCTCACTCGTCTTCATCGGCTTTCTCGCGCTGGTCCTCCTCGTCTATTGGTCGCTCCCCTCGCGACGCGCCCAGAACGGCTTCCTGCTCGCGGCGAGCCTGTTCTTCTACGCGTACGGAGAGCCGCGCTTCGTCCTGCTGATCCTGCTCTGCGCGGGGACGGGCTACGCCTGCGCGATCGCCATGGAGCGCCGACGCGACCGAGCCCGCCCGATCCTGGCCCTCGGCGCCGGGATCGCCCTGGGCATCCTCTTCACCTTCAAGTACTTCGACTTTTTCGTGGGCGCCATCGCATCCCTGTGCGACGGGATCGGCCTCTCCTTCCATCCCGCGACCCTCGGGCTCCTGCTCCCCATCGGGATCTCCTTCTTCACCTTCCAGACCGTGGGCTACCTGGTGGACGTCTACCGCGGCGACTGCCGCGCGGAACGAAGCCCGTTGGACTTCTTTCTCTTCGTGACCTTCTTTCCCCAGCTCGTCGCCGGGCCCATCGAGCGGGCCACCCATCTGCTCGCCCAGATCAAGCGGGAGCGACGACCCTCGGGCGAGGACTTCACCTGGGGTAGCTACACCGCCCTTCAGGGCTTCGTGAAGAAGATGGTGGTCGCCGACAACATCGCCCCGGTGGTGGACCGGCTCTTCGAGCAGGAGTCTCTCTCGGGGCCCCTGGTGGCCGTCGCCCTGGTGGGCTTCGCCTTTCAGATCTACTGCGACTTCTCGGGCTATACCGACATCGCCCGAGGCGTCGCACGCTGCATGGGCTTCCGCATCCTGATCAACTTCGATCGCCCCTACCTGGCCAGGAGCCCCAGCGAGTTCTGGCGCCGCTGGCACATCACCCTGAGCACCTGGTTCCGGGACTACGTCTACATCCCCCTCGGCGGGAGCCGCCAAGGGGCGGGGCGGCAGCGACTGAATCTGCTCGCGACCCTGGTACTCAGCGGACTGTGGCACGGGGCCTCCCTCAACTTCCTCCTCTGGGGTGCCTTTCACGGCGGCCTGCTCGTGCTCCACAAGGCCTGGGCTTCGAGCCCACTGCTGGCGGGCCTGCGCAGCGAGCGCCTCTACCCGGCCCTGGCACGAATCGCGACCTTCGCGCTCGTGGTCTACGGCTGGCTCTTCTTTCGTGTCGAGGAGGTCGGCATGATCGCGAGCTATTCACGGGCTCTGCTGCTCGACCCGAGCCACGCCGACCTGGCCCTGCTCGCGGCCCTGCGCATCGCCCCCTACGTCGCCATCGCGTGCGCCCTCGACTGGCTGGAGCGAACCCTCACCGATTTCCCGAATGCCGAGCTGCGCTGGTCCTGGGTCACCCAGCCGGCCCTGGGCGGCATGCTCGTCGCACTTCTCGTCCTCGCCGTCGAGGGCGGCGGTGACTTCATCTACTTCAAGTTCTGACACAAGAAATTGGACACGACAAAAGAGCCATGAGCGTCAACGCGAAGCAACCCATGAACGACGAGACCAAGCGAAGCGAAGCGCAGCGGCGCAGCGCAACGAAAGGGCGCAGCGCAGCGGCGCTCTTCCTCGCGCTGCCCCTGCTCGCGATCGCCCTGCTCGACCTCGCGCTGAGCGCCCACCAGCCGGAGGCCACGACCCGCGAGCAGGCCCTGAAGGTCCGCCCCTCCCAGGGTCGGATCTACCTCCTGGGCAACTCGATCTTCAAGACCGGCATCGACGTCGAGAGCCTCGAGGCTCGCCTCGACCCCGCGACCGGAGTCGACTTCGAGGCCCACGAAGGGCACTACAGCAGCTTCTGGTACCTGGTGGTCAAGAACGCCATCGCGCCGGTGAAGCCCCATCCGCGCCTGCTCGTCTGGGGCTTCCGTCCCACCTACGCGCTTCTCCCTTCCTTCCGGACCCGACGCGCCTGCGACATCGAACGCTTCCTGGGACCCGACGAGGAGGTCTACGAGCGGCTGGCTTCCGAGAGCGGCGATCGGCTCGCCAATCCCGCCTCGATCTGGCTGACGGAGCACAGCTATTTCTACTCGAAGCGGACGGAGCTGCAGCGGCGCCTTCACCGGACGCTGCGCGGCTGGGGCCTCGCCTCGCTCTACTACCTCGGCGACGAGTCCGCCATCGCCCTCGGCGTCGAGCTGGCGCGAGGCCGGGAGCTGGGCGACCTGGTGCACCGGCGCCTCGCTGCCGGCCCCCTTGCGCTGCGCGAGGAGGGGATCGTGGACGCCGGTGAGAAGTTCGTGTCCGGACCGGCGGCGCCCTTCGACCAGAGCTTCGTTCCGCACATCGCCGAGCTCATCGAGGCGGCCGGCATCCCCCAGCTGGTCCTGGTCTTCAAGCCCGTCGCCCAGCTCGAGGGCGGAATGAGCCCGGAGGCCCGCGACTTCGCCGAGGCGGCCACGCGCTACCTCGAGAATCGCGGCATTCCCCACGTGGACTTCGTCGAGGACCCGGAGCTCCGACTGGAGCACTACGCCAGCGGCGACCACTTCAACGCCGCCGGTCGCCGCATCATCACCCGACGCGTCGCCGAGGCGCTGCAGGGCCTCCTGGCGGCCGAGGGCGGGCCGGCGCGTGTGGCCGCGGCCCCAGCCCCAGCCGCCCAATAGGGTCACGTTTCCCCCGGCGGTCGCCGATGTGGAAAAGGGTACGAAGTAGAGGGGGCTGGAGCTCATGGGGGCCGGACACGCGACGGCAGCACAGCGGATCAAGCGGGCACTGCCGCCGAGGCTGCGGCGCACCCTCAAGCGGCTCGTGGGGCGCGGCCGCTTCGACGAAGTCGAGCTGATCCACCAGCTGCTGCGGGAACAGCCGCTGCCGCGCACGATGGTCGACGTGGGCGCTCACCACGGAGCCTCTCTCGAGCCCTTCGCGCTCCAGGGTTGGGCGGTGATCGCCTTCGAGCCGGATCCGAAAAATCGAGCTGTGCTGCAGCGCTTGTGCGGCCGCTTCCCCGAGCTTCGCCTCGACCCGCGCGCCCTCTCCAACCAGGCGGCCACGGAGGTTCCCTGGTACACCAGCGAGCTCTCCACCGGCATCAGCTCCCTGGCAGCCTTTCACGAGAGTCACGAACAGTCCCACCGGGTCGAGGTGACGACCCTGGACCGTGCTCTCGACGACCACGGCGTGGATCGCATCGACTTCCTCAAGATCGATGCCGAGGGAACGGATCTCTTCGTCCTCCAGGGCCTTCCCTGGAAGCGCATCGAGCCCTCGGTCGTCTTGTGCGAGTTCGAAGACGCGAAGACCGAGGCCCTCGGCTACGGCTTTCGGGACCTGGCCGGACTGCTCGTCGAGCAGGGCTATCGCGTGCTGGTCTCCGAGTGGCACCCCATCACCGCCTACGGAGCGCGCCACCGCTGGCGGCGCCTCTTGCCCTACCCCTGCGAGCTCGAGGACGACCGGGCCTGGGGCAATCTCATCGCGGTTCGCAGCGAGCAGGAGCTCGAGCGGCTCATGAGCCTCGCCCCGGCCACCGGAGCCCCTGGCTGACCATGTCCAGGCTCGATGCGAAAGCCCTGCGCCGCATCCATCTCGGGACCGACGTCCTGCTGGTCTCCCTCGGCTGGTTTGCAGCCTACGGGCTGCGCGACGCGCTGACCCCGGTTCTCGACAAGCCTCTCAACTCTTTCGAGAGCTACTCGATCGCGCTGCCCGGCGTCGTGATCCCGTGGATCCTCTCCTGCTGGGTCTTCGGCATCTACCGCAGCGCCCGCATGAGCACCCTCATCGATCACCTCCAGGACCTCTTCAAGGGCGTCTTCCTGGGCCTGATCGCGATCAGCGCCATCGGCTTCTTCTTCAAGGAGCTCGACTTCGGACGTCTGGTCGTGCTCTTCACCGCGGCCATCAACCTCATGCTGCAGGGCGCGAGCCGCATCGCCTTCTACCGCATCGGCCGCCGGCTCCACCGCAGCGGACAAGCCGACGTGCGGGCGCTGATCCTGGGAAGCGGGGTCGGCGGCATCCGCCTGCTCCAGAAGCTCCAGGATCACCCGGAGATCGGCTATCGGGTGGTGGGCTTCCTCGACGAGGAGCAGAGCGACGAAGAGAAGCGCGAGGTTGCCAACCGCCCGGTCCTCGGCTGCATCGACGATCTACGCAGGGTCACGGTCGAGCACGAGATCGAGGAAGTCTTCGTCGCCATGCCCTCCATGGGTCACTCCCGCATGCTCGCCATGGTGCTGGACTGCGAGGATCTCGGCCTGGTATTCCGCGTCGTGACCAACCTCTTCGAGGTGCTGACCGCCGGCACCCCGGTCGAGCTGGTAGACGATCTTCCCCTGGTGCGTCTGGGACGCGATCGCGTCGCCCCGGTGTACGCGCCCGTCAAGCGCGTGCTCGACCTGCTGGGCGCGAGTCTCGCCCTGGCGGTCAGCGCCCCCCTGCTGCTCGCCTGCGCCCTGCGGATCCGCCTCGAGAGCCCCGGCGCCGCCATCTTCTGCCAGACCCGCATCGGCGAGGCGGGCCGCCCCTTCACCATGTACAAGCTGCGCACCATGCCGGCCGACGCGGCCCCCTACGCGAAGGCTCCGGTGGCGAACGACGACCCCCGCGTCACGCCCTTCGGCCTGTGGCTGCGGCGGACCAGCATCGACGAGCTGCCCCAGCTCGTCAACGTGATCAAGGGCAACATGAGCCTGGTGGGCCCGCGCCCCGAGATGCCCTTCATCGTGGACGAGTACGACGAGTGGCAGCGGCGCAGGCTCAGCGTGAAGCCCGGCGTCACCGGCCTGTGGCAGATCCTCGGCCGCAAGGATCTCCCCATGCAGGAGAACCTCCAGTACGACTTCTACTACATCCGCAACCGCTCCCTGCTCCTCGACCTCTCCATCCTCGTTCGCACCTTCGGCGTCGTGCTCACCAAGAAGGGCGCGTTCTAGCCAGGCGGCGCCCCGAACGGGCCACCGGGGCTTCCACCCGGGATTCGCAGCCGGAAGCGCATTCCCTCCAGCTCTGCGACCCAAGTCATCCGGCGGATCGACTTTGCCATTCGCTTCGCTTCAGTTCATTGTACTCTTGGGCCCCATGCAGAGCGTGGGGCTTATGCAGAGCGTGGGGCTTATTCAGAGTGCAACGCGCAAGAGCGAGCGAAGGAGGTGGGAGGTATGGCGAAGCTCCAGATCGACCCAACTGGACCGATCCCGACGATCCGCGTTCATGTCGGTCGCGCGCAGCTCGGGAACTACACATTCGGGCTCTGGGACGCCCAGGGAAGAAACCCAAGAGTGTCTGGTCAGGGCGTCAACACGGACGACATCGAGGACGTCTTCCGAATCGTCGCCAGTCGCAAGGAGCTGTTGGGCTTGAACCGTCACATTCTCGACGGGGTGATCTGGGTAAAGGCCCTGAAAAAGGGCAAGAAGCGTTACGCGATCGAGGTCGAGATCAAGCAAGGTGAACTCCAGCTCGCGTCCTGGAAGGATTCGGGCGAGATGACGACGTCGATGAAGAATCTCAAGAACTCCTGGACGATCGAACTCTCGTGAAGGAGGCGATGATGCGAAGCGCAAGCGCTCTGTCGTACCTGCTGAGCCTGCTGCTCACCTGTGCCCCTGCGGCCGGCGCCGTCGATTTCGAGACCACGGATACACCGGTTCCGGCGCTGAAGCTGGATCTTGCGGTGCCGGAGTCGCCGGGATTCACCGCGTTGGGGCTCACGCCCGAAAACGTGCAGCGACCGGCGACGATTCGGGAGTTCGCGACCGGCTTGCTCTCGGGCCTCGACAAGAACGGCAACTTCCAGGTCGGGCTCGCGATCGACGTCGCTCCCTATATGATGATCAGAGGCGATCAGCTGACGATCAGGAAGTATCGCAACAGCACATTCCACCGCTACATGGCGCGCACGCAGCTCTCGTTGGCGACCACCAAGGGCACGAGCAAGAACGACAAGTCGCTGCGTCTCGGACTCGGGCTTCGGACGACCCTCTGGGATCGAGGTGATCCGCGAAGCAACGAGGAGCTCGAGGGTTGCCTCATGGGTGACGAGATGGGGATTCCCCTTCTCACTGATTTTTCCAGTCGCGATGAGTGGCTTGCTGCCGTGGACGCGCGGTTCGAGAAGGTGCAAGCCAGGGCCGACGAATGCCTGCTCGAGAGCGAGAAGCGTCTGTGGAATGCGTCCGCGTGGGATATCGCCGCAGCGCCGACATGGATTCAGGAGGGCGGCACGAGCGCCGACCTCTCGTGGGGCGGCGCGACCTTCTGGACCTCGGTCGCCTACGGGTTCGAGGAAGCCCGAAAGAAGGCCGAGGAGGAGGGGGAGGAGAGCTGGTTTGGCGAGAACGCCCAGCTGATCGGACACCTGCGTTTCCGCCTCGACGAGCTGAGTCCGGTGGCGAGCGGCCTCTTCGTGAAGGAGGACACCGTCCTGGCGGGGGCGCGCTTCCGCGCGGGCAAGTCTTCACTGACCTTCTCCGTCGAAGGGTCCTATGTCTACCAGAACCCCGAGATCGGCGCGTCGTCCCATGGCTACGAAGCCGCACTGCACAGTGACATCAAGATCGTCAGTCAGACCTGGCTGAACCTCGGCTTGGGCGTGACCGGCGGAAACAGGGACACCCGTATCCTCGTCAGCGCGGGTCTGAAGTGGGGCGGAAGGAACATCAACCTCGCCGGCCTGGCGAAGACGCTCGCCCCGATGCTCGCCAAGGATGCGGGCGGCGGATGAGGGCGCAGTGGGGCGATTCCAGGAGGCAGGCGGGCTACCAGAACTTCCACCAGGGGCGCCGCTGGCCCTCGGCCGCGAGACAGCGGGGATGGAGCAAGCGATCCGCGAGAGCGCCGTAGCGCTCCTTTGCGGCCACGCAGGCTGCGGGCTCCAGCGGGCAGGCATAGCTCACGCCGTCCAGGCTCGCCTGCTCCTCGATCCGGCCTTCGACGAGGGCACGGATCTCGGGGCTGCGATAGTCGCAGCAGTTGATCGCCTCGTCCCAGGCACCCGTCACGTAATGGCGCAGACGCACCTTTCGGCGCACCCGCCATCGCCTCTCCCCGAAGACGAGGCGACGCCGGCACGCGACGTAGGGACGATTGCGAAAGTAGCCCTCGTCGAGGGGGTCGGCGGCGTCACCCAGGATTCGCAGCCAGAAGCGCATTCCCTCCAGGTTTGCGACCAGGTCGGCATGGGAATAGATGCCGGTCGTATACAGCCCGAAGTAGCTTCGCTCGCTCCTCTCGCCCCAGCTCGCCGCCGCCGGGACCCCATCGCCCTCGCGGTAGGCGATGTCGAAGTACTTCCATCCCTGTACGAAGAAGTGGCCGAGCTTGTCGACGCCCACGACATGATCGCTCATGCGGACCACGGCGCTCAGGTTCTTGACATGGACGCTGACGGCGTCGAAGAGGCCCAGGTCGCGGTAGATGGAATCGCGTAGCGGGATGCGCCGGGAGTCGAGCTCCGGGTCGGCGTTGAGCTCCTCAGCCACGAGGTGCCCGATGAAAGGCGACGAGATCGCGCGGCGCAGCTCATCGTAGAGCGCCTCTTCGTCGCAAGCCTCCCCCCGCGCGTTGGCGCGATCGACGCCGCGCCGCAGGCGCTCGTTCGTCCAGCGATCGAGGTGGCGCGTGGAATCCCCGAGCACGACCCTGCGTGAAGTCACGCCGTCGATCTCGGCGCCCCAGGCGGGCAACGCGACTGCAAGAGCGAGGGTGACGGCGACGATTTCACGCATACCGGTGAACGGGTACCACAGATCCCACCGCGAGGTCCCCGGTGCCGGAGGCGGCTAGTACTGCCGGTAGAAGGGCTCGAGCCCTGGACCGGGCGCTTCGCTCATGGCGAGGACCAGGAGGCCCTCGGGCGCGGGGCCGGCGAAGTGCGCGGTGTGGAGCCCGCGGTCGAGGCGGATGCGTCCGCCGCGGGCAAGGGAGACGCCGTCGATGGCGATCTCGGCCTCGCGCGCCGCAGGAAGCCAGAGATACTCCCCATCCACGACGAGACTGAACTCGACCGACTGCGCCGCGTCTGCGCCGCCGAAGCGCCGGCCCGCCACCAGCACCGAGCCGCGATAGGGCACGTAGTGATCGAGCCAGAAGCTGCGCACCAGGGGCGGGAACTGGTGAAGCCGGTAGGACTCGAGGATGAACTTCACCTGCTCGCCTTCGAAGCGGTTGATGAAATCCCAGGTGCAGCTCTCGCAGGCCGACGCAGGACCGAAGCTGGCGTTGATGGCCCGGGAGAAGTAGTTCGGGAAACGATGGGGCGCATCCCGACAGAAGAGGCCGCCTTCGGGATGGAAGCCGGAGTCGCCGCGCTCGAAGTTGCGGTGGGTGAAGGCCAGGCTCTCGCGCTGAACGCGCTGGCTGTCCTCGAGCAGGGAGCCCATGGCCGCGACTCCCGGCAGTGCGAGCAGGAGCCAGAAGGCCGCCACCCCCGCCGTCAGTGCGGGACGCGGCAGGAAGGCGAGACTCTCCTCCATGGCGTCCCGGGCGAGCACCAGGGCCACGGCGGGGAAGAGCCCCAGGGTCATCCAGAAGTACGCGAAGGCACCCGCGTGGAAGGCCCCCACGGCGAGGCCCAGGAGCAGGACACTCCACGCGAGAACCAGACGCGGCCTCACGACGCCGCCCTTCCAGAGCGCCCGCAGGCTCGTCACAGTCAGCAAGACACCGAGCAGGAGGTGGGGCAGCAGGCTGGGGAGCATCTCGATGTACTGTGAATACCCAATGGTCGTCCGGTAGTACTCGAAGACCCCCATCCCCTGCTTGAAGCTCGCTGCCGCCCCCTTCGTGAGGCGATCGGCGGCGCCGACCGCGGCTCCCTCGGGCATCCAGTACTGGGCCACCATGGCGTGGAAGCCGACCACCACCATCCCCATGGCGGCCAGGCAGAGCATGACGCGCATGCCCTCGCGATGAGGGCGCAGATCGCGCGCGAGCCACATCTCGCCCAGCGCGAGCAGTGAGACGAGCCCGCCCACGTACACCAGCTTCTGGGTGGCGAGGAAGCCGAGGCCGAAGAGCAGCCCCGCCGCCACGGCGAGGCCGGGCCGCCTGCGTGAAGCGATCAGCGCGACCCCGCCCCACAGCCCGCCCACCAGGGCGACCTGGTCGGTCCGCACCTGGAGCGACCACAGCGTAAAGGCGGGCACCAGGGCCAGGAGCGAAACACCCAGCAAGGCGTCGCTCCAGCGCCGGGGAGAGTTCGGGCGCAGCTGCGCGAGCAGCACGGCGAGGCCCGCGAGCGCCAGCCCGGTGAAGCCGATCCACAGCACCCGGGCCGCTCTCACCACCGCGATCTCGTCGCTGCAGCCGCCAGCCAGGGGACCCAGCAGCAGCACGACGAGGCCCGGCCGCCCGGCGGAGTGGAGCACTCCCGACTCGGCGGTCCACGCGGCGTGATTCAAGAGATTGAACTCGTCCCAGTTGACGCTCTCACGCGATGCCGCAGCGACGCGCAGGACCAGGAGCAGCGCGAGGACGAGCCAGAGCCCCAGCCACGAGACCCGGGAGCGCAGGTCGTCCCCCACCCTTCTCACAGCAGCATTCCGAAGGGATCGGGAACCAGGAGGGCCACCAGCGCCGCCGCCGCGATGGCGGGACCGAAGCCGAAGGGGCTGTTCCAGCTACGCGTCGCGGCGGCCCAGAGCAGACCCATGACGAGGCCCAGCAGCGAGGCGCCGATCACGGTAGCCACGACGCCCGAGGGCCCGAGGAAGGCGCCGATCATGGCCAGGAGCTTCACATCGCCAAAGCCCATACCGGGAAACCACATCCAGTAGTCGAGGCTGGCCGGCTTCGGCACTTCTTCGCCCTCGCCAGGCCAGTGCTCGAACTCCCGGCCGAGGGCGACCGAGAGCCGCGCGTGGAAGAAGCCCACGCTCCAGAGCATCCCGCCCCCGAGCAGCGCGCCGCCGAAGCTGTAGCCCAGGGCGTCCCCGAGGCTCGCTCCGCCGTGCAGGAGCCAGGCCGGCACCACGAGGAGGCCGACGGCCAGGCCTCCCAGGGAGATCTCGTCGGGGATGATCTGATGGTCGAGGTCGACGACACCGGCAACGATGAGCCCCGCCGCAAAGACGGTGAAGAGCAGGGTGGCGGGAGTGAAGCCGAAGCGCAGGGCCACGAGCGCGAAGACCATTCCCGTCAGCAGCTCCACCGCGGGATAACGCACGGAGATGCCGTGGCCGCAGCTTCGGCACGCGCCCCGGAGCACGAGATACGAAAGTACCGGCACGTTGTCGTAGGGCGCGATGTGGGCGTCGCAGCCCGGACAGTGGGAAGGCGGAAAGACGATGGACTCGCCCAGGGGCAGGCGATGGATCACCACGTTGAGGAAGGATCCGACCACGAGGCCAAAGGCGAGCGCGCAGCCCCCGAGCCACATGGGCTGGCCCATGAGGACGGAGAGCGCCTCGGTGTCGATCGTCATGCTGCCCTCCCCTCGTGCTTCCGACACGGTAGCGCGCGAGCACGAGGGGCGGCCCTCCCCCCAGGCCCGCCACCAAGGCGGCTGACGCTACTCGAGGGAAGTCGCGTCAACGGAAGTCGCGACGCTCGAAGACGAAGGACGCCGCGAAGAGGATCGCGACGACGTAGCCAACTCCGTAGACGACGGCCCAGCCGATCTGCGACGCCTCGATGGGCAGCTGGTGGACCGCCTCGAGGGTGCGATTGAAGGTCTCGAGGTCGGGCAGCACCTCGTAGATCACCCGCGTGGCCTGGCGAAAGCTCTCGCTCTCCGAGCGCTCACCGATCTGCACCAGGTCTCGCGTCAGATGGCCCATGAGGTAGAGCCCCAGGGTGAAGAGCGAGGCCAGCATGGGCGTCGTGAACGCCGAGAAGAAGGTCGCGATGGCGACGATGAGGGCAAGCTCCACGCCGATGAGGCCGATGGCCGCGGCGTGGCCGCCGTCGATGGGGGCCCCCGCCATCCACGACACGCCCAGGAAGGCGGCGGTCATGATGACGAGCTGCAGCCAGACGGTCAGCACCAGCCCCACATACTTGCCCACCAGGAACTCGGCCCGGGACACGGGCTTCGACAGGATGGTGTAGATGGTGCGGCGGTGCACTTCGCCGTGGATGAGGCCCACGCCCACGAAGATCGCAATCCCGACGCTGAAGAGCCGGATCGAGGCGAGGCCAACGTCCTGCAGGATGCGCCCGCTCTCCACGTAGGAGATCGAGGAGACGATGACGCCCGTCCCGATGAGCACGATGGCGAAGAAGAGCAGCGTATAGAGCAGCTTGTTGCGGATGGCTTCGCGAACCGTGTTGGTCCCGATGACCCAGACGCGCAGCGGTGAGATCACTTGCCTGCCTCCTCGTCTTCCCGGACCGCGTCCATGAAGATCGACTCGAGTGAAACCCGGTGGGGCGTCACCGAGAGCACGTCGGCGCCCTGGCCGAGGACTCGACGCAGCACCTGGCTCACGTCCTTCTCCTTGACGCTCAGCTCGACCCGATCGCCATGGCCGCGCAGCTCGGCGCCGTGGTGCTCCTCGAGCTCCTGGATGGCCTCGGGCGCGACGCCGGACAGCACCAGATCGCAGCGGCCGTCTCCCTCGGCGAGGAAGTCCTCGATGCGCCCCTCGTAGCGGATCCGCCCTTCGACGATGATGGCGACGCGGTCGCATACCATCTCGACATCCGAGAGGATGTGGGTGTTCATGAAGACGGTCTTCCCCTCGGCGCGCAGCCGCAGGATCAGGTCGCGAATCTCCTTGCGCCCGATGGGGTCGAGCCCGCTCATGGGCTCGTCCAGGAAGACCACGCTGGGATCATGGACCAGGGCCTGGGCGATGCCCACCCGCTGGGCCATGCCCTTGGAATAGGTGCGAATGCGCATGTCGGCCGCGTGAGAGAGGCCCACCCAGTCGAGGAGGGTGCCCACCCGCTCCTTGCGCCGGGCGGAGGGCACACCGGAGAGCCTGGCGTAGAAGTCCAGGATCTCGCGTCCCGTCAGGAAGTCGTAGAAATAGGCGTTCTCGGGCAGGAAGCCGATCTCCCGGCGAAAAGCGCTCTCGCCGACATCGTGGCCGAGAATCGAGGCCTTGCCCGAGGTGGCGCGGATCAGGCCCATGAGGAGCTTCAGGGTGGTGGTCTTTCCCGCCCCATTGGGGCCCACGAAGCCGAAGATCTCGCCACGCTGGACGCTGAACGAGATGCCGTGGAGGACGCGCTTCCTGCGCAGCCCGAAGCCCGGCCGAAAGTCCTTTACGACCTCCTCGATACGAACGACCTCCCCTTCGCTGTCTGTCATCTCAGATCTTTCCTTCTTGTTCTCGTTTCTCTTCTTCGGACCACTGCTGCATCCACACCTTGTCACGGGCGGCCTGATTGATATTCATCTTGTAGCGGTGGTCGTAGTAGCTCGAAGTGATCGACTTGCTCTCGGAATCGATGTACCACTTCTCGTTGCCCCGCAGCGCAAGGGGCATCTCCGCCGGCACTGCCGGAGGAAGTGAATTCAAGATCGGATGCTCGCCGAGGAGCAGATCCTCGACCTTCTCGATGTCCCGTCCATGGAGGGTCTCGTAGGCCTTGCGAGCCCGATCCAGGACACGAGCCATCCGCTCGACCGCGATCTCGTCCAGCGCTCCCTGGTAGACGGCCGCAGCCTCCTCGTCGGGCGTATCCTGGAGCATCTCCTGGAGGAATACGCTCGCCGCTTCGATGTCTGCGGACTCCGAACGCAGGCGGGCCACCAGACGAGGCAGATAGACCGGCGAGCCCTCCCGCTGGATGGCTTTCTCGAGAGTCTCGGCGGCCAGCTCGTTCTCTTCGAGGAAGAAGAATTGGTTGAAGCCAAGATAGAAGTAGTTGCGCCAGTCCTCCGGGTGATACTCGATGGCGCGAAGGAGCAGCTCGTTCGCCTTGCGCACGCTGTCGGGGCTGTCCGTGAGCCAGACGGCGGCGAAGCGATAGGGGTGCTCGACCCAGGGGTCGAGGGTCGTGACCACGTCGATGATCTTGCCGATGTAGGGTGCGAAACGGCTGGGGTCCCGCCGCGCGGCTCCCACCGCGTACATGGCCTGGATCCAGTAGTAGTCCGATACGGCCGAGTCGAAGCCGAGAGCCGCGATCTTGGCGAGCCCGGGCTTCGGGAGGTAGACCTCACTCCGCTCCGCGGGAGGGACGTACTCGACGTGTTGATGGGCCGCGAAGGTGCCGGCCAGGACCACCGCCACCAATGTGCCTCGAACGATTCGACCCGTCACGCCTTCCCTCCTCCAGGGGCCGCTGCGACAACTCGCGTGTGCAGCTGGATACCTCTTCGGAAGGTTTCCGCTCTGGGTTGAGGAGAAGAGTTCAGGGCCGGGAGTCTAGGGGCGACTCAGAAATCGTCGGCCAGGACCGAGACCGTCACCTCGTCCCAGATCCAGTTGCCGTTGGGACCCTGCTGGGGCGTCCCCTCGGCGGCATTCATTGCGCTGTTGCACGACTCGGTCTTGTCGACGTTGGGGTGGGTGTAGAGGAGCAGACTCAAGTCGCCGTCGCCGTCCACGTCGCCGTAGGCGGTGGCGGTGAAGCAGCCCTCACACTCACAGGCGATCCCGGCCGTGTTGGTGTCGTAGTCGTAGTAGACGTCACCTTCGGGATACCAGCCCACCGTGGCAAAGGCCGGACCGACGCTCACCGAGGAGCGTTTCTCGGGGCCGGGCAGTTCGCCAAGTGCCCCAAGGGGCTGTGACAACACACCGACGAAGGATCCGAATTCGGCGTGGTACGCCTTCTGGGTCTTCGCGAGAGAAGCGAGGTTGGTGTAGCCCTCCGAGCGCCGCGCCTTGTTCTGGTAGCGCTGGAAGGTGGGGACCGCGACTGTAGCCAGGAGCCCGATGATCGCGACGACGATCATGAGTTCGATCAGGGTGAAGCCCACCTTCCGTCGCATCTCTTTGGCTCTCATGACATGAACTCCTGGTGAATTCGTCGCATTGAGCAGTAGGGGGGGAGAAGCGATCGGAGGAGGGCCGGATCGCTCCGGCCCTCCTCCTACTCGACCCACAGGGATCTTAGAACTCGCTCTGACCGAAGTTCGTCGCGCAGGGGGCAACCTGGTTGAACACCGTGTCGCCGTTCACCAGCAGGAGACCGCCACCACCGCAGGCGCCGTTCGCGAAGGTACCGTCCACGCCCACGGTGGTTCCGCCGGGCGAGGGATGCACGTAGCCCCAGGCCTGGTCGGTGCTGTTGCCGTCGATGTCGGCGCCGGCATCGGCCACGTAGGCGGTGTCGTTCGTGGAGGTCACGACCTCGTAGTTGAAGTACACCTGGCCCTCGGGCGCCCAGCCGATGGTGCCGAAGCCACCACCCACGCCGTTGAGGGGCGTGAACGCGGTCTTCGAGGTACCACCGTGAGCGGCGGGGGTCGCCGTCGCGGCAACGTAGGTGCCGAACTCGGAGAAGAAGGCCTCCTCCGCGGTGCGGATGGCGGCAACGTTCACCTTGCCTTCCGAGGTCTTCGCCTTGAGCTGGAAGCGGATGAAGTTCGGAATGGCGATGGCCGCCAGAATACCGATGATCGCAACCACGATCATCAGCTCGATCAGCGTGAAGCCTTTACGGCTCTTCCCAAGGAACTTTCGCATGTCTGGTCTTCCTTCGATTTGGCCGTCCGGCATCAGCGCCGTCGGGACGTTCATTCTGTTGTTCGCGGGAGTCGGCGTCCCACTCACCTTGATGACCCGTCCCCAGTGCAGTCGATGTGCCAACCTCTCGGACTGCTCCTTCAGAGATCGGCAAGTCCCC
>JAFDEK010000071.1 GCA_019310385.1 Deltaproteobacteria bacterium
GGCCGTGCTTGCGCAGGACGATGGCGTTGGCCTCGGGCTGCGCCTCGTAGGCCTCGGCGACCGCCTTGGCGAGGGGGAAGCCGGGCATGATGTAGGGCAGCGCGATCACCTCCGTGCCCAGGGCCTCGGCGACCCAGGCCTCGCCGTCGGGCTGGTTCGTGATGGCGAGCACGGCGTCGGCGTGGGAGTGGTCGACAAAGCGATGGGGCAGGAAGGCGTGGAGCAGGGTCTCGACCGAGGGCGTGGGAGCCGCCGCGTCAAAGAGGTGGGTGCGAAGCTGGTTCACCATCTCCTCGTCGCTGAGCGCCGCGAGATCGCGCAGGCGCAGGAGATAGGAAAGGTCGAGGCCCGGGAGCCCGGCCGGCTCGATGCTGCCGAGATCCCAGCCCGAGCCCTTCACGAAGATCGCCTCGACCACGTCGCCGAGCAGGTTCTCGTGCTTCGCCTTCACGGAGGTGTTGCCGCCGCCGTGGAGAACCAGATCGGCGTCGGCGCCGATGAGCCGCGATGTGTAGACGCGCAGCGCGACGGCTTCGCCGTGGGCGGGTCCCCAGCGATCCACGGCGGCGCGCGCGTCCGCTTCGTCGTAGAGGCTCTTCATGGCCGCTCCGCTTCGCAGGCTGCTGAAGACCCCCTCACGGAATCGGCCCTCACGAAATGTCCAGATCCTTGCGCGGCTGATCGGTGTAGACCGGCTTGCGCTTCTCTCTGCGCGCCATGATGCACTCGACCAGGTTCTCGGTGTTGCCCAGCAGGAGCTGGTTGCGGTCCTCGAGATCGATGGCCGCCGCGAGGCTGTTGTTCTCGAGGTTGGCCCAGCAGACCTGCTTGGTCATCTGCAGCCCGAAGGCGCTGAGCTCGCACATCTCTTCGGCGACCGTGATGGCGTGCTCGACCACCTCGTCGTCGGGCAGGACTCGCGACACGAGACCGATGCGCTCGGCCTCCTGGGCGTCGACCTTGCGGCCGGTGAGCAGCAGATCGTTGGACCGCGAGGCCCCGATGAGCCGGGGCAGGAGGAAGCTGGCGCCGAGCTCGGTGCTGGTGAGGCCGTTGACGATCCCGGTGGCGTTGAAGACCGTCGACTCGGCGCAGAAGCGAAGTTCCGCGCCGAGGCTCAGGCACATCCCGCCCCCGTAGGCGCAGCCATTGATGGCCGCGATCACGGGCTGGGGCATGGCGCGCATGGCGGGCACCACCTGGGAGAAGTGGCTCATGGCCACCATCCCCACCCGCGAGAGGGCCATGTTCTCGATGCCGGGGATCACGCCCGGATCTTCGAGATCGAGGCCCGAGCAGAAGCCCCGCCCTTCCCCGGTGAGCACCGCGACCCAGGTGCTGTTGTCGGCGCCGACCTCCGCGAAGGCCTTGCACAGGTCGGTGATCAGACCGTAGGACATGGCATTGAGGCGCTCGGGGCGATCGAGCTTGATGAGGCTCACGTGCTCCCGGACTTTCTCGACGACGACGCTTCCCATGGCATTGCTCCTGACACTTGTCTCTATGGCTCTGGTCTCTTGGATCTGACCTCTTGGGTCCGGCCTCTTGGGTCCAGTTGCTCGAGAACCGATAGATCAATCCACCCCAGGGTAGGCGTCGAAGCGCTCCCGCAGTCCCGCCCAGTGAGGCGTGAGGGCGCGTTCCGCCATGGGGTAGAGCATCTGCTCCTCTTTCGCGTTGTGCTGTTGGATCAACATGAGCAGGGTGTCGCCGAGGTCGACCAGCTCCTCGAAGGCGCCGGCGGCGGCCGAAGCGCCCATCTGATCGAGCAGGCCGCGCATCTGCTCGTGCTCCGAGCGCATGACGAAGGTCGGCCCGCCGCCGCTCATCCCCGTGGCCTCCTCGAAGGCGGGGAAGAGGACCTCCTCCTCCATCTGCAGGTGCCGGCGCAAGAAGCCGTCGAAGCGCTGCCACGCGGCTACGATATCCTCGGCCATTCCGGCCTCCACCGCGGCCTCCACGTCGGTCCATCGCCCGTCGCAACTCCGGTGGTCGAATGTGAAATACTCGGTCAGGCTTTGCTGTGATTCGGACATGAGGACCTCCAGTTGGCGCGGAAGGTATCGCGTGAGGCGCAGAGAGACACGGTGACACGCTGGCACCCTGCGGCACAGGAGCCGGGGCAAAAGGTCCCGATCTCGCTGCGGACCTGCGAGCTGCCGGACGAGGCGGCGGCGAGCGCCGGGCTGCCCGAGCCGCTCCGGGAGCAGCTCACCCGGCTGTCCGCCGACGGCGTTCTGAAGATCCAGTCCGCCTTCGACCCGGCCCGCCTCTGTGCCCGCATCGAGGAAGAGGACGGCCATGCTTGGGTGGCGAGAGCGACCCCGGTAGCCGGCGCGGGCTGGAGCGTCGAGGTGCGCGCGGCCGGGGCACGGGAGATCCTCGATCTGCGCGAGCTCGAGGCCCCGGAACCGCTGGAGCGCATCCTCGAGGCCGCCGCGGCCCTCGAGCCCGACGCGGCGCTGCTCGCCCGGGTCCCGCGCTTTCCGCGCATGCTCCTGCCCCAGCTCGAGCAACGCGGCCTCGCCTTCGAGATCTTCGAGGAGCCGGACGAGAGCGCCCTGGTCTTCGTGAAGTCCGTGAAGTTCGTGAAGAACGTCCACCCAGGGAGGCCCGAGTAGCCGTGCGCACCCAGGGACTGAACCTCGAGCAGGCGCCGCCGCTCTCGATTCCCGTCTCCTTCTTTCTCACGGCACCCGTCTCGGCGGCCACCGCAGGCCTGCTCCTCGCAGCCATCGGCCCGGAGGCCATCACCTCGAGCTGGCTCCCCATCACCCTCACCCTTACCCACCTCGGCACCCTGGGCTTCCTCAGCATGGTGATGATGGGCGCCCTGTATCAGATGACGCCCGTGGTGGCGGGCAGCCCGGTGCGCCGCGTGCGCGCGGCCCACGCCGTCCACGCCGGCTTTGCGAGCGGCGTCGCAGGGCTCTGCTGGGGGATGGCCACCGGAGCGCCCTCGGTGGTGTTCGTCGCAATCGCGGTCATCTTCTTCTCGCTGCTCTTCTTCATCGGCCCCGTCGGCCTGGCGCTGCTGCGCGCCCCCACGCGCAACGAGACCGTCGTGGGCATGACGGGCGCCCTGGCGGCCCTCTTCCTTACCGCGGTGGCGGGCTTGTGGATGGCCCACGGCCACAGTGGGATGCACTTTCCCGGCCCCCGCGATCTGTGGATCCAGGTGCACCTCTGCATCGGGCTGCTGGGCTGGGTGGGTGGGCTGATCAGCGCGGTGTCGTGGCAGGTGCTGCCCATGTTCTATCTCGCCGGGCCCATCGATCGGCGCTGGCAGCGAAGCACCCTTGGGCTGACAGCGCTGGGCGTGCTCGCGCCCACGCTGATCCTCGGCCTCGACTATGCGGGCCAGCTCACCGCGGTACAGACACAGGTCAAGGGCGCCGCGGCCCTCGCCGCCCTGCCCGCGGTGGTCGCGATCTGGGGGCTCCATCCCCTCCTCGCCCTGCGCAGCCTCGCCCAGCGCAGGCGGCGGCGGGTGGACGGGAGCCTCCTCTTCTGGCGGGCGGGTCTCGCCATGGCGCCCCTCACCGGCCTGTGTGCCGTCGCGGCCTACCTCTGGACCGACCCGCACTGGGGCCTGCTGATGGGCTGGCTCGCGCTCTGGGGCTGGGCGGGGATGATCGTCCACGGCATGCTCACGCGGATCGTGCCCTTCCTGGTCTGGTTCCATCGCTTTGCGCCCCTGGTGGGCCGCATCGCCGTGCCCTCGGTAAAGGGCCTGCTGCCCGACCGCTGGACGCGGATCTCCTTCGTGCTGCACCTCTCCACCGTGGTGGCTGGGGCCGCGGCGATCCTGAGCCGCAACGCGATCCTCACCCGGCTGACGGGTCTCCTCCTGCTCGCCACGGCGGTCAGCCTGGGGGCCGCCCTCATCCACGTCTTGCTGCAGCGGCCGACCCCACCCGAAAAAAGCTGAGAAGCTTCGGACACCTGGAGCGATGGCGAGCTCCGGGCCGCTGCTCCGGGCGAGCCTCGAAGCGGTCGTGAATCGGCCCGAATGGGCCACGATTCGACCGAGACAGGACTTGTGATTCGGTCCGCGTTCGTGCCATGATCGCAGCTCGATGGTCGCCAAGGGGGAAGGCCTCGACCGCCGGGTTCCGATCGGAGCCGTCCGGCGATCGAACCGCAGCGGACGGCTCGACGAGCTCGGATGGGAGGCGAAGAGGCGAAATGCGCACGATGAAAGGGATGCGAGAACGCGGCTGGGGGAAAACGGCCTTCCCGATTGCGCTGGTCACAGCGCTGTCACTGTTCCTGGGTGCGCCCGCACTGGCACAGGACGACGAAGAAGAAGAGTCGGTCTTTGCGCGCCAGGGCGGCTACGTCATGGCCGCCGTCGTCGGCGGCTTCGACGCCGCGGCGGAGAACGATCTCGTCGACCTGGGCTTCGACGACGTGAACGTGGCCCCGGGCATCGGCTTCAACACCCGGCTCGGCTGGCGCAGCACGCCCCACTTCGGCTTCGAGTTCGAGTTGGAGTACATCAACGACTTCACCATCAGCTTCGCCGAGAATGGCGTGGGCGTGAAGACGGACTCTCTCGCCCTGGCGATGACCTTCAACGGCAAGGTCCCGATCCTCACCGGGCGCATCCAGCCCTACGGGATCGCGGGCGCCGGCCTGCTCTACTACAAGATCCGCGAAGGCTCGAAGAATGACGGAACGAGCTTCCTGGTGCGGGGCGGCATCGGCCTCGACTACTACATCACCGAGAACTTCGTCGCGAACATCGAGGGCAGCTACGCCTACCCGACGAGTCGCATCGATCCCCTGGACCAGGGCCTGCCCGTGGACGCGGACTACGTCTCACTGGGCGTCGGGCTCGCATACCGGTTCTGAGCCATTCCTTTGAGGCGCCCCGCGTGGCGCCGAAGCCACGCGCGTCGCCCTTGCCTGCCCACCGCCCTGAACAGAACCGTCTGAATCGAGGAGCAAAAGACCCATGACTCTGCGGACCCTCACCACCGCTCTCTCTCTCGCCATCGCGCTCACCTTTAGCTCCGCCGCCCTCGCCCAGGATGACGATGAGGAGTCGGGACCGGACTTCGCCAGGCCCGGCCCCTACGTCACGGCGGGCTTCAACGCCAGTTTCCTCGACTGGAACACGGTGCAGAACCTCGCCGACGCCCAGAAGCTCAAGTACAGCATCGATCCCAGCTACGGCTTCACCGCGGGTGTGGGCTATCGCCTCAGCCCCCGCCTCGCGGTGGAGGCCCAGGTCGATTACGGCTTCGACACCGACATCGAGGTGGACGACAGCAAGAGCGGCGAGATGAAGAGCTGGGCCACGACCTTCGACTTCAAGGGCTACCTCCTCACCGGACCCTTCCAACCCTTCGGCGTGGTGGGCCTGGGCGCCGCCTACGTCAAAGGCGCCGCCGGCGTGGACACGGCCACGCCCACCATCGACGAGACCGGCTTCGTCATCCGCTTCGGCGGCGGACTCGACAGCTACATCACCGAGAACATCGCCATCTTCGTCGACGGCAGCTGGATCCTCATGACCGGCCGCCTCTCCGACGTCGACTACGCGACGGTGGGCGCGGGGCTGATGTATCGCTTCTGAGCGGTGGGGGCTCGGGTCCGCCATCCCCAGTCCGAAAAGTTCTTCCGACGCATAGATGCGTCGCACGACTCGTGCTTCGGAGGCTGGAGACGCATAGAGGCGTTTGGAGACGCCAAAGTCGGCGACAAGAAGGCCCGGTGCGTGCTGCGAATCAAGTCCTGCTAGGCGATCGGCTGGCGTGTTGATTTCTCACCAGCGCCGAGCGCGCCCTTCATCAGCCGTTCCTCACGAACTGCGTGGCGGTAGAAGAATCGGACGAGCGCTTCCTCTTGAACATCGGTCAAGGCGCCAGATCGCATATGGCTCTCGAGTTCGAAGTTGCCGCTCGCAGCGTCTGTCGGGCGGGTGCCCAGAATCTCGCCCATGTCGTCGAGCTCCTGTGCCTCGAAAACCACGCCGTAGCGATCGAGGTTCCGGGCGTAGGTGGCGAGCCTCCGAGTGAGTCCGACGCGATATCGCCCGAAATCATCGGACAGCATTTCTGGGATTTCGTCCGTCAGGTTCTGTTCCAGGAGCTCGAAGACCCGGGCGCGCGCGGTCGCGGTGGGCTCCGGAAGCTCGACGGACTCGAGCTCGATGCCCATCGCTTCGGCGAGCGCCTCGGTGACGCCGCGCTGGTAGCTGATGTCTTGTGCGTACCATTCGGCGTGATCGAGCATCGGATGCATGTTCTGCACGATGCCCGTGAGCGCTAGCGGCGTGATGAGCATCGCCTTTACGTAGTAGTAGCGAAGCCTGGGGAGATCGATGGGCGTTCCCGAGTACTCGGTGTAGTAGGCGAGCCACTTCTTGAGATCAGCGCCCGGGTTGTACCAGTCACGGACCCGAATCTGCGCAATATCGAGCATCGGATCTGCCAGGTGGGCGAACTCCCAATCAATGATGCCCGTCAACTTCTGGCCGTCGAACATGAACTGGCCTGGACCGGTGTCACCCTGAATCAGTACCGCTCGCTCAGGGGGTTCAGGCACATTGTTGTGAAGCCAATTGCGCGCGAACCGAACGAGGGGAACGGGGGACCTGGCGCCGGAGTCGAAGGCGCGCTCCCAGTGGGCGAGATCGTTCAGCGCGAACTCGTCCGGAGTCCTGGGCATGACGAACCCACGCACCTCGAAGCGCTCTGCGTCGAGTGCGTGCACCTTGGCAATCTCAGCGACAAAAGCCCGATCGATGGCGTTTCGCTGCGCCTCGTCACAGATCTCCGAGTAGTCATCCCGGCCGTGGAGGCGGTCGAGAAGGATGCCCTCGGGTTCCGAGCAATAGCCGAGCGGCTCGGGAACGGCGATGCCCGCGGCGTAGAGCTCTTCCAAAACGGCGTGCTCGGCGGCGAGCGTAAAAGGGCCGCCCTGTCCCAATCCGCGGTTCATCCGCGCGTAGGTGCCGACGAGGTTTCCGTCTGCCTGTTCGACGTCGATGAAGAAGGCCGGGCGACCACCGCTTCGGCGATCACCCTGACGATCGCATGAAACGACTCGGCCGCCGAGTCTCTTCTCGATCCAAGGGATCAGCCCCTCGTAGCCGGTATCGATCGAAACGCTCAAACGAAGAACTCCGATGCATATCGAGTGTCAACGTGCTCGCGAAGCTTTCGGATCTTGCCATCCTCGAACTCGAAAACGAACACGTAGACATTATTGTAATCGCGGCCGTTGGTTCCCTTTGCGTGGACACTCGCCTCTGCCATCACGACCTCACCCTCGGCGACGATCAGGTCGAAATTGATGCGCTGGCTTCCCATAACGAACGCGTCACCCACCGAAGAGAGCATGAGTTCGAAGACATGCCCGGCTCCGCTATGAGTTCCCGCGTGGAGGGCAGCCCCCTGAGGCACCGTCCAATCGAGGTCCTCGCAGCACAGTTCGTGAAGCGCTTGGCGATTTCCTCGACCCAGGGCTTCGAAGAAGGCGTGAATGCGCTGCTTGTTTTCGTGTGCGGGCATTGATTCGGACCCTCATCGGATGCAAGTATGCCGGATTCGAGAGGCTGGCTTCAGACCCCGTCAACAGGATAGGTCCTGGTATCGACGTTGTGGCAATCCCCTACGGGGACCCGTGTCGGGGCTCTGAAAAGGCCTCGCTTGCTGTAGAATGTCTGACTCCTGACCCGGAGTCCGTGGTCTGAATGGAGCGCTGATGCGAAGCCTGATTCTGGCGTGTGCCTGCCTGGGCGGGCTATTGCTGACCAGCGCCGCGGCGGCAGAGGACTACAAGGTCGTAGACGGCGCGCTGAGGGTCGAGGCTACCCGCGAATCGCACGAGCTGACGGGCTGGTTCGACGCCCGCTTCTCGCCCTACACCCCGCCCGAGAGCGAGACCGATGTCGCCATCCTCGACGACTTCGAGTTCAAGGTAGGTGGCCGCAGCTTCGGGTCGCGCAAGCCGATCCAGTGGCGAGGCAAGACGCCTTTCCTGCGCGTCGAGATCGGGGACAACATTCACTTCGACGACGAGAGAGTCCACTTCTTCTGGATCCGGTCGGGCGGCGACATCGTAGAAGAGACCGACGACGAGGTGACGTTCCGCCACTTCGACTTCCGGTCCGGTGATACGGGTGGGGGTCGCGTGAGCGGCGTAGATCCCGAGAGCGGGCTCCCGCAGCGCTTCTATCTGCGAGGAACCGTGCATCAGGTGGACCAGACCTTCCACGCGCCGGAGACCTGTGATCCGTTCATCGTCTGGCCCCCGCCGCCGGTCGTTCCGGGCGACGGGGGTGTCATCATCATCGCACAGCCCCCGATTGGTCCGGTGGACGGCGGAGTGACCTTGACCCAGGCGCCCGCGGACCCGGGACTCGTGATCAACACCCTCACCATCCCGCCGGCGCTGAGCGTGAATCGCGTGACGAGCGGAAGCTCCAGCACCATCAGTGGAACGCTTCGAGCTCCGGGCAGTGCCATCATGGCCAACACCGCGGGCATCTCCGGCAACCGCGTTGGAGCGGTGTTCGAGATGGTTACGATGCCGGGGTTGTCGTTGGTCAGTCCTCCGTCGCTGGAGGACCTGAATATCTGGGCACCTGACGGCGCCGACCTTGCATATGACGCCGAGGATGGCGTCCTGACCATCGAAAGCGATGGCGACATCCATCTCGATGGTCCCTTCCCGGATCTGCCGGGCGTAACGAAGATCCGCATCATCTCGGGCGGCAACATCGTCGCGAGCGAAGACTTCGAATTTCCGTCCGACGTGACTCTCGAGCTCGTTGCAGAGCGCAGCGTCGAGATCCCGGGGCCTCCTCCCGGCGGTCCGATCACCCTTCCCCTGCCCCGCCCCTGCGGCCTGCAGGCCACCGGCGGAGCGGTGGAGACCCGGATCGGGACCTTCACGATGGTCGCATCCACATCGAACGAAGCGGTGGAGATCGACGTGCTGCCCTGGCATGAGCCGAACCGGCTGCGCCTGGGATCACGCCAGCTCGTACCCGTCGCGCTCCTCGGATCCGACCGCCTCGATGTGAGAGGCGTGGATCGACACTCGCTGCGCCTGGGTCCGGAGGACGCGCAGCCGATCAGCCATTTCGGCAGGCCGCTGGTCTTCAGCATCGACATGAATCGCGACGGTCACCGCGACCTGGTCGCGATCTTCCAGCTGCGGAAGCTCGGCGTCGCCTATGGCGACACCGAGCTCTGCCTGTCGGCCGAGACCGGCGACGGCGACGCGATCGAGGGCTGCGACGCGATCGAGACGCTGCCCGGGTGGCGGCCGAAACGGGACTGGCCACGCCGGCACTCTAGCCGCCGAGCCGACCGCACCCGATAGAGGCTCGCAGTCAACACTGCGTCTCGGGCCACTCTCGCGGACCCACATGAGCTGCGAGCGGCTTCTCGGCGGCGTCAGCCCCGGGGTGTTCGAAGCCGCCTCAAATTGCGGCCGCTCAGTGTCCACAGTTCCGGGGGAATTCCACACCCTTGCCCCCCGCCCCACCTCCAGTGCAGAATGGCTTCGATGGAACTCGAGCTCCTCACCGACCGATTGCTTCTTCGCCCCCTGCGTCTCGATGACCTGGACGTGGCGACCGAGATGTTCACGGACCCGGAGGTCACGCGCTACGCGGGTGGTGTGCTGACGGCCGAGGAAGTCGAAACCGAAATGTCCGATTACATCAAACGGTGTGCGGGCGGCGGCATCGGCATCTGGTGTGTGCTCGACCGTGAGACATCGGAGAAGCTCGGCAGCGGCGCCCTGCTGCCCATACCCATCGAAGAAAAGGATACGAACTGGGATCTGGTCGAGGGCCCCGACCTACCGGATCGTGAGATCGAGGTCGGCTACTTCCTCAAACGGCCAGCATGGGGCAAGGGCTACGCGACAGAAATCTGCATGCGCCTGCTGGCCTTCGCCTTCGAGGAAACCCCGCTGGTGGATGTTGTCGCCTGTATCGAGGGCGACAACGATCGATCTCGGCACGTGCTGTCCAAGAGTGGCCTGCGAGACGAAGGCACACGGCGCGCATACGCTGAGCAATTGCCCTGCTTCCGCGTCACACGCACGCAGTGGATGTCCGCGAACCGGTCCTGAGCTTCAGCGTCGTCGAGATCGTCGGCTAGCGGAGCGCACGTCCGATACGTGAAAGGTCGACCGATCCATCGACGCGCGAAGTGCCGGCGCCCGCGCTGTACTGGACGCGATTTCCCAGGACCCGCAGGCTGGCCATCCGCATGTCGGGGAGCCGAACCTCTCCCACCATCTCGAGCACGAGGCGGTCTCCCACCTGGCCACCCCTCTGCAAGGTGGGCCGCTTGCGAATTCCCATGGCGGCGAGGCTGACCTGCACGGATCCTTCGGCGTCCACCCGCCGGATCCCGACGACGAAGAGGCCGTTGTCGAGAGTACTGAGATGCCGGTAGCCGAAGGAGCCGCTCCCCGTCAGCTTCTCGTCCTCGATGTAGATGATGTCCTTGTCGAACTTGAGCGGAGCCTTGCTGCGCTCGCTCGCGGCGCAGCCCTCAAGGCTCACCGACGTCGTCACCGGAACGACATCGCCCGGTTGCATCGCCACGGCATGGACGCAGCCCGGGTGCACAGGCTCGCCGCTGAAGATGAAGGGCTCGCTCGCAGCCGACAGGGGCAATACGAGCGCGACGGCCAGCGCCGCCAGGGTGATCACACGTGTGAGGTCGATTCTCATCCAGCTGCTCCCGGCTCCGTTGCCTGAGTTCTCATACACAGTAGCCGAGCGGGACCTCCACGCTCCACGCGCCATCGCCGGGGGGCGGGTCAGCGAAGGCGCTGCCCGGTTCGAGCTGAGCTCGGCCTGGTGCCCCTGTGCGGCTCTCAGACGCTCACCTTTCTGAGTTCATGGGCGATTCGAGACTTGACGTGGGAAAATTTCCCTCATATACTCATCTACGTGGGAAAAATTCCCACTTCTAGATGAAGCCGGCGTGACTCGACACCCGGGCATCGCACCGGCCCTCGAAATCAAGGAGACATCAGGATGTTTGGGACCATCGCCTTCAGGACCATCGCCATCAGGACCATCGAATCGGGGCTGCGACGCGCGGGGCGCGCGCCGGCCATTCTCAGCATCGCGCTCGCGGCTGCGTTATTTGCCGGCCCGGCATTCGCGGAAGAGAACGAGTGCGTCGAGTCGTGTCGAAGCCAGGCGGCGGATTGTCGCTTCGACATTCGGGAGGACGTGACACAGTGCCTCGAGGACAGCGGCTGCGCGGAGCTTCGCGAGGCCTTTCGGGACCTCTGCCAGGTCGAGGATCGCGACCAGGAGATCTGCAAGGAAGCCCGTATGGAGGTCCGGACGTGCATGAGGCCCTGTCGAGATCTGCACCGCGAAGACGTCAAAGTCTGCCGCGATGAGATGAAGTCCTGCCTCGAGGAATGCGGTGTCGAGCCGAAGCCGCGGCGCAACAACCACCGCGGCTACGGTCGCAGGCCCGGAGGAGAGCCGACGGACACCGAGTGATCGCCGCGCGTGCGCGATCGCGACCCATTCGAGGGGGGCGGGGCGGCCTCGCGCTGTCGCGCCCTCCTCTTTCGCCCCGCCGACCCGAGGATGACTCGAGCACGACCAAGGGACTACCATGGACCCCGTGCCGGTGGTCGATGCGTTTCGGAGAGTGAGGGACGGGGTCGGCGGCGCGTATGCTCGGAAGCGAGGGAGCTTCTTCGTTGCGCCGAATTCTTCCGATCCTTGTCGCGCTCATGACTGCGCTCGTGCAGCTCCCCGCCACGGCCGCAGAGCTTTCCGATTGGCTTCGAGGTGAGCTCGAGCTCGGATTCGGGTTCGAGTACAGCGAGTACGAACGCGATTCCCTCGAAGAAGGGGTCTGGTTCGTTCCCGTCACACTCAGCTATCTCTTCGATGATTTCGTTCCGACCCCGACCCGGCGCGACCAGATCGAAATCAGCCTTCTGGCATCCTACCTGCGGGTGGATTCGAACTTCTCGGGTGTCGAGACGCTCAACCACGGGCAGGGGGACCTGCTGCTGGAGCTCACCTACCTGGCCTTTCCCGCAAGGTGGCCCGCGCTGGCGATCTCGGGCCGGGTCAAGTTCCCCACCGCGTCCGAAGACGACCTGCTCGGAACCGGTGCGACTGATTACGGGGTGCAGGTAGAGCTCTTCAAGCGCTTCGGCCGCTTCACGCCCTTTCTCGTCGGAGGGTATGGCCTCACGGGCCGGGTGTCGGACTTCGATCTACGTGATGGGCCCTTCGCTTCCGTCGGAGTGACGGCGAGCATCGGCAAACGAGTCGCGCTGGGGATCGCATACGAGTGGCGCCAGAGCGTGTCTATCGCAGGCGAGAACTCCCACGAGCTCCTGCCCTTTGCCTCGATCGCGTTTCCGGGCGCCGGGCCGCTGCGGGTCGTGCGCGTCGAGCCCTACGCGTCCGTGGGATTCACCGAGGTGAGCCCGAAGTTCGCCGCCGGTCTGCAGATCAGGCTGGGCTTCCCCATTCGCTAGAGGGGCGCACGACGGGTCGCGGGCTAGGGTCGTAGCAGACGCGGGGGCCGCGGCGGTCGTTCGAGCCGATCGGGCCGCGGGGGTCGAGCGGGTCGCACGGGTCGATCCAGCCGCGCGGGACGATCCGGCCGATCGAGTCGCTGGGGACGTTTCAGAAGATCGACACGGGGGGATAGAGCGGGGGCCTGGCGTGGAGCGCCCAGGGCTCTCGTGTCGAGGGGGTCGATCCCCAGGACGTTCCATGTGGCGAAGGCCGGCAAGGCATGGAACTCATTGCTGGGCCTCGGCGCGAGAACCGCCGGCGGGTCGCCAGGCGCGGCCTCGCCCGGCGCCCGCATCCGTAGCGGAGGCGCGGCCGGGTAGGGTGCGTGACGCGGGAGAGGGGTGCTGCGGCCTCGAACTCGCAGCTCGCCATCGGGCCCGAGCGGACCCATGAGCCACACGTGGGGGCTGCGGCCTTCCGGGAGCTCCCGCGCGTGCTCGGGTAGACCCGAGACGTCGAGGGGCAGGCCCTGGATCCAGAGCCGCCCTTGCGGGCCGCGCTCGAGGGAGCCTTCGATCGACAGCCCTTCGATCCCGGGGTCGCGTTCGATGCGCTCGACCACCCAATCGGCCACGCCCTCGAAGTCGATCCCGTTCTCCGCGTAACCGAGTACCTCGATCTCGCTCGTAACGAGTCGTCCTGCTTCCGGCGTTGCGACCAGCCAGACCACTTGACCGAGCTCGAGCGCCTCGCTGCCCCGAAGGACGGCGTCGTTCAAGCGAACCGCGACTTCGTCATCGAAGGACACGCGCAGACCGTTTACGCACACGCTGCCGAAGCGCGTGATGGTCCCGAAGACCCCGGTGCCTCCCATGCCGGTCTCGTCGCCCACCAGACCCGTTCCACCGATACCGACTCCTTCCTTCGCGTAGCCGGTCCCTCCCAGTCCGCTGCCTTCTCCGCTGTGCCCCGTCCCCCCGAGCCCACTCCCTTCGCCGCTGTGCCCGGTCCCGCCCAGCCCGCTCCCCTCACCGCTGTGCCCGGTGCCCCCCAGCCCCGAGCCCTCGCCCTTCGCAGCGATCCACTCGATGCCTTCGATGCGACAGTAGTCCTCGCCGAAGGCCGAACCCGGAGCGAGGAGGAGGAGCGCAAGAGCGACACACGAGAAGGGGAGCCGGAGGACGCTGTCAATCATCGTCGCCATCCCGAGCGTCGGCCGCTTCCTCTTCCTCTTCCTCATAGAAGAACACGCCGAAGTTCATCCGTCGGGGCGAATCGGGCTCCGCCTTTGCGTCGGAACGCTGGAGCTGCATGGCCCTGCGGTTGATCGCCTTGAGGGCGTCCATGCCGAGCTCTTCCGAGAGCGCAGCGAGCTCGGCCACGGATTTCTCGGAGAGCGCGTCGTAGTAGACGCTGCGCTCGAGGAGCGGCGTGTCGTGTCCTGCGAGGTTTCGTGACGCTGCGGCGATGTGATCGCGCAGGTTGCGGCCGAAGTAGAAGACCTTCTCGTCATCGCCGCGTTGTGGAACGAAGGCCTCGACGACGAGCTCGACGCAATCTTCGTCCGACATCTGAACGATGCCCAATCGCAGCCACTCATCGAGCACCGCGCGAGGGCGGATGTCCTTGCTCAGCGACTCGACGAGGGAAGCGAAGGTCGGACCGTCCGCGTCGCTCGCGCGCCGCGAGAGCGGCCGCGGGTGGCCCTCCGCGTCGACGAAGTCGGGCGATCCCGTCCAGTGCGCGACCAGCTGCGCGCCGAGGGACACGTTGCGTGGAACCATCAGTGCGTCGGGCTCGGCCTCTCGCAGGCGGCGGACGTCCTTGCGGTGGATTCCGGTCAGCAGGTGCAGGCGGCTGTTCGTCTGCCGCTTCCCTTCGATCGCGAAATCGCGATCCGCGACCTCGACGTAGATCTCCTTCAGGAGCTCACTCAGCTGCGGAAAGGGGAAGCGCTTGTCGACGAGCAGATGTACGAGAGGCCGGAGCAGGCTCCGGAGCGCTCGCACGAACAAACCCGAGGGGACCGGAGGGGTCCCGCCCTTGAGCGGGGCTGTGCTTTCGTGGTCGTCGCCGCGTTTCATCGTGGATCCATCCGTGGAGCTTTGTGGGAAAAAGTACCACAAAAAGAAGGACTTGGACAGACCGTGCCGGTACCCCCCATTCGGCGAGTCTGCACACAGACGAAGCTCCTCCAAGCGGCGCTCGGCTAAGCTCGTGCCGTGAGCCCGGAAGATTCGAGCACGGGACTCGTCGACGCCCTCGGCCTCGCTCGCGCACCCGGGCTCGTCGCGGCGGTGGGCGGCGGGGGAAAGAGCAGCCTGCTCTTCGCGCTGGCCGAGTGCCTTCCCGGCCGGGTCGTGCTGACGACGACGACTCGGATTTTCGCGGCGCAGATGAGCCGCGCCGCCGCGGTCTGCACCACGGCCGACGAGGGCTGGCAGAAGCAGCTCGAGACCTTCGACGGGAACCTGCTGGTCGTGGGCCGGGTCGAGGGGGAGCGGGCAGGCGGCGTGCCCCCCGACTTACCCGCCCAATGGCTCGCGCGGCCACGCGTCGACTGGGTGGTGGTCGAGGCCGACGGCTCCCGGATGCTGCCCGTGAAGGCGCCCGCCGATCACGAGCCGGTGGTCCCCGAGCAAACGAGTCTGCTCGTCTGCGTCGTCGGCATCGACGCGCTCGCCGACCCGATCGAGCGAGTGGCGCATCGCCCCGAGCGCGTGGCCGACATCACCGGGCTCGCCCCGTCCCAGCACCTGACGCCCGAGGCGCTCGGGAGGCTGCTGACCTCGCCCCAGGGCGGCTTGAAGGGCGCCCCCCACGACGCGCGCGTCGCCGTGCTGATCAACAAGGTGGAGACGAGCGCACAGCGCGACGCGGCGCACTCGATCGCGGAATGGGTGCTGCGAGAGTCGCGCGTCGAGCGGGTGGCGATTGGCGCCCTGCTTGGGGATCTCCGCGCGGGCTGGGAGATCCGTTCGCGCTGAGCCACATGCCAAGAACTTCAGCCGCCGAGTTTCGCCAGGAATTTCAGCAGCGCCTCGTGGAAGCGATCGCTGTCGTCGAGATAGGCGGGGTGCCGCGCGCCCGGGAGGATCACGACGGTCGCGTCGTCGAAGCTCGCGGCAAGCTTCTCCGCCTGGGCAACGGGAAAGACCCCATCACGCTCCCCCCACACGACGAGCGCCGGCACGGGGCTGTCGACCAGGTCCGGCGCATAGCGCGGCGTGCCGGCGGGCGCGATGGCGACGAAGCCCGCGACCCGCTCGGGGTGTCGGAGAATCAACGGGAAGGCCACGCGACCGCTCATCGACGGCGCGACGACCACCGGCCGCTTCAGGCCAAGGGCGGGCAGCAGCTTCTCCAGGAAGCGGTCCTGGTCGAACTTCCACCGGGGCGAGCGGCCGAAGCCGGGCAGGTCGAGCGCCGTGGCGCGGTAGCCGGCCGCCGCCAGCGCGTCGAGAGTGCCGAGCCGCTTCCAGGTCGACGAGTCGAACTTCGCGCCGTGGAGCAACAGAACCGGCCGACCGCCCTCGGGGCCGGCGACCAGCCCGCGAAGCGGGTGGCCTTCGAGCTCGGCGCTCAGCTCCCGCGCCTCTTCACCCGACGCGGGAGCGGCTAGGAAGAGGCCGCCGAGAATCGCGGCGAGCCATCGTTGGGCAAGATCGAGCTTACGCATGGGAACATTGTCGAAGGGTTGCGCCGCCATCGCAAGCGTCGACCGCCTCGGCCTCCCCGAACCCCCACTATGCCCTTGCCCTCCGCCCCACCGGCAGCGCACAATGGCCTCGTCGGCTGGACTCATTCCGCCGAATGCACGGGCGCCTGCTGACCCGCAGCTCCGGAGGGGTCCGGAGGTGTCCGGAGGGATCCGGAGGTAAAGAGGACGGCCATGGGCTTCAGCTACCACGAGCGGCTCTCCGCCCTCGACTCCAGCTTTCTCGACATCGAAGACGACAACGTCCACATGCACATCGGGGCCGTCGGCATCTTCGAGGGCGGCCCCCTCCTGAGCAGCGGCGGCGGGATCGACATGGGCCGCATCCGCGCGCTGGCCCACTGGGGCCTGCAGCGCGCCCCGCGCTTCCGCCAGCGCATCACGCGGGTGCCGATCCTCGAGCATCCCGTTTGGGTCGATGACCCAAACTTCAACATCGAGTACCACGTCCGCCACACGCGACTGCCCGAGCCCGGCGACGAGCGTCAGCTGAAGCGGCTGGCGGGCCGCATCATGTCCCAGAAGCTCGACCACAGCAGACCGCTGTGGGAGATGTGGTTCGTCGAGGGGCTCGAGAAGGAGCGCTTCGCGATCATCAGCAAGATCCACCACTGCATGAGCGACGGCGTCTCGAGCGTCCAGCTCATGGGAGCCCTGATGGGCCCCAACCCCTACTTCGAGCCCGGACCGGTGGAAGGCCCCTGGCTGCCGAGCCCCGCGCCCAGCCCGGCGAAGCTGCTCCGCGACGAGCTCTCCCGCCGCGTCTCCGCACCGTGGAAGCTCATGGGGCCGAGCTTGCGCGCACTCACCCATCCGCGGGAGAGCGTCGGCGAGATCGCGGAGTCGGTCTCGGGGACGCTGCAGACGCTGTACGAGGGGCTGAGCGGGGCCACGTCGACCCCGCTGAACCAGCCCATCGGCCCCTATCGGCGCTTCGACTGGACGCGCTTCGATCTCGCCGCCGTGAAAGAGGTAAAGAAGCGCCTGGGCGGCACCGTGAACGACGTGGTCCTGGCCACCGTGGCCGGCGCCATGCGGCGCTTTCTGCAGGAGCGCGGGCTCGACGTGGACGGCCTCGACTTTCGCGCCATGCTGCCCGTCAACGTGCGCACTGAAGAGCCGGAACGGGGCGACGTCGGCAATCGCGTGGCCTTCCTGTTGGCCCAGCTTCCCCTCTGCGAGCCGGATCCCAAGAAGAGGCTCGCGAGCGTATGCGAGACGACCCGGGCCCTGAAGGCGTCGAGCCAGGCCCGCGGCGCCGAGCGCCTCGAGGAGATCTTCGACGCGACGCTGCCGGGCATGATGGCGCGCCTGTATCGGCTCGCCCTGCTCGCCGGCGCCTACAATCTGGTCGTCACCAACGTCCCGGGCCCTCAGTCCACCGCCTATCTGCTCGGCGCGCCCCTGGTCGAGAGCTATCCCCTGGTTCCCCTCTTCGCCGACCAGAACGTGGGTATCGCCCTGGTGAGCTACGACGGAGGCCTCTTCTGGGGCTTCAACGCGGATTGGGACGGGGTGCCCGATCTCCACGCCCTGGTGGTCGATCTCGAGGCCTCCTTCGCAGAGCTCTGCGCTGCGGCGGGCAGCCCGGTCTCCCTGCCCAGCAGCTGAGCCCTTTCCCCAGAAGCGGCCGGCGACTGCTCTCGCCGCGCCGCCGCGCGTCTCAGCCCGTCGCGGCCGAGAGCCAGTTGCGGTGTCCCCGCTCGTTCGGGAAGGCGCGCCCGATGCTCCCCAGCAGCGACAGCAAGGGCAACACCTGCCGGCTCAGGACGGGCTTGCCGGTGTTGAGCAGGGAGACCACCAGCCCGCGATCGGGGTCCGCCCAGGAAAATACGTTGGAGAAGCCGATGTGGCCGAAGGCGTGGGGGTTGTCGGTGCCGAAGGGCCCGAACTTCTTGTTGCCCAGCATGAAGCCCATGCCGTAGCGCAAGGGGACGCCCAGGGTGAAGTCGATCTCCCAGTAGCTCTGCTCCGCCGTGGCGTGTCGCACGGTGCGGGGCTCGAAGACCTGCACGTCGCCGTAACGGCCGTGGTCGAGCAGGCACTGGTAGAAGACCGAGAGGTCGTGGGCGGTGGTGATCACGTTCGCGGAAGGAATCACGCCCGTCAGGAAGCGCGGGTCGTTGGAGAGCTCGACCACCTCCTCGACGCCGGCCCCCAGCGCTCGCTTCAGAACAGTCGAAATCGGCGGCGGAACGGGGGGACCCGTGAACGCGTTGATGGCTACCTGGTCGATGTCTTCGGGCACGACGCCGTAGCGCAGGCGCTCGAGACCCAGCGGGCCCGTGATCTCCTCGCGCAGCACCTCTTGTATGCCCTTGCCGGTCACGCGCTGCACCAGCTCGGCCAGCACGAAGCCTCCCGTCACCGCGTGGTAGGCGAGGGCCCGGCCGGGACGGGACTGCAGCTCGGCGTCGCAGAGCAGCTCGAGCACGCGATCCGGGTGAGCCAGCAGCTCGAGATCGAGGGCTTCGGGGGGCAGGTTCGGCATGCCGGCACGGTGGGCGAGCACGTGGCGGATCTGGATGCGGTGCTTCCCGTGGCGACCGAACTCGGGGATGTACTCGGTGATGGCGTCGTCGAGGTGCAGGGCGCCCTTCTCGTCGAGCTTGTGGATCACCATGGCGGTGATGGCCTTGGAGGCCGAGAAGATGTTGATGGGCGTATCCAGAGTGCAGGGCACCTTGGGCGTGTCCGGCGTGTCGCCGGGAGCATTGCCCGAGGCGTGTCCGATGGCGCGATGGAGGACCGCTTCCCCGTCCTTGCGAATGCAGATCTGGATCGCCGGGTGCCCACCGGCGGCATAGAAGCGCTCGACGTCCTGCCAGATCGCTTCGACGTCGTCGCGGGTACTCCCCACCACTCCGGGCGCGGTCTCCTCGCCGATGGTGGTGACCGATTCGAGATCCTCTGGGACGTCGCAGCGTGCAGAGCGGAAGGCGCTGAGGGTGCAGGTGGGGAGCTTCATGGCGTCGGATCGATCCTCCTGGGCTTGCGGGGCGACAGCGTTCCTTCGAGGGCGCCCAGCGCGATACTATCATTCGGCCATCGCGCAGCATCCACTGAGAACGATCCGGGGGAGATCCGGGGGAGGAAGACGAATGCAGGGTGGAGTGACCGGGTCGGCGCCCTCGCGCGTCGCCCTCGCCCTGCTCGGCCTGCTGCTGGCGCCCCTCACCCTGCGCCTCCTCCTCGGCTTCGAGCTGGCGGGCGGCTTCGAGCCCGAAGACCTGCGAGGCCTGCTCTCGGACCTCTTCGCGAGCGCCCTGGCCTTTACCCTCCTGGTACCCGTGGGGCGCCTCTCGCGGGGGCTCGCCGCGCTCCTCCTCCTGCCCTGGGTGCTGCTCCACTACGGCAACTACGAGCTGGTGCGCACCCTGGGCGCCATGGCGACCCTCCCGGACGCCCATTACCTGGGCGACGCGACCTTCGTGCAGGGCTCCGCGACGGCTGTCTCGCGCCCCTTCCTGCTCGGCGGGCTCGCCCTCGCCTCCCTCGCCCTCGGCTGGCTCGGTCTCGACCGGCTTCGCATGCGCCACGCGGCGGCCGGCGCCGCCCTCGCGCTCGCGCTCCTCGCGATCAGCGGCCTCTGGCCCTGGAGCGCATCGCTGCCCATGTGGCGGCAGGCCGACCTGGTCCAGCGGGAGCTGGGGCGCCTGGCCTCCGCGGCCTCGCGCTCCGGGGCCCCGGCGACGGGCGATCCGGCCGCCGCCATGCTCGAGCAGGTCCCCGACCTGGCCGCGAACCTCGACGGCGAGCCCCGCTTCCCCCTGCCCGGCAAGCCGCGCAACGTGCTGCTCGTCATCCTCGAGTCGGTCTCGGGCGCCTACCTGGAGCAGCTCCTCGTCGAGCACTGGGGCCGGGGCGAAGGAAGCATGCCCGTGCTCGACTCCATCGCCCAGCGCAATCTCGGCTACGCGACCTTCATCGGCCATCAACGCCGCACCAACCGCGGGCTCTACGCGCTCTTGTGTGGAGAGATCCCGAACCTGCTGGCCGGCGTCCCGAAGATGAGCAGCTACGCGATCGACGGCACGCGCCGCTGCCTGCCCGAGATCCTGGGCGACGCGGGCTACACGACCACCTACCTCCAGGCCGCGCCCCTCGTCTTCATGCTCAAGGACCAGTTCATGCCGCGCATCGGCTTCCAGCAGGTGCACGGAGACGAGTGGTTCGCCCACGCCTACGCGCGGAGCACATGGGGCGTCGACGACCGCGCCTTCCTCGAGCAGAGCACGCGCATGATCACGCAGCTCGAGGCCGAAGAGCGGCCCTGGTTCCTGACCCTGCTCACGGTGGGAACCCACCACCCCTACGTGGTGCCTGCGGACTTCGAGTCCGAGATGCCCTCCGACTTCATGCGCACGATCGCGTATCTCGACCGTGCCCTCGAAGGCTTCATGGAGCGCCTCGAGGCCCTTGGGATCCTCGACGACACCCTGGTCCTCTTTACCTCCGACGAGTCCCAGGGCCACCAGTGGGGCCAGCAGCAGATCCCGATCATCCTGAGCCAGAACTGGGGCTTCCTGGTAGCCCTCACCCCCGAGCAGGCGCGAGGCCTCGTGCGCGAGCCCTTCGCCCAGATGGACCTTCCCCTCTCGATCCTCGACTACCTGGGCCTCGAGCAGGAAGGCCGCCATCTCTGGGGCCGCAGCGTCTTCCGCAGCTATGCGGAGCCGCGCTCGATCTTCTTCGCCAACAGCAATCTCCAGATGACCGGCGTCTTCGACCGCGAGGGCCGCCTGGTCGTGTGCCTGGACGACTTCGCGCGCTGCCAGATCCGTCGGCCCGAGGGCGGGCGCCTCTTCGGCGGAGACCACGAGTCGCTTCTCCTCGAGGGACCGGAGGTGCAGCGCCTTCGCGAGCTCGCCGTGGGCAGCGTTCGCCGCCGCCCCAAGAGCGTGGCGCGCCTGGAGATCGACCTCCAGGCAACGCAGCACGAGACCGTGAAGGGCCCCATCGCCCGGCTGGTCCACGGCGGTCAGTTCATCGATGTCGCGGCAGACGAGTGGATCGAGGTCGAGATCGAGGTTGCAGTACGCCCTGCGGCCAAGCAGTCACCCGACGGGAGCGGCGTCCTCCTCTTCCCCATCCTGCGCACCGGCGGGCGGGGAGCGATCCATCAGGATGAAATCGTCCTCGAGCCGGGCGAGCGCCTCCATCTCGTATACACCTACGCGCCGGGCCGGGCGGTCCGCGAAGTGCAGTCTCAGCTCATGGCCCGCAGCCCGGACGGGGGCACCTACGAGCTCGACTTCGAGCGCGCGCGCATCAGCTTGATTCGGGGGGCCGAGCGTCCCGGCCGGGGCGTCGAGGTGCGCCGCCAGGAAATCGATGGCGGTTGACGGCCGGCCAGGCGCGAATCGAGACGGTCATCCCCAGGTCGAGCGCAGGGCGTCTTCGTAGCGGGAGAGCACGAGGAGCAGGAGGGCCGCCGCGGCCACGAGGGCGCTCTTTCGCCGCGCCGGGGTCGCGCTCGCGAAGGGGTTGTCCTCGCGCCCCAGCAGCGGCGCCGCTGCAACGATGAGCAGCACCATGGAGGCCAGACGAAAGCGTGAGGCCGCGAAGGTCACCAGGGCGGGGAGCAGCTGCGCGGCCATGAAGACAACGAAGAGCGCGACGAGGTCCCGGCGCCGACCCAGCACGAGTCCCACCACACCGAGGGCCAACACGGCGACATAGGCGGCGACCACGACGGACACCGCGAGCCAGCGCAGCCCGGGCGAGTCGGGGAGCGACTCTCTAAAGCGGTAGGACCAGGTCTGATCCGGACCGGTGTCGTCGGGCGGGACCAGCAGGCGGCGCACGGCGAAGGAGGTCGGCGTAAAAAAGCGGGGCACCTGCTCGAAGAGCTTCTCCGCGGGCCACCAGGGCATCCGCTCCGCGATGGCCTGCCGGGCCAGCCGGCCCGCCTCCCGCTCGGCCTCGAGACGGTTGCTGCCCAGGGACCAGTAGTGGATGAAGGGCGCCACCGGCAGGGCCTGGCCGGGC
>JAFDEK010000213.1 GCA_019310385.1 Deltaproteobacteria bacterium
CGACCAGCGCCATCAGTGCGACCAGCTTGCGGTCGGTCCGGGGGCCCGTATCCAGGTGGATTGCCACGGGCTCGAGGGTCGGATCTCCGGCGAGGGGCCCGGGGGGGCGCAGCTCGCAGGGCAGCTCGAACAGCTCCGCCAGGGCCTCCGCGAAGCGCTGGAAGACGGGCTCGCTCAAGCGCTCGGCGGGCACGACGACGACCAGCGCGTCACGGAGTGGGAGCGGCAAGTCCCCGCTCGGCCGTGGCGCGGGCCAGCGCTCCGAGCGCGGGAGGAAGCGCCCCCAGATCGTGTGGCGCGGGGCCTCGGCGGACAGCGTGAGCTCCGCCACCTCCAGCTCGCCCTCGATCTTCTCCCAGTCGGCGTACAGCGCGCCGATCTCCACGCCGGGCGGCACGGGCGGCGCGATGCGCACCGTCACCTCGGGCCCCTCACGGTGGATGGCGTCGACCTGCACGCCGTCGCCCTCGATCAGGATCCGCAGGGTGAACAGGGTCCCGCCGACGCGGACGAAGCGGTGCTCCATCACGCGGCCCGCGAGCTGGCGCAGGCTGCCCTTGGGATCGTGGACGGCGGGGGGGAGGGCCGGGCGCAGGAGCACTCCCGCCGGCATGTCGTCGGGATGGGCGAGGTACTCCACCGGCACGCCCGGCAGGAAGGCCGGCAGGGCCGCCGCCACCAGTGCGGGGTTCGCGCGCGCGGCCAGGAGATGCCGCCAGGCGTCCGCGTCGCGACCCTGCAGGCGGGCGAGCAGGGCCAGCTCCAGGCGTCGCGCGGGATCCGGGCCTCTCGTCCCGGATTCGGCCCGCAGGGCCTCGACCCAGCGGCGCCACGGCAGCTCGCCGCCCCAGCCCGCGGCCGACCGATCGTCCCAGGCCGGCCAGGTGAACGGCAGCTCCGCCGTCGTGTCCGGCAGCGTCTTCACGAGGTCGGCGATGGGGCCGGCGGGGAAGACGGTCCGGTCCTGGGGCGCGAGGAACAGCCCTGGGAATGCGAGGATGAGAATCCCGACGAGGCGACGCATGACCTCGGAGCATACGGTCCGCTACGCTAGGACGCGTGATCGACAAAGAACTCCTCGCCATCCTCGCCTGTCCCGAGACCCACCAGCCCCTCGCCGAGGCGGACGCGGCGCTGATCGAGCGCGTGAACGCGGCGATCGGCGCGGGCGACCAGAAGAACGTCGGCGGCGGTGCCGTCACCGAAGCCATCGACGGCGGACTTCTCCGCGAAGACGGCGCCGTCCTGTATCCGATCCGGGAGGGGATCCCGATCCTCCTGATCGAGGAAGGCCTGCCCGTCGGCGGCTGAGCGGCCGGCATGCTGTTCGAACATCCAGGCCACCCCGGGCGCGGGGTGCGGCTGGCCTATTGCATGAATCTGCATCCCGCCTCCGACCTGGAGGGCGTGCTGGAGGGCATGCGGACGATCACGCTGCCGCTGGCCGAGCGCCTCGGCGCCGAGCGGTTGAGCGAGGGGTTCGGGGTGGGGATGTACTTGCCCGCGGACGTGGCGCTGGCGCTGACGGTCGACGAAGGGGCCGAGGATCTCGCGCGGCTGGTCGAGTTTCTTCAGGAGCACCGGCTCGATGCGTTCACGTTCAACGCCTTTCCGTACGGTGGGTTTCACGAGGCCGGGCTGAAGGAGTCCGTGTTTCGCCCGACCTGGAAGTCGCCGGAGCGGGTGGCTTTTACTCTCGCGGTGGCGCGTATTGCCGGGCACGGGCGCGGGCACGGGCACGGGCACGGGCACGGGCACGTTTCGATCAGTACGCACACGGGGATGTTCGGGGCGTGGATCGAGGGGGAGGGCGATCGACTCGCGTGTGCCGAGAACATGGCGCTCTGCGCGCTGGATCTGGCTCAGCTCGAGGAGGAGCAGGGGCTGCGGGTGGTGCTCGCGTTGGAGCCGGAGCCGCGCTCGCTCGTCAATGACACGGGGGCACTGCCGGCGCACTTCGAGCGGATTCGCGTGCGGGCGCGCGAGGTCCTGGGGCGCGGGCATTCGTCGATGCGGGAGCTCTCGGAGGAGATCGTGCGTCAGCACATCGGCACGTGTCTCGACACCTGTCATGCCGCGGTCGAGTTCGAGGCGCCCGCGGACGCCCTGGCGAATGCGACGACGGCCGGGACTCCACTGGGCAAGATCCAGTTCTCCAGCGCCCTCGCGCTCGAGCATCCGGCCGCCAACGCCGCGGGGCGCGAGATCGTCTTCGGGATGGCCGAGCCCGTCTATCTCCACCAGGTCACCGGTCGCCTGCCCGGTGGAGAGCTCGCGCGCGTGA
>JAFDEK010000164.1 GCA_019310385.1 Deltaproteobacteria bacterium
CATCGCAGAGGGTCGCGGGCGGCCCGACCTGCGATTCGAGCTCGAGCAGTTCCTCCGCGTCCCCATGACGCTGCTCGAGGGAAGGCAGGGCGAAGCGACTCGAGGCTCGCAACGTCTCGAAGGGGTCGGGCGATCTGCGCGCTCGACTTCGAGGAAGAGCGGCTCCAACTGGGTCGCGGCCATGAAGGCGGCCGCGAAGCGATGCGAGCTCGAGCCCCTCGTCTCCTACCAGGAGGTGGCGGAGCCGGTCGAATCCTTCGACGCCTTCGTAGAACGAGGAGCACTCACCGACCGGGTCTTCGCGGCACTCTTCGGCCCGCTGCCGGGCCAGACCTCCGCCGTCGTGGTCAGCGACACGCGTCTGGCCGCCACGGGTGCCGACCCCTGGGAGCTGGCTCCGGAGCTTGCTGGCGCGGCTCCCGCTGCTCCGGCGACTGCCTCGACTCCAGGGACCGACTGGGAACGTGTACGGCGTTTCATCGTGCCCGCCGTGCTCGGCGTCGCGCTCATCGCCTTCCTGGCGCCGGTAATCCTCTGGATCCACTATCGATCGACCCACGTGGTCTCCCGCGATGCCATGGTGAGAGGCCACATCGCCGAGATCGGGGCCCGACTCGACGGTGTCGTGATGAGCATCGACGTGGACGCGGGGGACAGCGTCCAGGCGGGGCAGGTCGTGGCGCGCCTGGAGAATCGCCATTTCGAGGCCAAGGTGCGGCAAGCGAGCTCGCAGCTGGAGAAGGCCGGCCGCGAGCTCGAGGTGGAGCGCCTCGCCATCGCGAACGAGCGCCTGCGCTTGAGCAGCTCGCTGAACGAGGCCAAGGCCGAGCTGTCCGCGGTATGGGCTGACGTGGAAGCATCGGACAGCCTGGCCGACGAAGCGTCGAGGCGACTCGCCGTGCAGAAGTCCCTCGCAGAACAGGGCATGGTGCCAGAGGAGCAGGTGCGCACGGCCGAGACCGAGCTCCGTACGGCCCGCGCCATGGCGGCGGCGTCCCGCGCGAAGAAGAACGCCGCGCGGGCGGGCCAGGATCTGGCGGAGACCGAGTCTGCGGGGCTCGCGGTTCGGGAGAAGCGGATCAGCGTGCTCGAGTCGGAGATCTCCGCCTACCGCGCCGAGCTCGCCCTGGCCGAGGCGAACCTCGAGAGCGCTGTCATTCGCGCGCCGGACGACGGCGCGGTGGTCCGGCGAATCGTGGAGCCGGGGGGATCTTCGACGGTCGGCCAGCCCATCATCTCCCTCTGGGTCGGCGAGGAGATCTGGGTCGAGGCGTGGGTCGACGAGGCCGACCTCGCAAAGTTCGAGGTCGGCAGCCCGGCTACGGTGTCCATGAAGTCCTATCCCGACCGGGAGTTCACCGGCGTCGTGGAGAGGATCGCGGTCTCGACCGACTTCGAGCTGCCCGACGAGGAAGTTCCCCAGCCTCGCGACAAACGCATGCGCGATGCCCCGGTCGTGAGCGTCCGGATTCGCCTCGACGATCCCGAAGAGGATCTCTTCCCGGGCCTGTCGGCCGTCGTCGGAATCCGCAAGAAGGATCGTTGAGATGCCGCCCTCGGGCTGGGCGCGCCACCTGGCACGCTTGAACCAGACCGTCGATTCGATCGACTGGCGCCAGCTGCGTGTGTCGGCTTCCAAGCAGGCCGAACGGTTCCGGGCCTACATGGAACAGGGCGCCGAGCCCGCCCCGGATGCGGCCTGGCACTCGAAGTGGCTGAGGCCCAAGGGGAATATCTCGCGGGGTGAGCTGGCCATTCTCCTCACTGCGTTCATCGTGCCGCTGGTCATGGTCGTGATTCGAATCTCCGCCTTCCCGGGCGTTCTCGGCCCGGGCCTGAGTAATTCCCTCCTGCCATCCATCGGTCGCGACCTGAATCAGATGCTCTCACTGGAGACCATCCCCCCGAACGATCGCAGCCGCGTCCTCTACATGCTCTTCCTCCCGACCAGCGCGATGCTCATCGCCGTGGCGCGCCTCACCTTCGGCATCCGCGTCCTCGGCTTCCGCGCGATCCTCATCTCCGTCGGGTTCCAGGTGAGCGGGATTCTCCCGAGCCTGATCCTCATCGGCGTGATGGTCACCATCGTGTTCATGGTGCGCCCGTGGCTCATCCGCGTGCGGCTTCCCCACTACGCCCGCTTGTCCGTCATCCTGTGCACCTCGGTGGTGGTGCTGCTCGGGGCGGTCCTGGTCGCGCCGTGGGCGCGATCGGACGTGTTGTGGGGAGTCGCCTTCTTTCCCGTGATCGTTCTGGGTCTCATGGCCGAGGGGATCGCCAAGACCCTGGATCGCGACAGCGGACTGACCGCGGCCTGGCGCACGGGCATGACCATCGCGATCGCTCTGGTGCTCGCAGTGATCTGCCAGATTCCGCTCGTGCGGGAGGTCGCCATCCAGTTCCCGGAGCTGGTCTTCACACAGATCGTCGCCATCATCCTGATCGCCGAGTTCCTCGACCTGCGCCTGCTCCAGGACTGGGACGCTCGCTTGAGCGGCGTCGCGGTCCCGCGACTCTTCTCCCAGGAACAGAAGCTGCGCGTGGTGGTCGTCAAGAACCAGAGGAAGAACCGGATCATCGGCCGGATGGGATTACCGACCCGCAACGGCTACAGCAGGCGCGGCGTGCGGCGAATCGTGGGGGCTCTGCGCGAGGCCGGACACACGGTGAAGGTCTTCGAGGGCGACATGTCCCTGCTCTCGAAGCTGCAGGACTTCATCCCGCCGCACCCGACCACCGGTCAGCCCGGCGGAATCGCCTTCAATCTCGCCCATGGAATCCAAGGAGATGCTCCGGTCGCGCACGTGCCCGCCATGCTCGAGATGGCCGGAGTGGCGTACACGGGCCCCACCTCGCTCGGCCATCTCCTCGCCCTCGACAAGGTCGTGGCCGGCCAGCTGCTGCGCCAGGCCGGCGTACCGACGCCCGATTCCCGCACCATGAGCCGCCCCCAGGAGGAGATGGAGGGCCTGAACTACCCGGTGGTCGTCAAGCCTCGCCACGCGCCGCGCTACGGGCTCCGAATCGCCGAGAATCGCGGGCAGCTCGAGGAGGCGGTCCGCGCCGTGTCCCGCCGGCATAAACAGGATGCAGTCGTGGAGCAATTCGTCCCCGGACGCGAGATCCACGTCGCGCTGCTCGGGAACGCTTCGGTCGAGTGCCTGCCCTTCGTGGAGGTAAACGTCGGCGACGAAGAGAACGACTGCCCTGCAACCCTCGATCCGGATCTCGCTCGACGCATCCACGACGCCGCGGTAGCGGCCTTCGAAGCCTGCGGCTGCCGGGACTATGCCCTGGTGAACCTCCGCGTTCTGGACTCCGGGGAGCCCAAGATACTCGAGCTCGAGAGCATCGGTGTCCTCGAGGAGGGCGGGTCCTTCGAGCAGGCGGCCGTGGCGGCCGGCTACACCTATGCCGAGCTGATCGAGCGGATCCTCTACGTCGCCCGCGAACGCTATCGCGGAGAGGCCCCTGCTCCCTCCCTCGCGGTCGTACCCAACCCCGCCGAAGCGGGTCGCGAAAAGAGGACGACCGTCGTTGCCGGGTAGCGCGCCTGACCGAGGAGCACTCTTCGCCATCGGCGGCCGCGAGGCGCGCAGCGGTGACGCCGCCGTTCTCGGTCACTTCGTGAGCCTTTGTGGCGGACCGGCGGCGCGCCTGGTCGTCTTGACGACCGCTTCCCGCGATCCCCAGAAGAGGGTGCGGGAGTACCGCGAAGCATTTCGTTCGCTCGGGGTCGAGCAGCTTTCCTTCTTTCATCAAGATCGGCGCGGGGAGGCGGAGGATCCCGCCCTGCTGGCCGCCGTGGATCGTGCGGACGGCGTCTTCTTCGCGGGCGGCGGGCAGCTGAAGCTCGTCACGACACTGGGCGGAACGGCCTTGGAGTCTCGGCTACGAGAGCGCCACTGCGCCGGGCTCCATCTGGGTGGCACGAGCGCCGGGGCGGCCGCCATGAGCGCGGTGATGATCGCACGTGGCCAGGGACGCTCGAGCGCGCGGCTATCCTCGGTTCGGATGTCGCCGGGACTCGGCTTCCTGCCCCGGGTCATCGTCGACCAGCACTTCCGGGAGCGCGATCGCTTCGGCCGCCTGCTCGCCGCGGTGCTCTGCAATCCCTCCATGCTGGGATTCGGCCTGGACGAAGACACGGCCTTCCTCCTCGACCCGCGCGATCGAGTGAGCGTATTCGGAAGCGGGACCCTCACCATCATCGACGGATCGGACCTCGAGGAGAGCAACGTCGATCGGCTGCCCGAGGATGCACCTGTGGCCTTCGCGGGAATGCGGATGCACGTCCTCAGCGAGGGCTGGAGCTACGATCTGGCGGAGGGTCGCGTCCAGGCGCCAGCGACGGAACCGGTAGAGCGCCGGCCGGTCGTGGAGGCGCTCGCGCGTCCGCGCGCCCAGGGCGATCAGGGCTGAGTTCGGGACTTACGCCGGGCCTTGCCTGAGCGGCGGGGAGCCGGGGCGCTGAAACTCGACAGGCTTCGGTGGATCTCCCGCGGGTCCTCTCCGACGAAGTAGGCCGAGGCGCTCGCGAAGAGCGCGCACCGGGCCACCTGGACCGGATCGAGGTCCGGAATCTCCGGCGGCTGAACGACGGGAATCCGGACTTCCGAATGGCTCTGGTCGTAGACGAAGATGGCCTTGCCTTCGGACACGACGCGTCGCCCCGTGGAGGCAATCCGATCCGCCTCCCGGCGTCCCTCTCCCTTCGTCGCGACGCGGCAGAGCTCCGCCCCCCCCGCCTGGAGCTGCGCGGCCGGGTAGCGGTCGTCGTCGGCCAGGAGCACGACGTCCCGCGCGGTGCGCGCGACCACGCAGATCGCATCGATCACCGCGTCAGGAGCCTCGCCTGCGTCCCCGTCTCCCGCCGGCGTATTGACGATCGCCGCGACATTGATGGCGTCGCAACCCAGTCCGTTCCTCAGCACGTCATCCGGTGTGAGCTCGAGCACGGCGACGTCCACGTCCGGGTCCAGGAAGATCATTCGGGCTGCGGCGGGAGCGGTGAGGCGCCGGGGTCCGCTCCTACGTCCGCGCAGGTAGCCCCGGCCGCCCACCGCGAGGCCGACCTGGTGTCCGCTCTTCTCCAGGATGTGGGCCAGCATGCGCGCCGCGGTGCCGGTGCTGCCGGTCCCCGTGACGGCGATGACGGGAAGGCGGCTGCGCCGATCCCTGGGAAAGAGCATGTCGACGATGGGGGTCGTGACGTCCCGCCGCTTTCCCACCGCGGGCCACATGTGCTTGCGCAGCCCGGGCCGCGAGTTCACTTCGCAGATGCAGCCAGGCTGCTTCCACATGGACCGCGAAATATCCCGGGTCAGGAGGTCGACTCCGGCCACGTCGAGCCCGATCGCCCTCGCGGCGCGGACGGCGATGTCACGGTTGTCCGGATGCACCTCGTCTGTCACGTCGACCGCGGTGCCGCCGTCCGACGTATTGGCGTTGCGACGCAGATACACGGCTTCGTCCGCGGCCGGAACCGATTGACGGGTGTAATCGAGCCCGGCCATGAGCCGGTCGGCCTGCTCGTCGAACTCGATGCGAGTCCACGCTGAGCTCTGCCCCCCGCCGCGCCGGGGATCGCTGTTGACCTTCTCGACGAGCTCTTCGATGGTGCTCGTACCGTCGCCGACGACGTGGGCCGGGACCCGGTTGGCGGCCGCGCAGAGCTCTCCGTTGATGACGAGCATGCGATAGTCGGCGCCTTCGATCACCTCCTCGACGAGTACGGAGCGCCCGAGCGCTCGGGCCCGTTTGTAGGCCGCGCGCACCTCGTCGGCGTCCTTCATACCGACGCTGACCCCGCCGCCCATGCTCCCGTTGTTCGGCTTGACCACCACGGGATAGCCGATTCGCTCGGCCGCCTTCACGGCATCGCGTAGCCGGTAGGCGCGCTCGTAACGCGGGATCGGAAGGCCGAGATCACCGAGTACGCGGCGCGCGTAGTCCTTGTTTGCGGCGAGGTCGTTGCTCACCACGTTCGTCAGCGTCGTCTTCGTCGCGCTCAGACGCTGCTGGAAGCGTCCCTGGCCGAGCTGGATGATGCGGCCTGCGAGGCGGATGACGGGAACGTCGAGCACGCCCGCGGACCGGATCAGCTCCCGGTCCTGCACCGGCAGCATGGTCCGCCTGGCCAGGGCGAGGAAATCGGCGAGGCGTGCCTCGAAGTCGAAGGTCCGCCTTCGCCGGGCCTTCGACGGCCGCGCCCTGGGCAGCAGACTGCGGATCCAATCGCCCGCCAGTCGGGCGGCCTCGACCTCCACGTCGGCATCTTCGCAGGGGACGATCGCTTCGAAGGGGCCGATCCGCCGCCACTCGTCGATTCGCACACACGCGAGGTCGGCCCCAGCGAGCTTCTGCAGCTCGATGCACACGTGCTCGAAGAGATGGCCGGGCCCAGGCTCGCCCGCAACGGAGTCGGTCTCCATGAGCTTCTGCGAGCCGCAGGAGGCCAAGGACTCTCGCAGGCCGGGCAGCTGACCGTAGAGCGCTTCGAGCAGGGCCGGGTCGAAGCGTCCAGGAGTCGGCTGGTCGGCTCCGCCGAGGATGTGGCGTACGACCGGGCGCTGGGCGTATATGCTGGGACCGTCGTAGATGGCGGTCTCGCTGACTTGCATGCTCGATTTTCCCAGGTCAGCCACTTGCCTGTTTCCTGCCGGAACCGCCTGTCCCTGGCTCCGAATTGGTATGCCTTCGGCATGATTGCCGAACTCGACCCGCCTCGCCACGTCGCCCCGTCCACCCCGATCAGCTCCTCCGGAACGAGTGCACGGGTTCGGCGCCAGAGGCGTCGAGGTCTCTCGAGAGATCGCCGTCCGGCTCCCTCGCGCCCGGGACCGCCCCCTTCGAGTCAGCGCCCCTTGAATCGAGGGGTGCGCTTCTCGAACAGAGCGCTGACGCCCTCGCGAACGTCCTCGCTCCCCGCCAGAAGCTCCTGGAACCCGGTCTCCGTCTCGAAGCTCGTGGCGAGGTCGTGCTCGACGGCGGTGCGGAGGGCCTCTTTCGAGTAGCGAAGAGATAGCGGAGCCCGCTCCGCCAGGGTCCTGGCCCATGCGCGGGTCTCCTCGAGGAGTCGCTCGGGCGGCACGACCCGATTGCAGAGGCCGAGCTCGAGGCAGCGCTGGGCGGGGAGCTTCTCCCCGGTCGCGATCAGCTCGTAGGCGCGCTTGCGGCCCAGCGTACGGGCGAGGTGCCAGGTCGCCCCGCCGTCGGGGACCACGCCAATGGCCGCAAAGGCCTGGTAGATGTAGGCGTCCTCGGCCATCACCGTGAGATCGCAGGTCATCGCGTAGGCGCTGCCGACCCCCGCAGCCGCACCGTTCACGGCGCTGATCCAGGGCTTGGGCGCCTCGTAGATCGCCATTACGATCGGGCGATGGTCCTCGCGCAGATGGTCTCCGACCGATCGCCCGGGGCCGATGGGGGCCTTCAGATCGGCGCCCGCGCAGAAGCTGCGCCCGGCGCCAGTGAGAATCGCGACGCGGATCGCCGGATCCTCGTTGATCTTCGTCACCGCGTCGCGAAGCTCCCGCAGG
>JAFDEK010000165.1 GCA_019310385.1 Deltaproteobacteria bacterium
ATCCTGCTCATGACCCTCGTACGCGGATCCTCCGACACCAACGCCTACTAAGCACCAAGGGGCCTGCCAACGCAAGCAGGGGGACGGTCCTTAACGGAAGCTTGTGCAAGCAGGGGGGACGGTCCTTAACGGAAGCCAGGGGCTTCCGTTAAGGACCGTCCCCCACCCTTGCGTTAGGGGGTGGCGCGGGAGTAGACGTCGAGGGTTTCGCGGGCCACGTCGTCCCAGGTGCGGGCGTGGGCTCGCTCGAGGCCCTGTTCGAGGAGCCGCGAGCGCATGTGCGAATCCTCCAGGATGCGCTGGACCATGGCGGGCAGGGCGTCGGGGTCGGCCAGGTTCACGAAGGCGCTGCATTTCTCGTAGAGCTCGGACAGCGAGGAGTTGTGGGAGAGCAGCACCGGGGCTCCGCACGCCATGGCTTCGAGGGGCGGAAGGCCGAAGCCCTCGTAGATCGACGGATACACGAAGAGGTCACACAGGGTGTAGAGGGCCGGAAGGTCGAGATCGTCCACGTAGCCCGTGAAGACGACGTCCTCCTCGAGCTCGAGGCCGTGACTGCGCGCCATCGCCTTGAGAGCGGCGACGTAGCGCGTTTCGCCGGAGCCCGCGATGACCAGCGGCCGCTTGAAGCCCGAGCGCGCCAGCTGGCCCATGGCGCTCAGCAGGGTAGGGAGGTTCTTGCGGGGCTCCAGGGTGCCGACGAAGAGCACGAAGGACTTGGGCAGGTCGTAACGCTTGCGCACCAGGTCGAGCACCGACTCTTCGTGGATCGGTTGGAACTCGTCGCCCGCGGCGAGGTAGACCACGTCGATCTTGTCTTCCGGAATGCGGTAGTGCTTCACGATGTCCGCCTTGGTGGTCATCGAGTCGGCGATGATCCGGGCGGATCGCCGGCACAGGGCGGGCAGCAGGCGATGCCGTAGGCGCCGCTTCAGCGGGTGATTCTCGGGAAAGAGATGCACGGTCAGGTCGTGGACCGTGACCACCGTCGGGTGCCGATCGAATTGGGGCGCGAAGTAGTTGGTTCCGTGGAAGAGGTCCACGTTGCGCGCGTCGCCCAGCAGCCAGGCCTGCTCGATCCAGCGCTTCATGGGCAGCGTCTGGTCGTCCCACGCGAAGCTGGACCCGAACTCGCGCTGCTTCGTGCCCGGCCGCGCGCGGCACAGCAAGTACTCGTTCTCGCCGTCGACCCGCGAAAGGCCCTGAAGGAGGTTCTCGGTATAGCGTCGGATGCCCCCGCCACGAACGGATAGGGGGTAGGCGTCGATTCCGATCCTCAAACCCTCGATTCTCCCGCTGCTGCGCCGCAGTACCTGCGCCCTGGTCTGCCGATGCACTCGCCGTCGAGGCGCCCCGCCGGGCACAGTCTAGCCCCATTTCCTGGCTCGTCGCCCAGAGTTCAACAAAAAGCGCTCCCGATTGAACCCGGAATGCTCGCTTCGACCCCCGCCCGCGTCCGGCGGGTGTCGCGGATCACACCCCACCCTCGAGCAGATCGTCCACCTCGTGCTGGAAGGCCGCTCGAAAGCGGGCGATCCCGAAGCGCTCTGCCCAGCTCCGAATTTGATTGGGGTCGAAAGCCCCCTCGGCCTCCTCGAAGCGCATCACGGACTCGATGACGGCCTCGGGGCACTGGGATGAGATCCAGAGCCCCGTGGCCGGGCTGCCGTCGCCCACGGCGCCCAGCGGGCGGACCGTGTCCAGCGCTCCACCCGAGCCCAGTGCGATGACCGGGCGGCCGGCCGCCTGAGCCTCGACGGCGACGATGCCGAAGTCCTCTTCCTGGGGATAGAGGAGCGCGCGGCAGCGGGCGTAGAGCTCGGCGAGCTCGCCGTCGCCAACCTTTCCCAGGAACTCCGCCCGCTTCGGGGCCCGGGCCTGCAGGGCCTTGCGCAGCGGACCGTCCCCCACGACGACGAGGCGTCGGTCGAGGCTGCGGAAGGCCTCGAGCACGATCTCCTCGCGCTTGTAGGGGACGAAGCCGCCGACGAGTAGGTAGAAGTCCTCGGCGGGAAGGCCGTTGGGGCGGATGCGGTCGGTGTCGACGGGTGGATGCACGATGTGCGCCTGCCGCCCGTAGTGGCGCCGGATGCGTTCGCTCACCGCGGTCGAGATGGAGAGGAAGCGGGTGACGTGCTCGGGGCCGCTGGTGCGCAGGTCGAAGCGGCGCAGCCCGGCCACCAGGGGAGCCGCCAGGACGCGCCGTCCACCCCGGCCGAGATAGGCGTCGATCTGATCCCAGACGTAGCGGATGGGCGTCATGCAGTAGCAGAGGTGGAGCGTGCCGGGGCCGGTCTCGACGCTCTTCGCGAAGGCGTGGCTGCAGGAGATCACGAGCTCGTAGCTCGAGAAGTCGAAGCGGCGGATCGCCCAGGGGAAGAGCGGCAGCAGCTTGCGATAGTGCCGCGCGGCGCCGGGCAGGCGCGAGAGCGGGCTGGCGTGGATGGGCAGGGCCTCGATGGCGGACGAAGTCGTGCCCGCCACGTGGATCAGCGTGTGGATCTCCGCCTTCGGGTACATCTGTGCCAGCTCGTGGAGGATGCGCTCGCCGCCCCGCATGCCGGTGAGCCAGTCGTGAACCAGAGCGATGCGCACATGGCTCCTAGCCTGCATTGCTCACCAGACCCGGACGCGGGTGGAGAGGTCAGCGGCCGGCGGAGAGTGTGAAGTCCAGGGCCTCGGGGATCGTGTCCACGAGGTGGATTTCGAGCTTGCTCTTCACGTCGTCGGGGACGTCGATCAGGTCCTTCTCGTTGCGCCGGGGCATGACGATCGTCTCCACGCCGGCGCGCGCCGCCGCGAAGACCTTGCCCTTGATGCCGCCCACGGGCAGAACGCGGCCGCGCAAGGAGATCTCGCCCGTCATGGCGACGGTTCCGGGGGAACGCCGCTCGGACAGGGCCGAGACCAGGGCGGTGATGAGCGCGATGCCCGCCGAGGGGCCGTCCTTGGGCACAGCGCCGGCGGGAATGTGGAGATGGATCTCGCCGCTCTCCAGTGCCGTGTCGGTCAGCTCGAGCTCGCCGGCGTGGGCCCGAACCCAGGAGAGCGCGGCCTCGGCGGATTCGCGCATGACATCGCCGAGCTGGCCGGTGAGCCGCAGGCGCAGGCCCGTGCCCCCGGGCATGAATGTGGCCTCGATGTAGAGGATGTCGCCGCCGTGGGCCGTCACCGCCAGCCCCACCGCGGTGCCCGGGTGCACGGTGCGCTCGGCCTTCTCGGGCAGATGGGGCGGCGCGCCGAGGGCCTCCTCGACGAAGGCCGGGTTCGTTTCGACGCGGGTGTCGCGTCCCTGCGCAGCGATCCGCGTTGCGGCCTTGCGCATGAGGGTCGCGATGTGGCGCTCGAGGTTACGCACCCCCGCCTCGTTGGTGTACTCGAGCACGATCTTCTCGAGGGAATCGTCACCGAGGTCGATGTTGTCCTGCGTCAGTCCGTGAGCGTCGAGCTGCTTCGTGAGCAGGTGCTCCCGGGCAATGGCGAGCTTCTCGCGCTCGGTGTAGCCCGAGAGCTCGATCACCTCCATGCGGTCGAGCAGCGCCGGCGGGATCGTGGCGAGGGTGTTCGCCGTGGCGATGAAGAGCACCTTCGAGAGGTCGAAGGGAACCTCGATGTAGTGGTCGCTGAAGGTGTGATTCTGCTCGGGGTCGAGCACCTCGAGCAGGGCCGAAGACGGGTCCCCACGAAAATCGGCGCCCACCTTGTCGATCTCGTCGAGCAGGAAGATGGGATTGCGCGAGCCGGCGCGCTTCAGGCTCTGCAGGATGCGTCCCGGCATGGCACCCACATAGGTACGCCGGTGTCCCCGGATCTCCGCCTCGTCCCGCACGCCGCCGAGAGAGGCCCGGGCGAACTTGCGCTCCATGGCCCTCGCGATGGAGCGGCCGAGGGAGGTCTTGCCCACGCCAGGCGGCCCCACGAAGCACAGGATCGGCGCCTTGGCGTCGGGGGCGAGCTTGCGCACCGCGAGGTACTCGAGGATGCGCTCCTTGACCTTGTCCAGGCCGTGGTGATCGGCATCGAGGACCTGTCGCGCATCGGGAAGATGGAGCTTGTCCTCGGTCTCTACGCACCAGGGCAGCTCGAAGAGCCAGTCGAGGTAGGTGCGGATGAGGTGACGGTCGGGGGCGTGCTGGGGCAGGGCGGTCAGGCGCTTGAGCTCGCGCTCCGCCTGCTCGTGGGCCTCCTCGGGCAGCTCCGTCGCCTCGAGCTTGTCGCGCAGCTCGTCGACCTCGCGCAGGCCCGCGTCGCCCTCGCCGATCTCGCTCTGGATCTCGCGCATGCGGCTGCGCAGCATGCGCTCGCGTCGCTTGGGATCCTCGTCGGTGTCCGACGCCTCGCCGCGCAGGGTGCGCTGGGTCTCGGCGATGGTGACCTCGCGCTCGAGATGCTGCTCGACCAGCCTCAGCCGCTCAGAAGGATCGGTCTCCTCGAGGAGCTGGATCTTGTCCTCGGGCGAGAGGGGCAGGTTCGAAGCGATGAGGTCCGCCAGCATGCCGGCGGTGGGAATGCCCGCCAGGAAGGCCTTCCACTCGTCCGGCAGGTCGTCGCGCAGCTCGATGACGCGCTGGGCGAGCAGCACGACCCGGTGCCATTCCCCCTCCTCCTCCTCCTCGCTGGCATCGCTATGCAGATCGAGCATGGGCTCGGCGCGAACGCGAAAGGCGGGCTCCGAGGAGACCTGCTCTCCCACCCGGGCGCGGGCCACGCCGACGACCAGCGCCTGCTTGCCCTCGCGTCGCGCGTCGATGATGCGCATGACCCGCACGATGGTTCCGACCTGGTGGAGCTCTTCCAGGCTGGGATCCTGGGTCTCCGGGTCGTGCTGGGTCACGACGATGAGGAAGCCGTCCTGCCCCGCCTCTTCCAGGGCCGCCAGCGACTTGGGGCGACCGATGGCCAGGGGCACGGTGACGCCGGGGTAGATCACCACGTCGCGCACCGGAAGCAGGGGCAGTACGCCGGGAATCTCGAGCTGCTCCTCGCCGGGGCCCTCGATCTCCCAGATCTCCACCACGTCGGAATCCTCCGCAAAGGCCGCGTCGGCTTCCTCGGGGCTCTCGTCCCGATCGCCGTCCTCGGACCGCTCGGCGGACGCCTTCTTCGGGTCGCTGTTCTTCGGGTCAGTCTTGGAGCGGGTCTTGGAGCCGCTCTTGGGGTCACTCTCGTCGTCGAAGTCTGCCACGGTCCTCCCTCAGGGGCCGAATGCTAAGCGCCGAGCCCGACGGGTCAAGCGCCAGGGCGGCCGCGGGGCCGCGGTCTTGGATTCCGAACTCCGGATTCTGGATGTGGAGGGGTGATTGTAGTGCCCGGAATAGTGCCCGGAGCAGTGCCCGGAGCAGTGCCCGGAGTAGTGCCCGGAGCTGGAGCCGGGCCAACGGCGAAAGAAGCTGGTTCGCAGCATTTCCGGGAGTATACGGGCGTGGCTGGTCCTGACATAATGGAACCGGTCTCTGGGTCCGTCTTCCTTCGGGGGAGGCGATCGGAGGCGCGACGAAGCGGAAGCGATTCATTGAGGAGCCGATCATCGGGATCCTGCGGGAGGCCGAGACGCGGCTCGATGGTCAGGTCAGATTCCGACCTCGAGACGGGTATCGATTGCATGGCTTCGAAAAAGGGGACATTGATTGCTCTGGCCTGCCTCGTCCTTCCGGGCTGCAGGGACATCATGGTTGTACCGGGTTTCGACGGAACATTCTTTACAGCACTCGTACTCGAAACTACCGAGTCCACACCTAGAACCGTGTACAAGATGGATTTCGACGATACCGGCTACGTTGATGACCTCTACGAGAGCTGCGGACCCGGGCTTTGGAACCTGTGTGCCGTGGAGGAGGAAGATTGGCCGGTAACGATCAAGCACTCGCCCCTGCGCAATGGTCCACTAGCAACCTACTTTGGCGTACTGAACGCTGATTGGGCGATCACACCCATGAGGCCAGTGGCCCATGAAGTACAATGTCAATTCCTTGGCGATTCCATGTTCAGCTACTACGCACTGCATCCTGATGTGTGGGCAGAGCTTGCTGCACGAGACTGCTACAACACAGCAATCGCGGGCGAGCTGGTAGAAAACCTCCTGGAAAGGATGCTGGACAGGGCGCCCTTTTCCACTCCTGGTTACAGGACACAGGGCTTCATTGATGAAAACCTGCCCCCGGAGACTGTTTTCCTGTTCGCTGTCGGGACCAACAACGTCAAGGTCCTGCTCACCGGGTCGGAGTGGCCGGAGCACATGAGTGACGCGGAAATTGCCATTGAAGTAGGAACCCAGGTAGCGATGGGGCAGCTTGCCGCCCTGGCCAGGCTACGCGCTGTGAGACCAGAGGCCCGTGCTGCGTTCCTGGAGCTGATTCCCCAGGCTTGGACCCCAAGCACCGATCTGGCGATTCGTGAGGCAAACAGGCTTCTCGCGGCTTTTACCGGCAATGTGCAAGATGCGTGGCTCATGCCTGTGTATGATGAGTTCCTGAACCCAGACGGCAGCCGTAACCTGTCCTTGTATTTCGTGGACGGGGTTCATCCCAGTAGAGAGGGTTACGTAGTCATTACGGATTCCGTCACAGGACTCCTCGACTCTCTAGAGTAGAGAAGCGGGCATCTCATCTACGCTTCTCCCATGGCCTGCGTGGCTGGCGGATGGCCTCGATTTATTCGATTCTATCGCGATGGATGCGGCCCGAGTCTTGATGCTACTCCCCGATCGGGAGTTCGATCCGACGGAATCCGCGGTCCCCTGGCGGATCCTCCGGGCGGCAGGCCACTCGGTTGGCTTCGCGACCGAGAGCGGCAACCCGGGTCGAGCGGACCAGCAAACCCTCCATGGAGACGGGCTCCCCTTGCTTGCGGGAGCACTTCGCTGTCGCGCGGAAGGCTGCCACGCCTACGAGGCGATGGAGCGTGACCCCGCTTTTCTCGCCCCGAAACCCTGGTCCAGCGTCGACCCCGATGGCTTCGATGCGCTGATCCTGCCGGGGGGACACGCGCCGGGGATGAAGCCGTATCTCGAATCGGAGGAAGTGCAGCGGATCATTCGCGTCTTCTTCGAGCGCGACGCCCCGGTCGCAGCCGTCTGCCACGGCGTGCTCGCCGTGGCGCGAACGCGAAGGGCGGATGACCAGCGCTCGGTGCTCTACGGACGCCGCACCACCGGGCTCACGAACTTTCAGGAGAAGATCGCCATCGGCATGACTCGACGCGCGCTCGGCGACCACTACCGCACCTATCCCGAGACCGTGCAGGACGAAGTCTCGGCGCTGCTGGCCTCGCCCGGGGATTTCCTGACCGGAGGCTGGCTGCCGAGGATGGGCTCCGAGGCACAGCCGAAGCTCGGCTTCGTCGTCCGGGATGGGAACTATGTCTCGGCTCGTTTCCCGGGTGACGTGTATCGCTGGGCGACGACGATCCGCGACATGCTCGCCGAGCGCTAGCAGGCACAACGTTCTTCAACGTTCTTCGACGTTGTTCGATGAGGTTCGACGAGTTCGGCTTGCTCCCGGGGC
>JAFDEK010000072.1 GCA_019310385.1 Deltaproteobacteria bacterium
GATCCGCGCCCTTACCGGCATAGATACAGATCGTCTGCCCGATGAGAAGGCCCGGGGCATCACCATCGAGCTCGGCTTTGCGCCCCTCGAACTCGGCGAAGGGCTGCGGGTCTCGGTGGTCGACGTCCCCGGCCACGAACGCCTGGTGCGCACCATGGTGGCCGGCGCGGCGGGCATCGACCTCGTTCTGCTCGTAGTCGCCGCCGACGAGGGCGTCATGCCCCAGACCCGGGAGCACGTGGCGATCTGCAGGCTCCTCGGCATCGAACGCGGTGTCGTGGCCCTTACCAAGCGGGACCTCGTCGACGAGGAGATGTGCGAGCTGGCCGGCGAGGAGGTGCGCGACCTGCTCCAGGACACGGCCCTCGCCGACGCCCCGATGCTGGCCGTCTCTTCCACGAGCGGCGAAGGCATCGACACCCTACGCGCCGCGTTGGCCGAGGTAGTGGGCAAGAGCGCGGCGCGCACGCCGCGCCAGGGGCCGGCGCGCCTTCCCATCGACCGCGTCTTCGCCATGAAGGGCTTCGGCACGGTGGTAACGGGAACGCTACAGGGTGGCCCGCTGGCGGTCGGCGAGGCCGTGGAGGTGCAACCGAGCGCGAAGAAGGCCCGCATCCGCGGCCTGCAGAGCCACAGCCACGCGGTCGAGCACATCCAGGCAGGCAGCCGCTGCGCGGTCAATCTCCAGGGCCTCGAGGTCGCGGAGCTCTCCCGCGGCGAGATCGTCTCGCACCCGGGCTCCTTGCTCTGCACCGCGACCGCTGACCTCGAGCTGCACTGGCTGCCCGGCGCGCCACGCAGCGCGGAGCAGGTGGCCGTCGAGTTCCTCACCGGCAGCGCCGAGCGGCGTGCCCATCTCGCGCCCATCGGCTGCGAAGAGTTCGCTCCGGATCAACAGCTCTTTGCGCGCCTGCACGTAGAAGGCGAGCCGCTTCCGCTGCTGCCCGGAGACCGCTTCATCGTGCGCGGCTTCGCGCGCGGCGAGGGGGCCGGCGGAACGCTGGGAGGCGGCGTAGTGCTCGACATCGCGCCCCCGCACCGCCGCCGCAGCGACCCCGCGCTGCTGCGCGAGCTCGAAATCCTGAGTGCCGGCGACCTGCGAGCGGGCCTGCGCGAACGCATCCGCCGCAGTGGACTGACGGGAGCCGACCAGGACGCCCTCGCCCACGAGACGGGCGTCTCCGAAGTAGAGCTCACCCGGCACCTCGAAGCCCTCGCGGAGGCGGGCGAGGTGCAGCGCGCGGGCGCGGGCCGTTGGCTCGACGCCGGCGTCCTCGAGCGCGTCGAGGAGCGGCTGCGACTGACCCTCGGCGCCTTTCACGGGGCCGAGCCCCTGAGGCCGGGGATGTCTCGCGGAACCCTGCGCGGGAGCCTTCCGGAGAACGTGCGCGCCGAGAGCGTCGACCTCGCCCTGGCACGCCTCGAGGCCGCCGGAACCATCCGCAGCGAAGGCGAGCACGTTCGACTCGCGAGCCACAGCCCCACCCTCGACGACGGGACCCGAGCCGCAGTCGACCGCATTCGCAGCGAGGCGATCGCAGCCGGGCTCGAGCCTCCCTCTCTGCGCGACTGGTCCCAGCAGCTCGGGCTACCCGTCGAGCGCTTTCGCGACCTCGCCGCCTACCTCGAGCGCAATGGCGAGCTGCTTCGCGCGCCTGGCGACCTGTGGTTCGCTCGGTCCCACATCGCAGACCTGCGCGCGCGCATCACTGCCCATCTCGAGGCCCATGGCGAGATCGACACCCAGACCTACAAGAGCCTGATCGGCACGAGCCGCCGCACCGCCATGCCCCTCATGGAGCTCTTCGACGAGCTCCACCTCACCCGCCGAGTCGGCGAGGTGCGCGTCCTGCGCGGGGGCTGAGCGAGAGTTGAGCGAGGGCTGAGCGAATCGCGGCTTCAGTCCCCGACCGTGCTGCGCACCAGCTCCAGGACCTCCAGCGAGAGGGGATCCGCGCTGGGGAAGATGCCCAGATAGAGCACGGCAGCGGCGCAGATCGCGAGCACGAGGAGCTCGGTGAGGGAGAGCTGCGCGGCGCCAGCCTCCGCGTGCCGCCGCATGTACATCACGGTGGGGATGCGCACGTAGTAGAAGGCCGAGACCACACTCATGATCGCTGCGAGCGCGACGAGGCCCACGAGGCCCCCTTGCACGCCCGCGTTGAAGAGCTCGAACTTGGCGATGAAGCCCGCCGTCCCGGGCATCCCCACGAGACCCAACATGAAGAGCGTCATGGCCGCCGCGAGTCCCGGTCGCCGTTGCGCGAGTCCCTCGTACTCCTCGATGCGCTCGCACTCTCTTCCGCCCTGGGCCAGGGCAACCACCACCGCAAAGGCCCCGAGCATCAGGAATAGATAGGTGACGAGGTAGAAGAGCAGCGCCCCGTAGGCCTCGGGGGTCGCGGTCGCGAGCGCGAGCAGCAGGTAACCGGAGTGCGCGATGGCCGAGTAGGCGAGCATTCGCTTCACGTTGCGCTGCACCAGGGCCATCACGTTGCCCACGATCATGGTGAGAGCCGAGAGCGCCCAGAAGACCCCCAGGACCCGCTCGCCGCCGCCCGAGTCGCCCGCAAGACAGACGCTCGAGACGCGGAGCAGGACGAAGAAGACCGCCAGCTTCTCGGTGACCGAGAGGAAGGCCGTCACCGAGGTCGGAGCGCCTTCGTAGACGTCGGGAGCCCACTGGTGGAAGGGCACGGCGGCGACCTTGCACGCGAAGCCCACCACCACGAGGCCGATGCCTGCGACCGCCATGGGACTGCCCGCGTCCAGGCCGTCTCGCAGCGAGACGAAGTCCAAGCCCCCGGTGGCGCCGTAGAGCAACGCGGCCCCATAGAGGTAGATCCCACTCGCGAAGGCCCCCATGAGGAAGAGCTTGAGCGCCGCCTCGTTGCTGCGCAGCTTGCGACGGTCGAAGCCCGCCAGGGCGTAGAGGGGAACGCTCATGAGCTCCAGACCCACGAACACGCTCATGAGGTCGACCGCACTCACGAGCAGGAACGCGCCGGCTGTCGAGAGCAGCAGCAGGGCGTAGTACTCGCCGTGATCGATGTGAAGGGCGGCGAGATAGGTGACCGAGAGCAGGACCGAGAGCAGCGCCGAAAGGGCCACCACCGCCGTCGCGAAGCTCGAGAGGGAGTCGAGACGCAGCATGGGATGGTCGGGATCGAAGCTCGCCTCGATGCCGCTGGCGAAGAAGCTCCAGGACGCGAGGATCGCGAGGATCAGGGCCAGGGAGGCGATCGCCGCCAGGACGGAGCCCACGCGCTCCTCGGAGAGCAGCCCCTTGCCCGCGGATCCTCGCCGCGAGAGGAAGACCTCGAGCAGGAGCACCCCCATGGCGCCCGTCGCAGCAAAGATCGCGCAGATGACCACGCGCAGATCGAGGCCGGCCTCCGCCATCAATCCACCCCCTCCGCGCCCGGCTCCGGCTCGCCCTCAGCGGCGGCCGCGTCGGCTTCCGCCATCGCCCTGGCCGCGGACTCGAGGGCCGCGCTGCGGTGTCGCTCCACCGACTGCAAGAGCATGCTCACCGAGGGCTCGACTCGGCGCAGTATTGGGTTCGGGTAGACGCCGATCCACAGGACGGGCACGATCAACGCGAGCACGGCCACCCGCTCACGCAGGTCGAGATCGATGAGCCTCCGGTTCTCCGGGTTCTCGAGCGGTCCGAGCAGAACTCCGCGGTAGAGCCGCAACAGGGCCGCCACCGCGAGCACCATCCCCGCCGCGGCGGTCACCGCGACCGCGGGTCCCGCCCTGAAGCTCCCGAGCAGGATCAGCAGCTCGCCCACGAAGCCGCTCGAGAAGGGCAGGCCCATGTTGGCCAACAGGACGACGCCGAAGAGAGCGGCGAACACCGGCATGGGCCGCGCCAGTCCACCCAGCTCGGAGAGCTCCCGGGTACCCCGCCGCTCCTGAATGAAGCCCACCAGCAGGAAGAGCGCCGCGACACACAGTGCGTGGCTCACCATCTGCACGACGGCACCCGTCATGCCGTGGAGGTTGCCCGCGAAGACCCCAACGACGATGAGTCCCATGTTTGCGAGGGAGGCGTACGCGACCAGTCGCTTCAGGTCTCGCTCCACCAGGGCGAGCAGCGAGCCGTACACGACCCCCACCAGGGCGAGGGTGAGAATGATCGGCGTGAGGGTGAAGGATGCCGCGGGGAAGAGAGGCAGGGCAATGCGAACGAAGGCGTAGGCGCCCACCTTCAGGAGCACCGCGGCCAGCGCGACGGTGCCCGCGGTGGGGGCCTCGCTGTGGGCGTCGGGCAGCCACCCGTGCAGGGGCACGAGAGGCACCTTGATCGCGAAGGCCATGCCAAGGGCGAGGAAGAGCCAGAGCTGGGTCTTCCACCACACCGCGCCGTCACCCGAGGCGCCGCCGAGGGGAATCAGCGTTTCGAGCAGACCCAGCCCCTCGCCGCCCGGTAGCGTGACGAGGTCGAAGTTGGGCACCCCACCCTGCTCGAAGTTCAGCTGGTGGACGACGAGGAGGGCCACCAACATGAGGAGGGAGCCGAGCAGCGTAAAGAGGAAGAACTTCGTCGCGGCCTGGACGCGGCGCGGCCCGCCCCAAACCACGATGACGAAGTACATCAGCACCAGCATCAGCTCCCAGAAGACGTAGAACTGGAAGAGATTCAGGGTAACGAAGGCGCCCAACATCGACGTCTCGAGGAAGAGCAGGAAGACCACGTAGCTCTTGAGGGCACGCCCCACCTCGTTCCAGGTCGCCAGCAGGACGACGGGCATCAGGAAGGCGGTGGTCGATACGAGCACGAGGCTGATTCCGTCGATGCCGACGAAGTAGTGGACGCCCAGACTCGGCAGCCACTCGCCACGCTCGATGAGCTGGTAGCCGGTCAGCTCGGGATCGAAGCTTCCCCAGACCCGCGAGGCGAAGAGTAGGGTGAGCAGGGTCCCACCCATCGCGATGGCACGCCACACCTCGGCGGGCAGACCCTTGGAGCGAAAGGCCAGCTCGCCGACCGCTCCGCTGGCGAGCAGCAGCAGCGCGGTCGCCATGGGGGTGAACACCAACCAGCTGAGCAGGCTCTCCTCGATGTAGGGCCCCATGGCCGAGCCCCCGCTACCGCAACAGACTCGCCAGAACGACGAGCGTCCCGACGAGCACGAAGAAGAGATAGGTCTGGGTCAGGCCGTTCTGAAGGTGCCGGAGCACCCCGTCGGCCAGGCCGCGCACGCCCAACGCCGTCCCCGTGACGAGAACCCCGTCGATGAGACGTCTCTCGACTCCCTCCGCGAGTACGCGCTTCGAGAAGCCGAGGAGAGGGCGTTCTACGAGCCATCGCGGAAGCTCGTCGAGGTTGAAGAACGCCACCAGGCCTCGCTGGAAGGTGGGCATGGCCCGGGAGATCGCCTTCGGGGCCTTGGGAAAACGAAGGTAGAGCAGATATGCCAGAGCGAGCCCCAGCAGCAGCGCCACCGTGGAGTACCCGATCAGGCTCCACTGCACGTTGCGCTCGGCGGGCAGCGTCTGGCCCGTCGTAATCGATCCTGCCAGGAAGTTCGACAGGCTGTCGGAGCTCTCGACCGAAATCATGTCCCCCCAGAACTGGGATGGGTTGAGCACACCGGCCACCACGGTGAGAAAGGCGAGGACGAACATCGGCCACATCAACCAGATCGAGGGGTCATCGAAGGTGCCGCGGAAGCTCATGGGGACGCGGCTTCGCCCGTAGAAGATCATGAAGAGCATGCGGAAGGAGTAGAAGGCGGTAACGCCAGCGGCGAACAGCACGGCGCCGTAGAGCCAGCGGTGGTGGGGCACTCCCTCCGCGACGAAGGCGGCAACCAGGATCTCGCCCTTGGAGAAGAAGCCGGAAAGCGGCGGAACACCCGCCATGCCCAGGACCCCGATCAACAACACCACGTGGGTCCACACGAGCCGGCCTCTCAGCCCGCCCATGCGTTGGAGATCCTGCTCCTGGTCGAGGCTCAAGCTCACCGCGCCCACGCCCAGCAAGAGCAGCGCCTTGACGAAGGAGTGGGTGACGAGATGGAACATGGCGACGCCGAAGGCCCCACACCCCACCGCGACGAAGATGAAGCCGAGCTGACTCATCGTCGAATAGGCGAGGAGCCGCTTGACGTCCACCTGCACCGAGGCGGCCATCGCGGCCGCCAATGCAGTGACGGCTCCGATCCAGGCCACCGTCGACGAAGCGAGGGGCGCAGCCTCGTAGAGGAAGGAGAAGCGGCAGAAGAGATAGATCCCTGCCGTCACCATGGTGGAGGCATGAATCAGCGCCGAGGCGGGCGTCGGTCCCACCATGGAGTCGGCGAGCCAGAGCTGCAGCGGCAGCTGGGCGGACTTCGCGCAGGCGGCGAGCAGGAAGCAGAAGCCGATCAGCTCGGGCAGCGCGAGGGAAAGGCCGCCGGGCAGGGCAAGGCTCTGGTCCGCGATGATGGGAAAGCCGCTCTCGATGACCCGGAAGCTCGTTCCCGGTACCCCTGCGTCGGCCAGAGACCAGAAGAGCAGGAGCAGACCGAGCATGAGGCCGAAGTCGCCGATCCGGTTGACGAGGAAGGCCTTGGTGCCCGCCGACGCGGTGAAGCGCTCGCCATACCAGAAGGAAATGAGGAGCGCCGAGGCGAGCCCCACCGCCTCCCAGCCGAGAAAGAGAACCACGAGGTTGTCGCCGAGCACGAGGAAGAGCATGGCGGCGACGAAGAGCAGCATGTAGCAGTAGAAGCGCTGTGGGCCGCCGTCCTCGCGGCGATTGGCCTCCATGAAGACGGCCGAGTAGGCGAAGACCAGCAACCCGACGCCGGTAACCACCAGGCACATGACGCCCGAAAGGGCATCGAAGCGAAAGGCCAGGTCCGCGGTGAAGAGCTCGTTGCCCAGGCCGACCCCGATCCAGCTGTACACGCTGTCCACGAGCACTCGCGACTTCTGCTCCATCCCCAGCAGCTCGGAGAAGGCCAGACAACAGACCGCGAAGGATGCGAGCACCCCGAGGCAGGAGACCGAGACGAGGAGGCCCCGGGAGAAGGAGCGCCGCACGACACTCGAGAAGAAACCGAGGAAGAGTGCGCCGCTGAGTGGCAGCAGGGGAATCCAGCGCACGAGGGTGCTCGCCGTCGTTTCCATCACCATTTGAGCAGACTCACGTCCTCGACGTCGAGGGAGGCACGGTTTCGCACCAGCGCGATCACGATGCCCAGGCCCACTGCCAGCTCCGCGGCCGCCACAGCGATGATCACGAGAGCAAAGACCTGTCCGTCGAGCCGGCTCTCGCCCGCGATGCCCGCGGGCCAGGCCCGGTTGAACGCCACGAAGGCCAGCACCACCCCGTTCAGCATCAGCTCGATGCACATGAGGATCACCACGAGGTTACGCCGCGTGAAGACGCCGACGGCGCCGAGGGCAAAGAGCGCCGCCGAGAGCGCGATGACGTGGTCGAGGGGCGCCACTCAGTCGATCCTCCGCTTGGCGAGGATCACCGCACCCACCATTGCGGCCAGCAGAATCAGGCCGACGGCTTCCAGCACGACGAGGTAGTCAGCCAGAAGCCGCAGGCCGAACTCGCGGGCAAGGCCGAAGCCCTCGGGCACAGGCGTCACTGGCGGAAGCCCGACGGGCACTCGCATCCACAGGAGGAGCGAGATCGCCAGGGCGACCAGGATGCCCAGCAGCTTGAGCGCCGGCTGCTCCGGGCGGGGGGCTTCGAAGGCGTCCCCTTCCGGGTCGAGCAACATGATGCTGAAGAGAAGCAGCACCACCACGGCGCCCACGAAGACCAGGACCTGCACGATGGCGACGAAGTGGGCGCCTAGCAGGACGTAGATTCCGGCCAGGGGGAGAAGGGTGAGGGCCAGACAGAGCGCAGCCGGGACTCCGCTGCGGCAGAAGGCCACCAGGGCCAGGGCCGAAGAGAGCGCCAGCCCGGCCAGCACGTAGAAGAGCACGCTCTCGATTCCCATCACGCACTCCCCAGCGCGAGCAGGCACGCCGCGGTGACCAGTGCGTTGGCGAGGGCGAGAGGAAGAAGGACCTTCCAGCATAGGTCCATCAGTTGGTCGTAGCGGAAGCGCGGCATGCTCCAGCGAATCAACAGCTGCAGCCAGAGCATGACGACCACTTTGGTGAAAAAGACCGCGACGTGGATCACCATGCAGAGGCCGGTCGCGAACCCTTCGCCGAGGAAGCGCGCGACCGCATCGACGAGGGTCGCCTGGGAGAGATAGGGAATCGACCAGCCACCCAGGAAGACCGAAGTCATCACGCTCGCGACCAGGACCATCTCGACGTACTGGGCTAGCCGGAAGAGACCGAAGCGCATGCCGGAGTACTCGGTGAGATGTCCGCCGACCAGCTCGGAGCCGGCTTCGGAGAGGTCGAAGGGTGGGCGGCGGGTCGCGGCCAGCATGCAGGTGAGAGCGAGCAGGAAGGCGAAAGGCTGCAGGAAGACCCCCCAGCGCGGCAGCAGCACCCACTCGACGAGAAAGGAGAAATCCGCCGGGATGAGTCCCTCGGCGACGACCAGGACCCGCCAGGTCTGGTCCTGGGCCAGCGCCATGTCGCTGAGCCGCAGGCTGCCGAAGATTACGAATACGCCGACCAGAGAGAGCCCCATGGCGACTTCGCAGGAGATGAGCTGGGCCGCGGCCCGCAATCCACCCTGCAGTCCCCACCCGCTGTTGCTCGACCACCCGGCGATCAAGGGCCCCAGGGTCGCGATGGAGAGCATTGCGAAGACCCACAGAACACCCCAGTCGACATCGGCGGCGATGAGGTTCAAGTGCGTCCCCGCGATCTCGTAGCGACCTCCGAAGGGGACGACCGCCAGGGCCGCGATGACGGGGACCGTGGCGACGAAGGGGGCGGCGAGGTGCAGGAAGCGGTCACGGCTCGGAGCCAGGTCCTCCTTCGCGAAGAGCTTGAGGCTCTCGGCCAGGGGATGCAGCAGACCCAGCAACGAAGCGCCGTGGAGATCGGCACGATTCGGCCCGATGCGGTCCTGCATGAGCGCACCCTGCCTGCGCTCCGCCCAGGCGGCCAGGGGTGCGAGCACCCCCACCGCGGTCGCGAAGACGAAGAGCACCTTGATAACGGCGCCGCTCACCACTCGAGGGCACCCTTCGCCCACTCGTAGACGAATCCCACCACCAGGGGGAGCGTGAAGACCGTGATGGCCAGCATGCCCGCCGCACCCGTCTCGGAGAAGCAGACGGCCCAGAGGTAGAAGAAGACCCCCTCTACGAGGAAGATCAGGAAGAGGATTGCGACCAGATGGAACTTCACCGCCCGGCGCCCACGCGGCGAGGATACGCGGGCAGCCCTGGCGGGCTGAGGCGGGGAAGCGCGCGAGCCTCCGCAGTCGAAGGGCTCGTTCTTTGCGTCGAAGTGGCGCCGCGGCCCCGCGAGCCGTTGGAGAACGAGGACTCCTGCTACAAAGAGCGCGGCGACGACGAAGATCACGAGGACGCCGGTGTACTCGGCGAGCATGAGGGACTCCTCGGCTGGAAACGCCGCACACCCGAGCCTGAATTCGCGGGCCACGGTAGCCGGAGGCCCCGCGGGCGTCAACAAAACGCCGGTCGAGGAAGCCCTCACCACAGTGGTAGACTGCGCCCCATGGCCATACCCGTCGGCGTCATCGGAGCGGGGAGCTTCGGCACCTGCCTGGCATTGCTCTGCGCCCGAGAGAACGACGTGACGATCTGGTCCCGCAATCCGGATCTCGTCGAGGGCATCAACCGGGATCGGCGCAACCCACGCTACCTGAAGGACATCGACCTGCCCGAGAGCGTGCGGGCCACCACCGAGCTCGCCGAGTGCATCGAGGACAAGGAGCTCGTGATCTGCGCCGTTCCCAGCCACGGCCTGCGCGACGTCATCGCCAAGGCGGCCCCGATCCTCTCTCCCGACGCGATCCTCGTTTCCGCCGTGAAGGGCATCGAGTGCGAATCGGGCATGACCATGCACCAGGTGCTCTGCGACGTCCTCCCCGAGCACCACCACCCGCGCATCGTCTGCCTCTCGGGCCCTTCCTTCGCTCGGGAGATCGCCCAGCACAAGCCCACCGTGGTGACCCTGGCCTGCCACGAGGAGGCGTACGCAATCTCGGTGCAATCCACCCTCTCGTGCCCCTGGTTCCGCTGCTACTCCCACACGGACGTGATCGGGGTCGAGCTGGGAGGAGCACTCAAGAACGTCATCGCCATCGCGATCGGGATCGGGGACGGCATGCGCCAGGGGCACAACTCCCGGGCCGCACTCATGACCCGGGGCCTGGCCGAGATTACCCGGCTCGGGCTGCGCCTCGGCGCCGATCCCACCACCTTCCTGGGGCTCTCGGGCATGGGGGACCTGGTGCTCACCTGCACGGGCGATCTCTCGCGCAACCGGCGGGTGGGGCTGGCACTGGGCGAGGGCCGCCAACTCGATGACATCATCGAGGAGCTGGGGGAGGTCGCCGAGGGCGTGCGGACGACCCGGGCGGTATGCCGCCTGGCGGCGCGACTGGGCGTGGACATGCCCATCGCCAACATGGTGCGCCAGGTGATCGACGGCGAATCCACCCCCGCCGATGCGGGCCGGACCCTGATGACCCGACAGCTTCGCAGCGAATTCGATTGATATTACATATATTTACACAACGAGAACGCGTTCTCAAATTTGAGCCCGACGCGCGGGGAAGGTGCCGCTCCACGGGCGCCGTGGGCGCTGCCCGGCTCGCCTATCATGGCGCCATGCCGAGCGCCTACACCCGCATCGCCCTGGCCCTGACCCTGGTCGCCCTCGCGCTACCGGGCTGTATCACGCGCACCGTGACCGAGACGGCCTTCGAATCTCGCGACATCACGATTCACCTGCGGGGCAAGCAGAAGGGGAGCAAGCCCGTCGACCGCGGCTACCAGCATCCCTCCACGCTCTCCCCTGCACGGCTGGCGAACATCCTGGCGGCCGTCAGCGTGCGCACCTCCGACGACAAGGGCGTCGAGCAGAGCAGCGCCATCGCGACCAGCACCATCAAACCCACCGCGAAGGCGCTCTCGGAGGCCCTCGGCAAGGCGAATTCGAGCCAGGAGCTCGCCGTGGTGGTGGTCCGCAAGGCGAGCAAGCTCGGCCTCTTCAACCGCAAGTTCGTGACCAGCTTCGTCGCGTACGTCAAGAACGACTTTCTCTACCTCTATTTCTCCCGGGTCGACTGGCAGCTGCCCAAGCAGGGCAAGAAACAGACGGCCGAGGACCTGCCCCTACCCAAGATCGGCGACGAAATCATGGCGTTCCGCACGGTCACGGGCCTCGATTTCGAGCGGGCCGGGCCCAAGGGCGTGGCGGCCCGCTGGCGGGATCCGGTCTGGACCCGCGCCAGCCACCTCACGCGCGGCGGCAGCGGGCAGTTCGAGCGGCGCACGATCCTGATGGAGAGCGAGGATCCAGCGGCCGCGCGGGACCCGATCGGCCCCGGGGCCAGCGGATCCCTCTCCCCCGAGACCCTGCGGGCCCTCGCCGACCTCGAGGAGCAGAGGCGCAGCGGAGAGATCACCGAGTCCCAGTACCGCAGGCGTCGCGAGGAGATTCTCGGGACCACCCCGTAGCAGAACGTCACCTGTGGGCGATTTCCGGCCACATTCAATAAGCTCCCGGGCTCGAAATGTGCCCCGATAGCCTGCCCCCTGGCGCCTCACAGCCTCACAGAGAGATGACTCCCAATGCTCGTTCTGCTCGAAATCCTGCTGGTCGCCATCCTTGCGATCCTCGCCTCCCGTCTTGCACCAGAGCCCTGGAAGGGGCGCGTCTACAGCGCCCTGAAGGCCTGGGTGACGGTGCGCGCGTTCTGGCTGCTGCTCGCCCACCCCATCACGATGGAAGACGGCAGCAAGGTCGTGATGCTGAAGCTGATCGGCCAGCAGCTCGCCCAGATCGAGGCCGGCACCTTCTGGCTCTTCGTGCTGGCCGCCACGGGCATCAAGATGATCGGCATGCTGTCGTCGATGTACCGCTGGATCCTGGTGCTGCGCGGGCAGGCCATCGAGCTGCCCTTCTGGCACATCTTCGGCTCCTTCCTCATCGGCCGCGCCATCGGGACCTTTCTGCCCAGCACCGCGGGCCTCGACGGCTACACCCTCTACGACGCAGCGCGCTTCACCGGCAAGACCGTCGAGGTCACCGCCGCGAAGTTCCTGGAGAAGATCTGCGGCTTCTCGGGCATCTTCCTCTCCTACCTCGTCGCCTTGCCCTTCGGCCTCAAGGTGTACGAGCAGATCTTCGGCGTGGAGAACGCCCTCTCGGTGGCGATGGTCACGATCCCCGTCGCCCTCGGCCCCATCATGGGCCTGCTCCTCATCCTCTGGTACCCGGGCGTCGTGCAGTGGATCCTCGAGAACTTCCCCATCCCCGCCAAAGCGCGGCTCGAGGGGATCGTGATGCGGGTCTCCCACGCGGCGGCCGCCTATCGCGACAAGAAGCTCCTCATGCTCCAGGTGCTCTTCCTGAGCTTCCTCGTCCACTTCACCACCGCGGCCATGTACTACTTCACCGCCCTGGCGATCGGCGCCGTGGGGGCCGAGTTCTGGCCCATCGTGTTCGGCTCCTCGATCCAGATCCTCGCCACGGTGCTGAGCCCCTTCACCATCGCGGGCGAGGGCATTCGTGAGGCCGCCCAGCTCGTGCTGGTGGGCAACATGATCGGCCCGGCCGCCGCCATCGTGTCGGCGGCCCTGGGCTTCTGGGCCGCAGAGGCGCCCACCATGCTGGGCTTCGTCTTCTGGTGGGTGCGCCCCGACGACTACAAGCCGGCCTTCAGCCGCGTCGACGGCGTACAGGTCGACTTCGCGGAGGCCGCAGCGGCCGCCGTCTCCCTCGAGACCGAGGAGGACAAGGCGCGGCACGCTTCCGAAGCGGCCGCGAGCACTCTGCCGACCGTTCCGACCCGCGTACTGCACAGCGCCGGCGTGGGCTTCGGCGCGGGCGTGCTGGCCGGCATCCTCATCGGCATCGCGGAGACCCTCGTCATCGCCGGCGGCGGCTTCGGTACCGAGGCCCAGGTGCTCTGGTACGGGCCCCTCGCCTACGCGGTCTTCCTCGGCGGCCTCGCAAGCCTGGGCGGTGCCGTCCTGGGCGTACTCCCCATGGAGAAGCAGGAGATCCGCACCTGGACTCCGACTCTGGGCATGATCGCCACCTTGATTCCCTTTGGCCTGGCGATCACGGTCTTCCGGCTGCGCCGGGACGTCTACCTCGAGCAGATGCCCCCCGCACCGGTGCTCCTCGGTGTACTCGCTGGAGCGGGGGTCCTCACCCTGCTGATCTTCTTCGCGGGCCGCAAGCTCTTCGCGTCGCGGGCCGGGGCCATCGTGCAGCCGCTGGGCGCCGTGGCGCTCCTCGCCGCGGTCACCCTCGGCGGCTTCGTGACCTCCAAGGTCGCCGTAAGTGCGAGCGCGCCGCCCCCGGTTGCGGGCATCCCGCGCGAGCTGGCCCGCTACCCCAACGTCATCCTGGTGATGGTCGACACCCTGCGCGCCGACCATCTCTCCTGCTACGGCGCCAAGGACATGGAGACCCCGAACCTGTGCAGCCTCGCCGAAGGGGACGGCAGCCGCCTCGAGGGCTTCTCCCATGCATCGTGGACGAAGCCCGCCACGGCCTCGCTCCTCACCGCGCTGCTGCCCTCGAGCCACAACGCCATGTCGAAGCCCGCCAAGCTCTCGCCCGACGTGGAGCTGATCGCCGAGGTGCTGAAGCAGCGCGACTATGCGACGGGCGGCATCGTTTCCAACATCAACCTGGCCGAGAGCTTCGGCTTCGATCAGGGCTACGACGAGTACCACTACCTGGGCCCCGACTATCTGGCGGGGGCCGAGGAGTCCTCCTCCAAGCTGATCCTCTACAACATCGTGCGATCGGTCTGGTTCAAGCTGAAGCCCGGCCTGCGCTTCGGCGACTTCTACCAGGACTCGGAGGTCGTGAACGAGGTCGCCTTCGACTGGCTGGACCGGCACCAGAACTCGCGCTTCTTCCTCTTCCTCCACTACATGGATCCCCACGATCCCTACTTCGAGCACCCCTACAATGGGACCGCGATCGCGCGGGTCTCGGAGCCCCACCCCAAGGCCGGGCGCGCCGAGGAGATGCACCGCCTCTATCGCGGCGAGATCGAGTACCTGGATGCCAACTTCGGCAAGCTGCTCGCGAAGCTGCGCGAGCTGCGGCTCTACGAAGATACGGTGATCGCGCTCGTAGCCGACCACGGCGAGGAGTTCTACGAGCACGCGGGCTGGTGGCACGGCCTCACCCTCTACGACGAACAGATCCGCGTGCCCCTGCTCATCAAGTGGCAGCGCGGCGATGCGCAGCACACGGGCGAGGGGATCGGGCGCTTGATCGACGTGGCCCCGACCCTCATCGCCCGCACCGGAGCCGCCATCCCGGGCTCCATGCAGGGCATCGACCTCGCGACACCCGCTTCGACGCGCAGCCAGAAGGACCGGGAGGTCTACTCCGAAGAGGACCACGAGGGCAACGTGCTCTGGTCCCTGCGCACCGAGGAGATGAAGCTCATCTCCGCCAACGCGGGCAACCCCCGCGGCCTGCCCGAGCGTGAGCTCTTCGACATGACCGCGGACCCCGGCGAGACGAACAACCTCGCCGGCGGCGCTCAGGGCGCCCTGGAGGAGAAGCTCGCCCAGCACGCCGACCTCCAGCGGCGTGCCGCCGAGGGCGAGGCGGTGACGGGCGGCGGCGAGATCGAGATGACCCGCGAAGAGTGCGAGCAGCTCATGAACCTCGGCTACGTGACGGACTGCAGTCACATCAACTGAAGCGGCACGGCTACGACAGACCTCTACGGCCCGACCCGCTCGAGGTACCGCTCCGCGTTCAGCGCCCCCCGAGCCTCTCCACCGCGCCCGGCAGCTCGCTCAGGCTCCCGAGCACGCCGTGGGCCCGGCGGAAATCGCCGTGACGCGTGAGACCGTGGGGCACCACGACGCAGCGCATGCCGGCGCTCACCGCCGCCTCGAGTCCGCGCTCGGTGTCCTCGACGACGAGACAGCTCGCGGGCTCGACCCCCATGCGCTCCGCCGCACGCAGGTAGGGCTCGGGGTGGGGCTTGTGGCGCAGGTAGTCGCCGCTGGTGAGCACGAACTCGAAGTACTCCACCAAGCCGAGGGGTTCGTGGATCTCGTCGAAGTGATCGGGGTTCGAGCTGGTGACGATCGCCATGGGGAAACGGCCGTGCAGGGCGGCCACGCTCTCCGCCGCGCCCTCGAAGACCCGCACACCTCCGCGTAGGAGCTGCGAATAGCGGACGTTGCGCCAGGCGCGCAGCTCTTCGATCCCGTCCGGCGAGACCCCCCGCTCCTCCGCGAGGTCCAAGCAGCTGCGGCCCTGGGAGAGGGAGATCTCTACGTACTGCTCGAGCTCGAGGCGCACGTCGACCCGCGCCAGGGCGTCCCGGGTCGCCTGCAGGAAGAGGGGCTCGGTATCGACCAACACCCCGTCGTTGTCCCATAGGATGGCGCGAATCTGGCTCACGACCGCCGTCGCCTCACGCCTTCTTCTCTCGCAGATCGAGGGAGGCCGAGTTGATGCAGTAGCGCAGGCCCGTGGGTTGGGGGCCATCGGGAAAGACATGGCCCAGGTGGGCGTCGCAGCGGGCGCACACGGCCTCCTCGCGACGCATGCCGTGACTCTCGTCCACCCGGACCGCCACCGCGTCCGAGTCTGCGGGCTGCCAGAAGCTCGGCCAGCCCGTGCCCGAGTCGAACTTCGTCCCCGACTCGAAGAGGGTGGCGCCGCAACACACACAGGCGTAGCTCCCGTCTGCCTTGCAGTCCCAGTAGCGGCCCGCGAAGGCGGGCTCGGTGCCCGAGCAACGAGTCACCTGGTACGCCTCGGGGCTGAGCTGATCGCGCCACTCGCTCTCATTCTTGCTGACCTTGCTTCCCGCTCCCCCGGAAGGGTCTCGATCCGTCATTCCGAAGCTCCTTTCGCGGCCCCACACCGGGGCTCGCTGGCTCTATGGGTCCCCTGCTTCACCCGAATCCCGTGATTCACCCGAAGAGGGGGGGACGCAGATGGGCCCAGGGCCGCGCCCTCTCGAGCTGCGCCGCCAGGCGGAGCAGCAGGTCCTCGCGCCCGTAGGCGGCCACGAGCTGCGCACCCACCGGCAGCCCTTCCCGACTGCGGTGCAGTGGAAGAGATATGGCGGGCTGCCCCGTAAGGTTCATGGGCAGGGTGAAGACCCCGTAGGGCGCCGCGAGGAGGAAGGCGCGCAAGGGCTCCTCGGGTGTCGAGTAGAGCGTGCCGAGGCGCAGCGGCGGCTTCGCCTGGGTGGGGGTGAGGAGCAGATCGAAGCCGCCCTCGAACCACGCCGACATGCGCCGCCCGAAGCCGTGGACGTACTCGAGGACAGCGAGCAGCTCGGGCGCCGAGATGCCCCTCCCCGTCTCGGCCAGAAACGCCGTCAGGGGCTCCACCTCGCCGTCGCCAACCTTGCGCCCGACGCGCTCCTCGGCGGCGGCAAGGGAGCGCGCGACGTTGCTCGCAACCACCTTCAGGTAGCTGCCCACGAGCGCGTCCTCGTCGAGGGCCTCGGGATGCGATTCACAGACCTCGTGGCCCAGCTCCTCGAGCAGCCGCGCCGTCTCATCCACCGCGGCCGCGCAGTCCTCCTCGACCGCGATGTTGCGGGGCGCCTGCTTGGTGAACCCCACCCGCAGCCGGCCGGGATCCCGGCCGAGCTCCTGGGTGAAGGCTCGCTCCGGCGGCGCGGCCGCGTAGGGATCACCGGGCATGGCACCCGCCATGGCGTCGAGCAGCCCCGCGGCGTCGCGCACGCTGCGCGTCAGCGCGAACTCGCACGAGAAACCGTTCCAACGTTCGCCGAGCGTGGGTCCGAAGGAGCAGCGCGCCCGGGTCGGCTTCAGTCCCACCAGGCCGCACATGCTCGCCGGACCCCGAATCGAGCCTCCGCCGTCGCTCGCGTGGGCAGCCGACACGATGCCGGCCGCGACCGCGGCCGCCGCGCCTCCGCTCGAACCCCCGGCGCTGTGCTCGAGAGACCATGGATTGCGCGTGGGCCCGTAGGCGGCTGGCTCCGTGGTGGGGAGCAGCGCGAGCTCTGGCGTATTGCTGCGCCCGAGGGAGACGAGGCCCGCGCCGACGACCTTGCGCGTGAGGTAGCTGTCCTCCCGGCTGTGCCAGTCGGCCCGCTTGAGGAACTCCATGCCGGCGTGGTAGGGCTGCCCCTTCTCGTCTCCGCCGATGTCCTTCATCAGGAAGGGAACGCCGCGGAAGGGGCCTCGCGGGAGCTCCGGGGAGGCCGCATGGGCGCGGGCCCGCTCGAGGGCGGGGTGGATCACGGCATTGAGCTGGGGGTTCAAGCGCTCCAGGCGCTCGATCGCAGCATCGACGAGCTCGACGGGCGAGAGCTCGCCGCGCGCGACCAGATCGGCCTGGGCGGTGGCATCGAGAGTCGCGAGCTCGTCGCTCACTTCAGCTGCCTCAGCGGCTCGGCCTCTTCGACGCTGGCTCGCACCAGCACGCCGTCCGGATCGAGGGCGACGATCCGGGGGTTGTCGTCGTCCTCCCGGAACTGGAGGCGAACTCCGCGACCGCCGGCCGGTGTGACATCCCCCAGCCACGCGCGCACCAGCGGCGCGCCGAGAATGCGCCACCAGGGGTCGGCCTCGGCGGCGTCGACCAGGCCCGGGGGCGGCTCGGCACCCGACTCGACGTAGAGGCTCGTGAGGTCGCCACTGTCGGGGTCGACGCTCACCAGGAGGCGGCCCACGTCGAAGGTGACGAGAAAGGCCGCCGCCCGCTGCTCCTCCCCGGCGCCGCCAGGATCGAGGCGCTCGGCCTTCAGGAGGTGGCCTCGAGCTTCGGCTGCGTGTTGGAAGCGTTCCATGGCTGTGCGTCTTCTCCTCGTCGTGCGCGCTCTTCGCAAGCGCTGTCGTGGCCCGACTTTCCTTACTGCCCTTGCCCCGCCCCGCCCCGCCCCGCCACCGCGTCAGGCGAATGGCGGCGAGACCCCTTATCTTGCACGGCATCGGCGCCGCTGGAAAGTGTTTGCCCCAGAGCGGCAGCCAGGGGGGGTGTGCCAGGGGGGCTGCCAGGGAGAGTGAAGGTGTCGGGTCCGAGCGCGGAGAGGGGTCGCCAGGGCGGCGTCGCGGCATTGATCCTTGCGGCGGGCGCTTCCCGGCGCATGGGCTCCCCGAAAGCGCTGCTGCCCTGGGGCAAGGGCTCGCTCCTGCGCCACGTCGCCGAGGTCGCCCTGGCCTCGCCGTGCCGCGAGACCTTCGTGGTGCTCGGCGCCGAAGGCCGGCGCGTCGCCGACGAGCTGCGGGGCCTCGCCGTGCACGCCATCGAGAACGAAAGCTGGGAACGCGGAATGGGAAGCTCCCTGGCGACGGGGATCCGCGCCGTGGAGGCCGGCGAGGACCCCGCCGAACCCTGGCGCGCTGTGCTGATCCTGCTCTGCGACCAGCCCGCCGTGACCCCAGAGCTGCTCGGGCGCCTGATCTCCGTGGCCCGCGAGGGCGCCAGGGCCGAAGCGCCGCGGACCATGGTCGCGTGCCGCTATGCGGGCAGCCTCGGCCCGCCCGCCCTCTTCGCGCGCAGCCTCTTCGGGGAGCTGCGCGCCCTCGACGGCGACCGTGGCGCCAAGGCGCTGCTGCTGCGAGATCCCACGGCCGTGGCCAGCGTCGAGTTCGCCGAAGGCGCTCTGGACCTCGATACCCCCGAGGACTACGACCGCGCCCGGCGAGCACCATGAAGGGAGCGCGCAGCCTTTCTCCCCGGGAGTGAAGCCCTAGACTGATCCCCCCTGTGAATCTGCACACGGGCGCGAGGCGATGAGGGGAGGCGCTACGCCATGATCGAAGACGAGAGCCAGCTCGTGCGCGCCGATGGACTGAGCGTGCGGCGCCGGCGCCACGATCAAGGCTGGTCGCCCCGCGACCTCGTAACGGCCATCGGCGACGCGAGCTTCGCCGCCACCGGGGTGCGGGAGAGCATCACTCCCAACCTCCTGAGCGGGATCGAGGAGCGGAGAGAGCGCATCTCCTACTCGATTCTGTGTCTGGTGGCCGGAGGCCTCGACTGCGACCCCATCGACATTCTGGCCCCCGAGCAGGAGACCCCCGAGAGCGATGCGGGCTAGCCCGAACGGCGTCGAGTACCTCGACGTGGGCGAGGCGCGGCAGCGCTCCGGCATCCGCCTGGTCCTGACCCTCGGCGTGCCGGGGCCGTGGGGCGAGGCCGCAAAGGGGCTCCTCCACGCGAAGGGAATCCCTTTCGAGCGCGTAGCCCAGGACCCCGGCTTGCCCAACGAAGCACTGCGGGAGTGGACCGGGCTCAGCAACGCCCCTCAGCTGGTCTACGACGACGAGGCGCCGCTTCACGCCTGGGCGGATCTCGTTTTCTTCGCCGAGCAACTGCAGCCCGAGCCGGCGTTGATTCCCCGCGATCCCGGCGAGCGGGCCCTCATGTTCGGCTTGATTCGCGAGATCGCCGGCGAGCAGGGCCTCGGCTGGTGCCGCCGCCTCGGCCTCTTCCACCCCCTCCTCTCGAGCCCCGGCGCCCGGGAGAACCCGGCCCTCGAGGTCGTGGTGCGACTGGGCGAGCGTTACCGCTACAGCGCCGAGGCCGCCGAGGCGGCGCCCGCCCGCATCGCCGGCGTCCTCGATCTCCTGGCCGAGCGCCTCGCCGGCCAACGAGCAGCCGGCTCGCGCTACCTGGTGGGCAACCACCTCTCGGCCCTCGATATCTACTGGGCCACCTTTGCGGGAATGTTCGCCCCCATGCCAGAGGAGCTCTGCCCCATGCAGGACTTCATGCGGCAGCAGTACAGCGCCGCAGATCCACGGGTGCTCGCCGCCCTCGTCCCCGAGCTCCTCGAGCACCGGGACTTCGTCTACCGCGAGCATCTCGAGCTTCCGGTGAGAACCTGAATCAGCCCGATTGCGCGGGAGCGGGCGGGACGGTGTCTTCGGTCTTTTCCCCCGCCGCCTCGGCGTTGCTGCTCTTTGCGGCCCGGCGCTTCTTCTTCGGCTTCGCGGGCTCGGACACCTCGACGGGCGCCGCGCCCTCGAGCCGCACGCCCGCCGCCTCGGCAAGGCGCTCGAAGGAGCCCTGGGCGAGCTTCACGAAGTCGCCGATGTCCGGGATGCGGTCGTAGTCACCCGTGAAGCCCCAGCAGACCTCGCCGCAGTAGCTGAGAACTCCGATCGTCATGCCGAGGTTCTCGAGCAGCGGCGCCTGGATGTAGATCTCCTGGAGCTCGGCGCCCAGCAGGTAGAGGGGGAGCTGGGGCCCGGGCACATTGGTCACGTAGGCGTTCTGGGTGCCGACGGAGAGGGACTGGAAGTCGATGGGCAGCCACTCGTGGAGGGCCTCGACCATCTCGACCGCGGTGGCCTGGTGGGACTTCTTCAGCTCCTCGGTCTCCGAGTGGATCGTCGCGATCTGCTCGAGGGGATCGGCCTGGCTCACGGGCAGGGGGACGATCCAGGTCGAGACGTGGTTACCCGCCGGCCGCCCCTGGTCACGCTCGGGGCGAACGTTGACGGGCGTCGCCACCCGGAACTCGAGGCCCTCGGGTCGCACCTGGCGCCGCACCATGAAGTCCCGCACGGCGCCCGTCACGGTGGCGAGCACGACGTCGTTCACCGAGCAGCCGCAGGCGCGGCGGATCGCCTTCACGTCCGCCAGGGAAAACTTCATCCAGTCGATGACGCGATGGGGACCCACCTCTCCATTCAAAGGCGTGTCCGAGGTCGGAATCACCTTGTAGCTCGCGAGCTGCGCGAAGGCACGGGCGCGCTCGGCCAGCTCGCCCGGGATGTCCTCGGTGTCACGGGCGAAGTCGCGCAGCCCGCCCACCGCGCGCAGCGGCATGCCGAGGAGGCGCGCCCACTCGTCCCGGCGCAGCTCCGCGTTGGAGGGGTGGGGCCGGGGCACGTAGCGCGGCGCCTCGTGGATCGAGTATTCGGGCGTCGTGGAGAAGAGGTTCTGAGCCAACGCCATCCCGCCGGCGCCGTCCACCATGCAGTGGTGGGTGCGGCCGACAGTGGCGAAGCGTCCATCCTGGAGCCCCTCGACGAACCAGATTTCCCACAAGGGCCGGGCGCGATCCATGGGGCGCTCGGCAATGCGTGCCGCGAGCTGCTTGAGCTGGGCGTCGGATCCGGGACGTGGCAGGGCGGTGTGGCGAACGTGATAGTCGAGGTTGAAGTGGGGGTCGTCGACCCACACGGCGTGCTCTTCCCCGGGAATCCACATGAGCTTCTCCCGGTAGCGCGGGATCTTGTGCAGGATGCTCGCGATGGCGCGCTTGATGGTCGGGAAATCGATGCCCCCGTCCTCGGTCGCGAGTGAGCCGGCCTTGAAAATCGAGGTGGCGCCTCCGTGCATGGGCAGGTTCGGCTTCTCCCATAGGAGAAATCCGTTGTCCTGGGCGGATAGGCGTTCGTACTTGTAATGGGCCATTAGCTCCTCACCCTTCGCTCTTCACTTGTTGCACCTTGTCCGCGGCCTCGCAGAGCTCGTCGAAGGAGCGCTCGATTGCAGTCACGAAGTCGTGCAGGTCGGGCATGAGCTCCCACTCGGAGTTGAAGCCCCAGAAGAGCTTGTCAGCGTAGCTGAAGCACGCGATTCCCAGGGCCTGCTCGGCGAGCAGGGGACCCAGGGGATAAGCCTCCTGGAGCCGGGCTCCGAGCAGATACAGGTCGGCGCGGGGTCCGGGGATGTCGGAGACGATCATGTTCGAGGTGCGCCGGTCCACCATCTGCTGCGCGAAGACTGCTGCGCGAAGACACCGTAGAGCCCCGGCCAGGTCCAGTCGCTCGCCGTCTGGGTGATCTGCACCGCGAGGTCCGTGCCCGACGACTTGGCCTGCCGGGTGGCTTCGATCACGCGCTCGAGACGAATGCGCGGATCGGGCTCCGCGAGGGGGATCGGAACGATGAGCGACGAGACGAAGTTGCCCGACACGCTGTGGTCCCCAGGAGGCCGGATGTTCACCGGCACCGCGACCCGGAAGTCCATGTCCCCCTGCTCCAGGGAGGGAATACCGCGCTGCTCGAAAAAGCGGCTCACCGCCCCCGCCACGGTGGCGAGGATGACATCGTTCACCGTGCCCCCGATGCCCTTGCGAATCTTCCGCACGTCTTCGAAGGCGCACTGGAGCCAGTCGAAGCGCCGATAGGGGCCGATGGGGAGATTGAAGGGCGTGCCCGAGGCCGTGGTGGTCTGCACCTCGCGAGCCCGGCGCAGGGACTCGATGCCCTCCCGGATGCTCTCCATGGTCTCGTCGGGCTTGCCGGCCGCCTTGAAGAGGCTGCGAGCCAGGGTGAAGGGACTGGTGAGCCGGCTTCGCAACGACGATTCGAGCAGCTCCCGCCCTGCCGGAACCGGCGCCGGGAGCCAGGCAGGCGGAGGCTCGAAGCTCTCTTCGGGCTCGACGCTGAGCAGGGTCTGGATCAGCTCGGTGGCCGCGATCCCGTCCGCCATGCAGTGGTGCACCTTGATCACCGCCGCGAAGCGGTCCTCGTCGAAGCCCTCGACGATCCAGAGCTCCCAGAGCGGCTTGCCGCGATCGAGCTTCTGGGAAACGATGCGGCCGACCAGACGCTTGAGCTGACGCTCGTCGCCGGGCAGGGGCAGCCGGGTGTGGCGCACGTGGTAGAGCAAGTTGAAGCCCGGATCGTCGACCCAGAAGGGGTGGCCCTCGATCGGCACGCGCACGACACGCTGGCGATAGCGCGGAATCCGGAAGAGCCGGGAGTCGATGAACTCGCAGATGCGATCGAAGTCGATCCCGCCCTCTTCTCGTGTGAGCGCGGCCGCGTCGAAGATGAAGACACCCGCCACGTGGGTGTGGACGTTCTCGTCCTCGATGTCGAGGTGCAGCCGGTCCTGGACGCTCAGGCGTTCGTAACCACTCATCGAGCCTCTCCAGACCTCCCCTTGCTTCGCATCCGGCTCAGTGCCGGGTCGTCGGTACGGTTTCGAGCGGCTCGGCACCGCGCGATGCGGACGTCCCGGCGAAGGCCGGCCGCTCGCCCCCCGGCGGCGGCCTTTCCCCGATCTCGTCGCGCCGCCCGGTCTCGTGGGGGTGCGCGGCCCGCAACTCCACCCCCGCCGCCGCCCTCGCAAGGGCTTCGAAGGCGCGCCCCAGCAGACGCGTAAAATCGGCCAGGTCCGGGATGCGGTCGTAGTCGGCGTTGAGACCGAAGCAGAGCCTTCCGTTGTAGCTCAGCACCCCGATCGCGATCCCCATTCCTTCGAGGAGCGGCGCCTGGGGGTAGCATTCCAGCATCTCCGCTCCGAGCAGGTAGAGGGGGAAGTCGGGCCCGCGCACGTTGGTGACCAGCGTGTTGACCGAGCGCGAGGCCAGGGAGGCGGGCGCATCGAAGGGCAAGCCTTCCAGGATCGTCATCATGACGTCGAGCCCGACCTCCGCGTGAGAACTCTTGAGCTCGAGGGTCGTCTCGGTCAGGGCCTCGAGCTGCCGCAAGGGGTCGCTCTCGTGCAGGGGGAGCGGGACCGTCCAGGTCGCAACCCGGTTTCCCAGGCGCCCCCGCTCCTCGGGGCGACGCACGTCCACGGGCGCCGCCACCCGGAAGTCCAGCTCGTCCGGACGCACCTGGCGTCGAATGAGGAACTCGCGGATCGCCCCCGTCACCGTGGTCAGGATGACGTCGTTCACCGTGCAGGCGAGAGCGCGTTTCACCTGCTTGACGTCTTCGAGGGGAAGCGGGAGCCAATCGAAGATGCGGTGGGGTCCGACCGGGCCGTCGAGGGGCGTGTCCGAGGGCCGGCGCAGCTGCCAGGACAGAATCTCGCCCACCGCAGACGCGCGGGTCGTGACGTCGCCGGCCAGATTCTCGCTGTTGCGCGCGAAGTCGTAGAGATCGCCCAGCCAGCGCAGGGGTTGGCTCAGGCGCCGCATGCGCGAGTCGCGGCGCAGCTCCTCCGGCGAGGGAAGCGGACGCGGAATGAAGCGCGGCGACTCGTGGATCTCGCGATCGGGCGAGGGGGACTGGAGGATCTGGGAGAGGTCGACCCCCGACGAACCGTCGATCATGCAGTGGTGGATCTTGGCGATCAGCGCGAAGCGGTCGCCCTCGAGGCCTTCGACGACCCAGGTCTCCCACAGGGGTCGGGAGCGATCGAGGGGCTGCTCCATGATGCGCGCCGCGAGCTGCTTGAGCTGGGCGTCGCTGCCGGGCCGCGGCAGGCTCGTATGGCGCAGGTGATAGTCGAGGCTGAAGTGCGCGTCGTCGACCCAGACGGCATGGTTCTCGCCTGGAATCCAGGCGAGCTTCTGGCGATAGCGAGGGATCCGGTGCAACACCGATTCGGTGAGCCGGCGAATCGAAGCGACATCGATGCCGCCGTCTTCGCTCGCCAGCGGCCCCGCCCGGAAGATCTGGGTACCGCTGATGTGCATGGGCACCGAGGGCGTCTCCATCTGCAGGAAGACGTTGTCCTCGTAGGAAAGTCGATCATAGGTGTATCGCGCCACGTCTCGTCCTCCCCGGGAGCCCCAGGTGCCGTCATCGCCCGTCGGAATTCGAGAAAATACCCCTTCCCAAGCGTAATTGCGGACCTTCGGCCGGGAGAAAGCGCGACCCGGATCCGCGGCAGCCTGCTCCCCCGCCGGGAAGGGCAAAACGTCCCATTTTGCCTCACTCCCTGCCGGCCGGAGCGAAAATGCGCGACCGGCTGCCTCGGCTGCACGACCAGGGGAATGAGAGCCCCTTTCCCGAACCCGTTGCCCGAACCCTTTGCCCAAAAAAGTGGACGGGAAACCCGAGCTGATCGAAACTCCCGTCCGGCAAGCAGCCGCGCTCGCATCGCAGACCACCAGCTCGAAGGAAGCCCCATGCCGAAGATCCGCAAGATTCTAGTGCCCATCGACTTCTCGGACGATTCCAGATCGGCGTTGAAGCTCGCAGTCCAGTTTGCCAAGAGCTTCGAGGCAAAGATCCACCTGCTGCACTGCTATCAGGACTTCGTCGGCGATCTCTCCGCCTACGACCTCGCAGCACCCGAAGACTTCTACCACGAGCTGCACCGGGCCGCGGGGAGCAAGCTCGACGCGTTGCGCAACGAGTTCAAGAGCGAGGGCGTCCCCATGAGCACGGAGGTGTGTGGGAGCCTGCCCTCGGAGGCGATCTGCGAAGCGGCCACGAAGAACCACGCGGACCTCATCATCATGGGAACACGCGGCGTGAGCGGGCTCAAGCACGTGATCCTCGGGAGTGTCGCCGAGCGGACGGTGCGCTCCGCGCCTTGCCCGGTACTCACCGTGAAGGCCGAGCACACCGACTAGGTGGAGCACCGGCACCGCTTCCTCGTCCCGGCAGCGGCGGGCGCTGTGTCCCAGCTTCTCTCGCCCTTCGTCGGCGACACGGAGCTGCGCGACCGCCTCTCCTTCTATGCGGTGAACTTCGTCCTCGTCTGGGCGACGGGCCTGCTCGTCTTCCTCATCCTCGAGAAGCTGGGGCTCTCCTGGGCGCTCTCTCTGCTCGGGGTCTCGATCTTCCTCACCAGCCGCTTCACCATTGCGAGCGCCGCGCTTCCGGTGATCGACTCGGCCTACTTCCTCGCAATCGCGCTGATCGTCTACCTCACCCTCGAGCGTCGGGTCCTGCTCCTCGCCTGCCTGATGCCCCTGCTCGGCTATGCGCTCAACCGCAAGACCCAGCGCTACCCTGTCCCCCTATTCCTGCAGCTGATCCTCCCCATCGCGGTGGGCTTCGCCGTCCTCAACGGGAACCTCGGCATCATGCTCCAGGCCGCCTTCGTACCCGTCATCGTCTACGCGCTCATCTTCGTCGAACACTGCATGTCACGCAGCGGGGAGGAGCCCAGCTGAAGCGCGCAAGGGAGCAGAGCATGCTGGTGGGAGCCATCTCCCTGGTCGCAATCGCAACGATTGCATGCACGGTCTTCGTCTACGGCGTCCAGCGCAGCATGCTCTTTCCCGGTCTGATGCGCCGCCCGGACCCCCGGGCCGGCGAGGGGATTCCGGGACTCGAGCGCCATTGGCTCGAGACCGGCGGCGGGCGTGTCGAGGCCTGGTACCTGCCGCCTCGGGACCCGACCGATCCGGGCCCCGCGCCCGCCATTCTCTTCTCCCACGGCAACGGCGAGCTGATCGACGACTGGCCGCGCATCCTGGCCGGCTTCCCCGACCAGGGCATCGGTCTGCTCCTCGTCGAGTTCCCGGGCTACGGGCGATCCGAGGGAAGCCCCTCCCAAGCGAGCGTGACGGAGGCTCTGCTGGCCGGCTACGACCTGCTGGCGTCCCGGCCCGACGTCGACTCTGCGCGCATCGCGGCCTACGGCCGCTCTCTGGGCGGCGGTGCGGTCTCGGCCCTGCTCGCCCAGCGCCCCGTGGCAGCCCTCATCCTGCAATCCACTTTCACCAGCGTGGCCGACATGGCCAAGCACATCTTCGCGGTGCCGGCCTTCTTGATCCGCGACCCCTTCCGCAATCTCGAGGCCGTCAAGGACTACGACGGCCCGGTTCTCGTCATCCACGGGCGCCAGGACGACATGATCCCCTACGAGCAGGGCGTCGCCCTCGCGAAGGCGGCCCAGCGAGGGACGCTGGTCACCTATGAGTGTCGCCACAACGACTGCCCGCCGGATTGGAGACGCTTCTGGCGGGACATCGCGGACTTTCTGCGAGCGGCTGGGCTGCTGGGTGGACCGGGATAGCAGTCGGAACCGTGAGGGATCCCCTACCTTCAGCTCTCTGCCTTCAGCCCCGGCCGATCAGCTCCGCGAAGCGGCGGGCCTGCTCTACGAAGGTCGCCAGCTCGTCGGGAGCGACGCGCTTGCGCTTGCGGTAGATGATCAGCCACTCGCCGGCGCCCTCCACCGACCAGCCGGGATCCATGGCAAGGTGCTGGCGCAGGGCTTGGCCGAAGAGCGCCTTCACCGCCACCTCGTCCTCGCCGCGCAGACGATTGCGCCGGGAGAACTCGGGATCCGTATCGAGGTCGATGTCCTGGCCGCCGAAGGCCGTTCCGATCTTGTCGAAGAAGCCCTCTGGTGAGAGCTGGAAGGCGGGCAGTCGGACATTGGCCACACGCAGCGCGACGACGGTCTGCTGGTAGGTGGACTTGTTCTTTCCCGAGCCGGTGGTGAAGCTGTAACCGAAGACGAAGAGTTCATCGCCGCGGGCGACGTTGCGAAAGCGCCGGGATTCGCCCCTCTGGAAGAGGGGCAAGGACGCGAAGGGCTGCGTCCCGATGCTCTCATCCCGTGCGAGAAAGGAGAGGCCCAGACGCATGGCGACGTCCTGCAGGGCCGCCGTCCGCTTCTTCTCGTACCAACGCGCGGCCAGCACCACGGCTGCAACGACGACTGCCGCCGCGCCGAAGATCCAGAGCTCATGACCTTCCATCATCGCGATCTCCTGATCGAGAACACATCGGTATTCCCGCAGCCCCGCACCGCGACCGCGGAGCGCTATCCTGGGAGAGGCTACACGGCCTCGGAGTCAGGAAGCGATGACCGAACCCGATCTCTCTTCGGCACTTCTCGACGAAAAGTTCATCAGCCTCGCCACCTTCAAGAGAAGCGGCGAAGAGGTTCGCACTCCGCTCTGGTTCGCCGAAGCGGGCGGTCGCCTCTACCTCCGCACCCTGGCGAACTCCGGCAAGGTGAAGCGCATCCGCAACAACGGGCGGGTGCGGATCGCCCCGTGCGACATCGCGGGGAAGATCACGGGGGCCTGGCTGGACGCCGAGGCGCACGCCCTGGCGCCGGGCGACGCCACCCAGGAGCGCGCGGATCGGGCCCTCGATGCCAAGTACGGGGACGAACGCCGCGAAATGACCCGGCTCATGGCCGAGCAGGGCAAGCCCCTCGAGTTCATCGAGATCCGCCCCGCCGCCTCCGGCTGAGCTGCGCACAAACTCCCGCCCGCGGCCCGGCGCCCTCGGCTCAGCCTCTAGGCCGAAGCCTCGACGGACCACGCCCCACGCCGGGTCGGCTGCTCGAGGGCGCGCTCGAGGGCGTCGAGGAACGCGTCCCGGGGCCACTCCCGAGCCCCCAGGCTGCGCAGGTGCTCCGTGGGCACCTGACAGTCGACGAAGTGGAAGTCCCAGGCGCGCAGCTGTTCGACCAGCTTCGCGAAGGCGACCTTCGACGCGTCGCTGCGACCGGCGAACATGGACTCGCCAAAGAAGGCCGCGCCCAGTGACACACCATAGAGTCCTCCGGCGAGCTCCCCTTCGCACCAGGCCTCGGCGCTATGGGCGAAACCGAGCTCGTGCAGCGCGCAGTAGGCCTCGATCATGTCCGACGTGATCCAGGTCCCATCCTGCCCGGGCCGGTACGCCGCCGCGCAGGCGCGAATCACCTCCTCGAAGGCGCTGTCGAAGCGCACCTCGAAGCGACCGCCGCGCAGGGTCTTGGCCAGGCTGCGGCGCACCACCAGTTCTTCGGGGCGCAGCAGCATGCGGGGATCGGGGGAGAACCACAGGATCGGATCCTCCTGATACCAGGGGAAGATCCCGTGCGCGTAGGCGGAGAGCAGGCGCTCCGGACACAGATCGCCCCCGTAAGCGAGCAGGCCGTGGGGCTCGGCGAGCCGCGGGTCGGGGAAGGGAATGGCGCGCATGAGTTCGTGAATCAGCATGCCCGGGGTGACTCAGGCCTTGGAGCGGCCCGAGACCGCCGCGAAGCCGAGGGCCTCCCGCGACCACGCAGGCGAGCTCTGCATTGCGGCGATGACCTGCTCGGGACTCTCGACCACCTGCCACATCTCGCGGTGGCGGGCGTCCATGAAGCGCTCGTGGATGGCGCGATCCAGCAGCTCGAGACAGGGATCGAAGAAGCCACGCTGATTCACCAGCACGATGGGGTTCAGGTAGAGGCCGAGGCGCTTGGCCGTAATGGCCTCGAAGAGCTCCTCGAAGGTCCCCGACCCGCCGGGCAGAGCCACCACGGCGTCGGAGGTGGCGAGCATCATGCGCTTGCGCTCCTGCATGTCGTCGACGATGTGGAGGCCGCTCAGCCTCGAGTGGGTCCACTCGAGCTCGGACATGAAGCGCGGCTGGATCCCGATCACCTGCCCGCCCTCGGCGAGGGCGGCGTCGGCGAGAGCCCCCATGGAGCCCACCGCACCGCCGCCGTAGACCACCGTGAGGGAGGCGCGGGCCAGCGCACGGCCGAGCTGCGCCGCCGCCTCGTGATAGACCGGATCGCAGCCCGCGCTCGACGCGCAGAAGACCAGCACCCGATGCGGCCCCTTCGCCTCGATTCCCGAATTCTCTTCGCCCATCCGCCCTCTCGCAGTAATTCCGACACGCCCGAGTCGCCAGTGTACCGCTGCGGGCCGCCCGGTCCCCGCCGGAACCGGCTTGCTTGACTCCCCGTGGGCCCATTCCTATCCTGCTCTTTTCGGGTTCGGAATCAAACGGGACGATTTCCGGCGCTTGCAAGCCCTTCGGACCTCCGCTGTCCCTCCCGGGACCGGGTTCGCCCGACGTGCTAAGCGCCACCCCCAGGAGCGGACGCCCCCCAGCTTGCTGGCCGGGCGTCCGGAAAGAAGATGAAGCGATGAGCGACACTCCTCGAAAGCGGGGGGAGGCGACGCGTTCGGTGCACGCCGGCGAGCTGCGGCAGCAGGAAGCCAACGCGATCACGACTCCCATCTATCAGACCTCCACCTTCTGGTTCAAGGACTCCGCGGAGGTGATCGCCTACCAGGAGGGTCACCACGAGCGCGAGGAGTACGGGCGCTACGGCAACCCCACCTGGCGCGCCGTGGAGCGCAAGCTGAGCGAGCTCGAGGGCAGCGAGGAGACGGTGCTCTTCGCCTCCGGCATGTGCGCCGCGACGACGACCTTCATGGCGTTGATGCCCGTGGGCAGCCACCTCGTCGTCACCAGTGACTGCTACCGGCGCACACGG
>JAFDEK010000015.1 GCA_019310385.1 Deltaproteobacteria bacterium
GATCGGCGCTCTGGTCGCTTCGGGGGCGGTGGCCCTCGAGTCCCGGGGCGGCACCTTCGGCGGCTGACCTTATGTAGAATGGGGGCGGGAGACCGGCATGGCCGAAGCGGTTCAGCAGACGAGCGACGAGATCCAGGACGCCTTTGCCCTGCTGGCGGAGATGACCCAGGGCTTCGCCGACACCATGGATCTGGACGCGACCCTCGCCCGGGCCCTGGCCTCCATCCGCGATCTCGTCGACGCCGAGGAGGGCTCCCTGTGGATGCTCGAGCCCGACGGGGAGCAGATCATCTGTGTGGCCTCCGTCGGCCTTCACCCCATCGACGGCCTGCGCCTGCCCGTCAGCCAGGGGATCGTCGGCAAGAGCGTCCGCGAGTGCGCGTGCCAGCAGGTCTTCGACGCCTCGAATGACCCGCACTTCTCCTCCCAGGCCGACGACGAGAGCGGGGCCCAGACCCGCTCGTTGCTCTGCTCGCCCATGACCTTCTCCGACGAGGTCATCGGCGCCGTCGAAATGATCAACAAACGCTCGGGCAGCGGCTGCTTCGAGATGAGCGACGCCCATCTCCTGAAGGTCCTGGCCTCTTCGGCGGGGCTCGCCATCGCGAACGCGCGCCTGTCTGCCGCAAAGGTGGAGCACGAGAAGGTGCGCCGCGAGATGGAGCTCGCCGCAGAGATCCAGCGCGGTCTCCTGCCCGAATCCCGTCCGGCTCCCTTCCCGATCTACGGAATCAACGTGCCGGCCCGTACGGTCTCGGGCGACTTCTTCGACATCCAGACCCTGGCGAACGGGCGCATCGCCTTCTGCCTGGGCGACGTCTCGGGCAAGGGCATGAACGCGGCGCTGCTCATGGCCAAGACCGCCAGCCTCTACCGCTGTCTCGTCAAGACCATCGAGCGTCCCGCCGAGCTGCTCTGCAGGTTGAATTCCGAGGTCTACGAGACCGCGACGCGAGGCATGTTCGTCACCATGGCGGCGGGAGTCTACGACCCCCAGAGCGGGGTCGTCTGCATCTCCAACGCGGGACACGAGCCCCCGCTGTACGCGACCCGGGAGGGAAGCTTCAGCGCGACTCCCGCAGACGCGCCACCGCTGGGAATCCTGCCGGACTGCGACTTCACGGAGAGCGAGATCCAGCTCGAGGGCGGGACCCTGTATCTCTGCTCCGACGGCCTCACCGAGGCCATCGGGGGCGACGGGGAGAGCCTCGGAAGCGAGGGGCTGGAGCGCCTGGCGATCCGCTACCGCGGCGAGCCCGTGGGCGAGCGCATCACCGCCATCGTCGACCAGGTGGGCGAGCTGCTGCTGCGCGACGACCTCACGCTGCTCGGTGTGAGCGACGAGCCCCGCTACGCCGCCCTGGAGGGGCGGCTTCTCGAGCGGCGCTTCCCCGCCGAGGCGGGGCAGCTCGCCTCGGTGCGCAAGGCCGTCGAGGGCTGTGTGCTCTCCCGGGGTGCGGCCCAGGAGACCGCGTGCGACGTGGTGCGGGCCGTGGACGAGGCGTGCCAGAACATCATCCGCCATGCCTACGCGGATGAGGAAAAGGGCGACATCGTCCTTGAAATCGATTCCCAGCCCGGCGGGCTGATCGTCTCGCTCACGGACTTCGCACCGCGCATCGACCCGCGCTGCGTCAAGCCCCGGGATCTCGACGATCTGAGGCCAGGAGGCCTGGGCACCCATCTGATCCGTGAGATCATGGACTCGGTCGAGTTTTTGGAGCCGCCCCCGGGATGCGGCAATCTGCTAAGAATGATCAAGCGAATCGATTAGGAATGTGACCCGGGGATCGGGTCACTGGACCCCCAGCTAGAAGCGGCGCCGGAGAGCAAGGTGGAGCACAGCATCAGGGAAGAGGGGGCGAGTCTCGTCGTCGCTTTCTCGGGCGACGTCGATCTCGAGCACTCACCGAAGGCTCGTGAGGTGCTCCTCGAGACCGTGGGCCGGGGCAAGAAGGTCCTCGTCGACCTCTCGGGCGTCGAGTACATCGACAGCTCCGGCGTGGCGAGCCTGGTCGAGGCCTACAAGCTGGCGAAGACCCGGAGCCAGGAGCTCGCGCTGGCGTCGGTCAGTGCATCCGCCTTGCGCGTCCTGAAGCTCGCCCGCCTGGACAAGGTCTTCACCATCCACCCGACCGTGGCGGACGGCCTCTAGCATGGCGGGACGGGCCAGCGCGCCGCCCTTTGCCGTGCGGCTGACCGAGAGCGTCGGCCGGGGCACCCTGCGCGGCCTCTCCTCCGTGGGCTTCGGCGCCGCGCTGGTGGGTCAATCCATCTACTGGCTGTTCCTCGGCCGCCGCCATGGCCAGGTGGTGCGCGCCCGGCCGGTCTTTGCCGAGATGATGGAGATCGGGATTCGCGCCCTTCCCATCGTTACCCTGCTCTCGGTCACCATCGGGATCATGCTGGCCATTCAGGGCATCTACCAGCTGAAGCGCTTCGGCGCCGAGAGCCAGGTGGTGCTCGGGGTGGCCTTCGGCATGACCCGGGAGTTTGCCCCACTGATCACGGGCATCCTCGTGGCCGGCCGCTCGGGCTCGGCGCTGGCGGCGCGCCTGGGCACCATGACGATCAACCAGGAGGTCGACGCGCTGCGCGTCATGGGGCTGAATCCGGTGCGCTTCCTCGCCGTGCCGAGCCTGGTCGCCATGATGATCATGCTGCCCTGCCTCGTCCTCTGGGCCGACATGGTCTCGCTCGTGGGCGCCGGTTTCTACATCAGCGCCGATCTCGGAATGACCATGTCCGCCTACTTCAACGAGGTGCTCGACCTGCTCAAGGTGGACGACATCCTCCACGGACTCGAGAAGAGCGCCATCTTCGCGGTGCTCGTCACCGTCATAGGCATCGTGGATGGGGCCTCGGTGGAAGGCGGCGCGGAAGGGGTGGGCCGGGTCACCACCAGCGCCGTGGTCCACGGCATCACGGCCATCGTCCTCGTCGACATGGTCTTTGCCTTCGCGACGACCCGGGGCTGATTGATGAGCGAAGCGAGCAGCGCTGCAGCGGAGGGCCCGGTCATCGAGGTGAGCGACCTCGTCACCCACTACGGCGAGCGGGAGATCCTCCACGGGGTGGATGTCTCCATTCGCCGGGGCGAGATCATGGTCATCATGGGGGGCAGCGGTTCCGGCAAGACCACCCTGCTGCGCCACATGCTGGGCCTCGAGCGCGCCACCTCGGGCTCGATCCGCCTGCTGGGCCACGAGCTCACCGAGATGAGCGACACCGAGCTCTACCAGCTCAGCAAGAAGATGGGCGTCGCCTTCCAGAGCGGCGCCCTCTTCAGCTCCATGACGGTGGGCGAGAACGTGATGCTCCCCCTGGTGGAGCACACCAAGCTCGACCGCGACACCATGGAGATCATGATGCGCATGAAGCTCGAGATCGTGCGCCTCGCCGGCTTCGAGGACCTCATGCCCTCGGAGCTCTCCGGCGGCATGATCAAGCGGGCCGCCTTTGCCCGCTCCATCATCATGGATCCCGCGGTGCTCTTCGCCGACGAGCCCTCCGCGGGGCTGGATCCGGTAGTGTCCCGCTCCCTGGATGAGCTCATCCTGGCCTTGCGGGACGCCATGGGGATGACGGTGGTGGTCGTCACCCACGAGCTCGACAGCGCCTTTCGCATTGCCGACCGCATCACGGTTCTCGACCAGGGTGAGGTGCTCATCATCGGCAGCGTGGAAGAGGTGAAGAGCAGCGGAAACGAGCGCATCCAGAATCTGCTCCACCGGCGCTTCGAAGAGGTGGAGATTGACCCCGACGAGTACCTGGCGCGACTGACCGGGGACGAGCTGAGAGAGTGAGGCGATGAGAGACGACGCGAAGAACTACATCCTGGTGGGCACCTTCGTGATGGCCATGGTGGCGGCATTGATCATCTGGATCGCGCTGGTCTCGGGGCGGACGGGGCCGGTGGATCACTATCGCGTCGTCTACGACAACGTCCTGGGCCTCAAGTCGGGCGTAGAGATCCTCTTCGAGGGCTATCCCGTGGGCTTCATCGAGTCGATCTCGCCCGTCGACCGGGACGGGCAGCGTCGCTACGAGCTCGAGGTGAGCGTGAAGGAAGGCTGGCCCGTTCCCGCCGACAGCATCGCGTCGATCCGCAGCCCGGGCCTGCTCGCGGCCTTCGTGATCGACATTCGGGGCGGAGAGTCCAATGCCCTGCTCCCGCCGGGCTCGGAGATCCCGAGCGCCGCAGCAGGGGACATCCTCGAGACCATGAACAAGCTGGCCGCCGGCGTGGATGGCATCCTGGAGGAGTCCGTCCGGCCGCTCCTGGACACGATCGCCGAGGGCGTTCCGTCGGTGCTCAGCAGCGTCGAGGAGATCACCACCGAGCTGAAGCATTCCACGAAGAACATCAATCGCCTGCTCGGTGACACGAACGTGGCGAGGGTTTCGAGCATCCTTCAGAACCTGGAATCGACCAGCGGCAACGCCAACCAGCTCGTTGTGAGCCTCTCCGACACCCGTGCGCGGCTCGACGAGGTGATCGGCAAGGTCGACGTGATCATGGAGCGGGAGAGTGGCGAGCTGCAGAAGGCCATCGCCGAGCTCAACTACTCCCTCGCGGCGGTATCTCGCCACATCGACGCCATCACGGCGAACCTCGAGACGACGACCCGCAACGCCAGCGAGTTCAGCCGCCAGATTCGCGAGAACCCGAGCGTCGTGCTGCGCGGCCGCGAACAGGCCGACGAGGAGTGAAGGCCGTGACGATCCAGCGGAGTTCATCGGTGCGCGCCCCGGGCAGCCTCCTGCCGGTAGCGTTCCTCTGCGCGCTCTTGTGCGGCGCCTGCGCGGCCGGCCCGGCGCCCCGCGACCACTTCTACCGCATCGATGTGGCGCTTCCCGAGCGCGCGGAGGCTGCGCCGGCCCACGACGGCATTCTCATGGTGGAGCGCTTCTCCTCCGACTCCCTGATCCGGGGGCGACCGATCCTGCGTCGCAGCTCGGAGGACTCCCTCGAGGTCGTGCCCCTCGCCCGTCACTTGTGGACCGACTCGGCCCCGGTTCTGCTGCAGGGCGAGATGATCGACTACCTGCAGGCGGCGGGAGTCGCCCGCGAGGTCGTTTCGCACATCTTCAGGGCGACTCCCGACTGGATCCTGCGGGGCCACATCAATCGCTTCGAGTTCGTCTCCACGCCCGCCGGCAACCGGGTCATCGTCGACCTGGAGCTCCGGGTTTCGAAGCCCCGCAGCGCGACCGCGCTGTGGGCCGGTACCTATCGCGTGGAGCGCGACGCGAGTTCCGGCGACTTCGAGAATACGGTGCACGCCTTCTCGGCGGCTCTGACGGAGCTGATGGCGGATCTGTCCGAAGACCTCAGACAGGCGCGCTGATCCCCCGGGCGAGGGCGGCGTTGCCCATGGGCCAGGCGATCGATCGAGGCTTCGGCCACGAGAAGCAACGAGGCCCCCACCCTGTCCGGGTGAGGGCCTCGCTTGCTACCTGATCCCGCAGCTTCTCCGTCTGTGCCGGAGGACCTGCGGGCTCTCGCTCAGAGCGGCACCGACGCGGCCACCAGCTTGGCGATGATGGCGGGGTGCTCGCTCGTCGCCTCGCCGCCGATCACCAGACAGGGCGCCTGGCTCGCGCCCGAAGCCTTGTCGAGTGCGCCCGCCGCGGCGCTGTCCTCGGACACGTTCTTCACCTGGATTCCGCTCAGGTGGAGATTCGCGAGGGCCTCCTGGGTGAAGCGCGAAGGACCGCAGTTGCTGCGCACGTAGAGCACGCCCGCGGCCGTGCCCGGCGCCGCCGGGACGTCCTCGGTGGGGGTGCCCCCGCCGTCGACGCGCTCGCACTCGGCCGCGAGGGCTTCGATGTCACGCTGCCCGCCGGGCCCGGTGCTCTCCGCGTACTGCACCGTGCCGGCGCTATCGATCAGCACCGTGGCGCGGTCCGTGATGCCGGCTCCCTCGAGATAGAGGCCCAGCTTCTGGGCGAGTTCGCCCTTGGGATTGAAATCGGCCAGCAGCGGAAAGGAGATACCGCCGAGGGAGGCGCCCCATGCTGCATGGCTGAACTTGCTATCGACACTGACACCCAGCACCTGGGTGTGGGCCGCGCGGAAGCGCGCTTGGAGCGCCTCCGTCTGCGGCACTTCGATGCTTCAGGTGGGTGTCCAGTCGAGGGGATAGAAGAGGAGCAGCACGTGCCGTCTCCCCTTGAAGTCGCCGAGCGCGACCTTCCGCCCGAACTGGTCCTCGAGCGTGAAGTCGGGCGCGGCGTCGCCTACACCGATCATGTCATTCTCCTCCGCTTCCATTGCGGTATGTCGGGCGCCTGCGTTCCGCCCAGGGCACTGCTTCTCTCGGCGAGCTTAACACCGCCGAGCTACAGCCCCCAGTGCCGCCAGGCGCGCCTCGATCTGCTCGCGCTCGGCGGCATTTACGGCGTTGCGAGCCGCCTCCTCGCCTGGGACGTGGACCCCGGGGCAGCCTTCGCCGCGGCCTACTCGTCCCCGGCCTCCTCGACCCCGGCCTCCTCTTCGAGGCGCCGCTCCCACTCCGAGAAGGCCTCGGCGGCTTCGCGCAGCAGCCCATCCGCGTCGCCGCTGGGGACCTCGTCGATCATCAGGATGTTGCCGTCGAGGCGGAGGTCGGCGTCGCCTTCCGGGATCTCGACGACGAAGCGAGGCGTCTCGAGGTGGACGACGAAGTCGCGCTCGCCGTCGATGCTCTGGGCGATGAGCCAGCGCTCCTTCATGCCGGTGCGGGGACCTCGGCGGCAAAGAGCTGCCACTGCCCGGGAATGCCCTTCAGCGCGTGGACGCCCCGGTCGTGGAACTCGAGACCGGATCCCGCCACCAGGTCCCGAACCGTCTGGGAGGCGAGCACCTCCCCCGGCTCGGCCTGGGCGAGCACCCGCGCGGCGGTGTGCACCGCAATGCCGCCCACTTTGCCGCTCATCACCTCGCACTCGCCGGTGTGGATGCCCGCGCGGACCGCCAGCTGGAGGTCGCCGAGGGCGTCGTGAATCGCCCAGGCGCAGCGGATGGCGCGGGCGGGGCCGTCGAAGGTGGCGAAGAAGCCGTCGCCCGCCGTGTCCATCTCCCGCCCCCGGTAGCGCTGGAGCTGCCCGCGCACGACGCCGTAGTAGCGCTCGAGGAGCTCCCGCCAACGGCGATCGCCCAGCTCGACGGCTCTCTCCGAGGACTTCACGATGTCGGTGAAGAGCACGGTCGCGAGCACCCGGTCGATCTCCGGCTCGCGGCGCGCGCCGGTGAGGAACTCCTGGACCTCGTCCACGACACTGTCCACGTCGCCGACGAAGAAGAGGTGATCCGCACCGGGCAGCTCGACCATGCGTGCGTCGGGAATGTGCTCGGCGAGATAGCGCCCGCACTCGACCCGGATCAGCCGGTCGTCCCTGCGGTGCAGGACGAGGGTGGGAACCCGGATCGTGGGGAGGACGGGACGCACGTCGATCTCGATGTTCATGCGCAGTAGCGCGATGGCTGCGCTCGGACTCGCGCCCGCGCGCAGATACGCGGCCCAGCTTTCCAGGAATGCTTCGTCTTCGGCCAGGCTGGGCGCGAAGAGATTGGCTCCGAGGGGCGTGCCCCAGTCCCGCTCGAAGGCCTCGGCGACCAGGGCGTGCTGCTCGCGGGTGGGCGCCCAGGGATAGTCGGGCTCCTGCATCCAGCGCGCGTAGCTTCCGTACATGATGAGCGCCTCGGTGCGCTCCGGGTAGGTGGCGCTGAAGAGGGCCGACATGGGGCCGCCTTCGGAGACGCCCAAGAGCGCCGCGCGCTCGGAGCCCGCCGCATCCATGACGGCTCGCACATCGTCCATTCGCTGCTCGAGGGTGGGCAGGTCGGATTCGGAGACGCGGTCGGAGAGCCCCGTGCCGCGCTTGTCGAAGACGATGACCCGCGCAAAGGACGCCAGCCCGCTTAGCAGACGAACGCAGCCCGGCTCGCGCCACAGGGCATCGAGATTGGAAACCCAGCCGGGCACCAGGACCAGGTCTAGATCGCCCTCTCCCAGCACCTGATAGGCGATGCTGACGTCGCCGCTACGGGCGAAACGGACTTGGGGCGCTGTCTCCATGGAATCCAGGTCCAGTCCAGTTTCGGGAATCAGCGCAGAGGGTACAGCGGAATCGGCCCAGGGCGCAGCGGTCCGGTGTAGCTCCAACCTGCGCCGGCCCATCCTCGCGTCAGGGCTGCTCGATGGAGATGCGTATCTTGCTGGGCTCGACGTCGATCACCTCGAGCTCCGGCGGATGGTCGAGCTCGTCGGGACCGATCTCGAAGGTGCGCCGCCCCAGCCGGGCGAGAAAGGCGTCGATCCGCACCGAGACCTTGCCGCGGTTGCCGAGGTGAAGATCCCGGCGACGCCCCTCCACGGTGACGAGCACCGCCAGCGGCGTGACGGACTCGAGGGCGTAGTCCTCGGGCAGGTTCTCGATGGCGACGTCGACGGGAAAGGTGACTCGCTGCAGGGCGGCGCCCGGCACGGCGACGTACCACAGAGCCAGGGTGAGGAGCAGCGCCAGCACGGCTTCGCGCCAGCGGGTTCCCATGCGCAGCAGCAGCCGTGGGAGTCCCGGCCGCCCCGGCTTGCTGAGGCCGGCGCTACGCGCGAAGGACTCGAGCTCGGCGGAGAACTCCTCGGGGCCCGACATCTCCCGCAGCTGGCCGCGGCGCGCCACCGAGACCACGCCGCGCTCTTCGGAGACCGCGACACACAGGGCGTCGCTGCGCTCGGCCAGCCCCAGGGCGGCGGCGTGACGGGTGCCGCGCTGACCGAGCTGGTCCCACTGGGTGGAGAGCGGCAGGTGCACGCCGAAGCGCACGACCGTGTTGGCCCGCAGGACGAGGGCGCCGTCGTGGCCCGCCGAGCTCGGGTCGAAGATGCTCTCGAGCAGCTCCTCGCTGACGCGGCCGTCGAGGTGGACGCCGCCTTCCAGGTGGCGCTCCAGGGGCTCGCGGCCGGGCAGCACGACGAGGGCTCCGATCCTCTGCTGGGCGAGCAGATAGCTGGTGCGCACCAGCAGACGCATGCTGTCCGGAGCCGGCCGGGGCTTGCCGCGGCGCAGCCCCCAGAGTGCGATGCCCTCGAAGAGCCGCCGCAGATCCTCCTGGAAGACGACGACGAGCACGAGGGCGAAGAAGGCGAAGAAGCCCTGGAAGAGAAGCGTGGTGAGCTCGAGAGAGAACTCCTGGGCGAGGGCGTAGAGCCCGGCCAGGGCCGCAACGCCCATGAGGGCCAGGCGCGCGCGCGAGGTCTGGAGCCAGCTGATCGCGATCCACAAGAGAGTGGCCACGACCGCCAGGTCGATCAGGTTGGGCAGTTGCAGCCACTCGAGGAGGGAGTTCAAGCCGGCCTTTGACCCGTCTGCATGAATTGTTGGATGCGTCGCGCCAGTGCTTCCAGGCTGTCGTCTACTGCGCAGTTGAGGGTCTCGGGCTCCATGGGCGAGCCGGCGCTGCAACCGGTCAGCACCTCGAGCGCCGCGTCGACGTTCTTCACCGGGTAGAGGTGGAAGCGCCCCTCGCCAACTGCCGCGACGACATCCTCGCGCAGCAGCACGTTGTCGATGTTCGCGACGGGAAACACCACGCCCTGGTCTCCGCTGAGTCCATTCAGCTGGCAGCAGTCGAAGAAGCCCTCGATCTTCTCCGTCACGCCTCCGACGGCCTGCACCTCACCGCGCTGGTTGACGGAGCCGGTGACTGCCAGGTCCTGGCGCAGGGCAAATTCGCCGATGCGCGAGAGGATGGCGACGAGCTCGGCCAGGGAGGCCGAGTCGCCTTCCAGCGGTCCGTAGGACTGCTCGAAGACCACCGACGCGCGCAGAGAGAGGGGGCGGCTGTGGGCGAAGCGGTCGCGCAGGAAGCTCTCGAGGATGAGCACCCCCTTATCGTGGGTAGGGCCCGTGAGCTGCGTCTCGCGGTCGATGCTCACCACGCCTTCGCTGCCGATCCCAACGGCAGAGGTCACCCGCGAGGGGCGCCCGAAGGCGTGGCCGCCGAGCTCGAGAACCGCGAGCGCGTTGACCTGGCCGACGCTCTCGCCCTCGACATCCACCAGCAGCTGGCCCCGGGAGATGGATTCGCGGATGTGTTCCTCCACGCGGTCGAGACGGTGCTCGCGCTCGTGTACCGCCTGCCGGACCTGCTCGCGGTCGACGTGGGAGAGGCCGGCGCTGCGCACACGCGCGCCCGCCTCCCGGGCGGCGTCGAGCACCCGCTCGCTTCCCAGGTGGATCTTGCGGCGGTCAGCCGCCTCGCGCACCGCGAGCTCCACCAGGGCGTCGAGAGCGTCGGCTTCGAATGGGGGCAGCCCCTCCTTCTCGGCAGTGGCCGCGATGCGTCCGCACACGTCCCGAATGCTCCCGTCGTCGAGATCCACGACCGGCGAGAAGTCGGCCAGTACCTTGAAGAGGTCGCGGAACTCGACATCGTTGGCGAGGAGGAGCTCGAAGAGCCAGCGCGGGCCCACCAGGACGACCTTGGTCTTCACCTGGATGGGGTCCGGGCGCAGGGCCGCGGGCGTGAAGCCCACGAAGGGGTCGTAGGCCTCGATCTCCACCCGGCCCGAGCGCAGGGCGCGGCGCAGGACCCGCCACACGAAGGGCTCGATGAGCACGTCCTCGGCCTCGATGACCACGACCCCGCCATCGGCTTCGAGCAGCGCCCCTGCCTCGATGCGCCGGAAGTCGGTGGTGACCCGACCCGTGCGATCGACGGTGCGTTCGATCAGCCCGAAGAGGTTCTTGTAGGTGGGACTGTCCACCACGATCACCGGCGGGCCCTCGGTGTGGGCGTTGTCGACGACCCGGTTGACCGCGTAGATCGCGAAGGGATCCGCCTCCTCGCTCACCATGAAGGAGAAGGGGGACTTCGGCGCCGCCGCCTCACCGCGGAAGGGGTCGAGGTGGTCGAGGACGTGCTGGGCGAGCTGCTCCAGGTAACGGGAGAGCTCGGGGACGTCGAAGCGCTGGGCGAGGGCGCCGACCCGGGCCTCGACGATCTGCGCGGCGAACTGCCGCTCGATGGTCGCTACCTCCTCGTCGAGCTGGTCGTGCTGGCCGCGCTGCTGCTCGAGGTGCTTGCGCAGCTCCGTGGCGACCCGCTCCCGCGCCTTCTCGAGCTCGGCGGTGCGCTCGGGGCCCAGGTCGAGGTACTGCTGCTCGTTCTCGATGGGCTTGCCGTCGACCACGGGGATGAGGGCGATGTTGCCCTGGGGCGCGAAGAGGATCTGAAAGCCCGCCTTGCTGGCCAGCGCTTCCAGGGCGGCCTGCTGCTCCTTGCCGCGCTCCTCGTAGGCCTTTACGACCCGGTGCTTCTCGCTCTCGAAGGCGTCCTCGTGGAAGGCCCGGGGCAGATCCTCGCGCAGCTTGCTCAAGAGCTCCCCCAGCTCGCTGCGCAGCCGGCTTGCGTCTCCGGCCGCCAGACGCAGGGCGTGGGGCCGGTTGGGGTCCTCGAAGTTGGCCACGTAGACCCAGTCCCAGAGGGCCTCGTCTCGCAGGATCATGGGGCCCGCCATGGCGGCCATGCGCTCCAGGCGATCGGGGCCCTCGAGCCCGCACACGAAGGCGTGGTAGCCCGGTCCGTCGAGGTTCAGGGCCAGGCGCAGCGCTTCCTCGCCTCGGCTATCGCCCATGGCCGCGCTCGGCTCGACACCCGTCGAGGAAGAGATGCCCAGCTTGCCGACGTCGGAGCGGTAGCAGGCCTCTTCGGCGCTGAGCTCGCGCGGGGCCTCGGCGCTCTTCATCGGGCTCGCTCTGGGATCAAACGCAGCAGCAGCACGCCCGAGCGCAGCTCGTAGACGAGGCGTGCCGTGCCGGGCTTGACGGGGAGGGGAATGCGCCGGTGCAGGGGGCCGCGCGGACGTTCGAGGAGCGCGGCGCGGGCTCCCTCGGCGGGGGGCTCGCGGCGGCGGATCGCCTCGACGACCAGGCAGTCTTCCTCGATGCGGGCCCTCAGATCGCTCTCGTCGACCCCGGGGAGGTCCATCTGCACGAGGATCCCGTCGTCGAGGACGAAGACGTCGACGGGCGCCTCGCTGCGGGGCGCCCGCCAGCGGCGGAGCCGCTCTTCGAAGCGCTGCTCGACGTCTCGTGCGGTGGGAAACGCGCGCTTCGTCGAGATTTCCCAATGGAAATAGCGAGCGCTGGTGGCGGCCTCGTCGGTCCGGCCGGCCTTCTCGTTTCCGTTCTCCGGATCTGTCGGAATCATCTGATCTGCCGATCTGAAGCGACCCGCCGCGCGAGGGCGGCCGAGGTGAATTGTAGTCCAGATCCCGAAAAGAGAGCGGCCGGCAGCCCCCTCGCTGCAAGGCGAGAGGCTGCCGGCCGCATGAAAGCTGGCTCCTCGGGTAGGACTTGAACCTACGACCCGGCGGTTAACAGCCGCCTGCTCTACCAACTGAGCTACCGAGGAACAATCGAAGCCGCGGGATCTTAGAATCTACGCGGCGAAAATCAACGATGCGCTGGGAAGTGCCCGGCGGCCGCCTCTCACGATCCACAAAAACCCAGAGAATCCGAGGGCTTTTGGGTCATTCTCCTCACTCGTAGCGGATCTTGAGGATCTCGAAGGTGCGCGTGCCCTTCGGGACCTTGACCGTCACCTCGTCGTCGGGCTCTTTGTTCATGAGAGCCCGGGCGACCGGGGACGTGACCGAGATGAGCCCCTGGGCGACATCCGATTCGTCCTCCCCGACGATTCGGTAGGACACCTCTTCCCCGCTCTCACTGTCTTCGAGCACCACGGTTGCGCCGAAACGCACGCGATCGGGCTCCTGCCCGCTGGGATCGATGACCTGGGCTCGCGCGATCCGGTCGTCGATCTGGTCGATGCGGCCCGCGATGTGGCTCTGCTTCTCCTTGGCGGCGTGGTATTCGGCGTTTTCGGATAGATCTCCATGGGCGATGGCGGTCTCGATTTCCTTGACGTTCAGAGGCCGCTCAACGGTCTTCAGGCGATGGAGCTCCTGCTTGAGCCGTTCGTAGCCGGTCGCCGTCATCGGAACCTTGTCTACCATGGTCGCGCCTCTCTTGGTCGATAGTCGGTCGGGCTCTGGGTCCGCACTAACCTATCGGCAGCGGGCAGCAGGGAGCTGAAGCCAACGCGCCATCTCGCGAAAACCGTTCGCCGGCGCCACGTCCTGGGGTAGGCTGCCGGCCCGAACCGGCATTCCACCGGTCGGCATCGGGATCGCAGACGGATTCCCGAAAAAAGCGTCAGGCCGACGCGATCCCCTTGGGAAACAGCCGGCCTACTCAGAGAATCTACCCTCCGGGCCGAGCAGAGGCAACGAGCCGGGGGCAATCAGCAGGCGCGAGCCGGAGCGCCGGCGGCTGGAGAGAGCTGGCGGCTGAAGTGCGCCGGGCTCCGAGCACGACGGCGAAGAGGATGGGATGCCCGATAGACCCGCGGAGGAGGCGCCGCCCCACCGCTTCGTGCGACTTGGCCTGTTCTTCTACGGCGCCATGGCGGCCGTGGCGGTGATCTGGCGCATGGGCTTCTACGGAGAGCCCATCCTCTACGCCGACGCCGCCGGCGAGGCCCGGGGCCTGTCTCTGGCCTTCGATCTGGCTGTGGGTCTCGCGGCCGGAGTATTCGTGGTGGTCGCCTCGGACCTCGCCACCCGCAACACCGGCTGGGGCGAGGAGCTGGCTCGGGCCATGGGGGCGGCGCTCGGCCCCATCTCGACGCCCAATGCCATTTTACTGGCCTTCGCGAGCGGCATGGCGGAAGAGATGCTGTTTCGGGGGGCCCTGCAGCCGCGGGTGGGACTCGTGCTGGCGAGCCTGCTCTTCGGCTGCGTCCACTTCGTTCCGAACCGGATCTTCCTGCCGTGGACTGTCTTCGCCGTGCTGGTCGGCGGGCTCCTGGGCGCGCTCTTCCAGTGGACGGGAAATCTCGTCGCGCCCGTCGCGGCCCACATCCTGGTGAACGCGATCAACCTGCCCCTGTTGATTCGTCGCTACGGCCAGGGTGCTTCGCCGGTGGCACTGCCAGGCGTGGAAGAGCCGGTCGACACTCCCAGCGACGAGCGCGACCGCGAAGACTGACTCGCACGCGGCCCGGGGTCCGGTCAGGGTCCGCGGACAGGGGCTGCCCCGTCAGGGGACGCGCGCGATGGCGTCGATCTCGATTCCGGCGCCGAGGGGCAGCGCGGAGACCTCTACGGTGGCGCGCGCGGGGGCGGGATCGCTGCCGAAGTGCTCGGCGTAGACGGCATTGACCCGGGGAAAGAGGGAGAGGTCCGTGAGATAGACGGTGGTCTTGAGGACCTGCGCCATGGAGGAGCCGGCGGCTTCCAGCACCGCACGCAGGTTCGCGAGAACCCTCCGGGCCTGGTCCTCGATTTCGCCCCCGACCATCTCCCCGCTCTCGGGGTCGAGGGGGATCTGGCCCGAGAGGAAGACGATGCCGTCGAGAACCACGGCTTGGGAGTAGGGCCCCACCGGCTCGGGCGCACCGATGGTGCGGACTTCGCGTGCGGTTTGCTTCAGCATGATGTCGAGATGTAGCTCAGCGGTCGGGTTGCTGCTTCCGGGCCGGCTACTGCTTCGCCGGGACCTTGGGCAGCAGCCGCTCCTCGAGCACGTGAACCAGATAGCCGATCAGCATCAGGTTGGGGAGACGCTCAGCGGTGTCATTCGTGACTCCGCACGAGTCTCCGAAGTTGAAGGCGTACTTGTTGAAGAACTCGAGAGTCTCGAAGGGCACGTTCTTGGCGAGCATCTCGTTGATCTGGTCGACATCGAGCTCGTCGAACACCTCGGCGAATTCCCAGGCCATTTCCTCGAAGGTCATTGCTATGTCCACTCCAATGGGACCTTGCTCGACCCTGCGCGCATCTCGCGCCGTGTTCGAGGGTGGTCGGGGCTATGTGGCTTCGACGGCCAAGAAGCTCCGTCACTGAGTGTTCCGATCTCCGGGAGCTCTGGCCCGATGGGGTCCAAATGCGGCGATCGGTCTTGCATCGATTCGCAGAATACTCGAATGATCCTGACAGTCGCCGATCGCGATGTCAACGGAAGCTAGAGTGCACTTAGGCGTACTGCTCTCGTGTTGCGCGAGTGTTGCGCACGAAATGCGACGGTGATGAAGGTTTGGTTTTTCGTGAACGAGATGTGCGGCCGTGCGCACTCGACACCGTCGAGGAATTCGAGAGCGATTCCGAAAGCGGAGTCGGCAGAGTTGCCGGTGAGGCGCGAGTGCCGGGGCGGCCGAAGTGCGATTGGCAGGGACGCTCGGAGTAACGCGGGGCGGGGCGGCCGAAGTGCGAGTGGCAGGGCGGCCGAAGTGCGAGTGGTCGGGGCGACTGGATTCGAACCAGCGACCTCTTCGTCCCGAACGAAGCGCGCTACCAAGCTGCGCCACGCCCCGACACTGGCCGGCTGATTATGACGTGTTCTGGCCACGCGACAAGGACCCGGGGGCACTTCTTCTCAGGCTTTCGCACCTCGCCCGCCACGGTGCCTCTGGCGCCACACTGGGTCTCGCACCCAAGGGTGGCGGGTTCCCCTAGTATCTGGGATCACGCGGGCTTGCGAGGCTTCTGACCGCCGTGGAGGCGCTCCGCGGAAGGGATGCGGAGAGGGGATGGCAGACGCCGGAACAGCCTTCGACCCAGGTGTCTTCGGCCTGATCGCGGGTCTGCTGCTGGCGCTGGGGCTGGCCTCCGCCGCGCTGCGGCCCGGGTGGATCGTCGGCCATCCGCGGGGTGTGCTCATCGCCCTGCTGCTCGTCTGCCTGCTGGCGGCGTCGGCCCTCTTCCGTCTGGACCCGCCCGGCATCGATCTTGCCATCGATCCCTCGACGCAGCCCTTGCTGCCCCGGGGCGATCCCGCCCAGGAGATCTACCGGAGGGCGGTTCTCGACTTCGGCGACGACGAAGTCTTCGTCATCGCAGTGGAGTGCGAGCAGGTCTTCAGTCGAGGCTGTCTCGAGACCATCGATGGAATCGGGGACCGGGTCGCCCGCCTGCCGGGCGTGCGTTCGGTGACGAGTATCGTCGACGTGACCTCTTTTCGCTGGGTAGACGACGAGGAATGGGTCGAGGTTCGTCCCTTCATCGACGAGATTCCCGCCGACCCCGATGCCCTCGAGGCGCTGCGCCAGCGAGCGCTCGCAGACCCCGTCTATCGCCGCACCCTCGTTTCCGAAGACGCCAGGGCGGCGGCCATCAACGTGAGCTTTCGCGACATGAGCGACGCAGAGTTCATCGCGTCGGGGCTCGACGACGCGGTGGCGGAGATCCTGCGCGACGAAGCCGGCGACGGCTTGCGCTTCCATGTAGCGGGTCGCGCCCACGTGAAGGTGCACGTCTACCGGGGCATGCTGCGCGACCTGTTGCTGCTGATCCCACTCGGTGTGGTGACCATGGCCCTGGTGCTCTGGATCCTCACGGGTTGGCGGCGCGGCGTATTCTTCCCCATTGCGACTTCCCTGGTGTCGATCCTCTGGACCTTTGCCGCCATGGCGGTCACGGGACGGCCGCTCACCCTGCTCACCGGCCTCCTTGCCCCCATGCTCCTCGCCATTGGGAGTGTCTACGGCGTGCACGTCCTGGCGCGCTACCAGGAGGAGGCGGCCACGAGCCAGTGCGCCGCCGAGGCGGCTCTGCGCACTCTCGAGCACCTGGTGTTGCCGGTATCGATTGCCGGGCTCACGACCACCGTCGGCTTCGCGGCGCTGCTCATTACCGACGTCCCGGCTGTCTTCGAGCTGGGCGCCTTCTCGATGCTGGGGGTCGCTTCGATCACCCTCGTCTCACTGACGGGGGTGCCGGCGGGCCTTGCGCTGTTGCCCTTGCGGCCGGCGCCCGCCACGCACACGGAAATGGCCTCGGGCCGGCGCAGGTCCGCGCGCCTTGCCTGGGCGATCGATCTGCGACTCGGAGCCTTCCTCGATTCCCTCGGACACGGTGTCGCCCGCGTTTCGCTCCCGATCATCGCCTTCTCGCTCCTCCTCGCCATGGTGGCGATCCTTGCCCTGCCCAACATCGTGCTCGATACCGACTACCTGAGCTACTTCGACGAGGACGACCCGGTGCGGCTCGAGTTCGAGGCGGTCAACCGGCTGTTGGCCGGAGCCGTGCCCATCTATGTCGCCCTGGACGGAGCGGGCCCGGGACGCTTCCGCGATCCCGAAGTGCTGGAGGCGATGGAAGCTCTGCAGCGGCGTATCGATGGCATCCCGGGCGTGAGCCGGACCCTCTCGTCCCTGGATACCATGCGCGTCCTCAACCGGGCCTTCCACGCCGGCGATCCCGCACACGAGCGAATCCCCGACACCCGCGCCGGGGTGACCGAGCTCCTCTTCATGATGCCCAAGGCTGAGTTCTCCCAGTACGCCACCGTGAATCACGGCAAGGCGAACCTCATCGTGCGCACCGGGGAGGTGGGCTCGGCGGCCATCAACCGGCTCAGCCGGGCCATCGAGGGGGCGCTCGACGAAGCGGCGCTGCCCGCGGGCGTCACGGGGGTGGTTACGGGCAACACGATCCTGGTGGCGCGCAGTGACGACGAGATCGTACGCCGGCAGCCCTGGAGCGTGGCCCTGGCCGCCCTTGCGATCTTCGTGCTCATCTCGCTCGGGCTGCGCTCGCCGGGGCTCGGGGCCATCGCCATGGTGCCCAACCTGCTGCCGGTGCTGCTCTACTTCGGGCTGCTCGGGCTCGGCGTGGCGCCGCTCTCCCTGCCCACCAGCCTGATCGGCTGCGTGGCCCTCGGCATCGCCATCGACGACACGGTGCATTACCTCGTGCGCTACCGCGCCGAGCGCGGGGCCGGCGCCACGCCGGAAGAGGCAGTTCGCCGCTGCGCCGGGCGGGTCGGCCGCCCCATCGTCATCACCTCCGTGATGATCTCGACGGGCTTCCTGGTCGTCGCCTTCTCGGAGTTCGCCACCCTGCGCCAGTTCGGCATCCTCTCCGCCCTGACCATGGCCCTCTGCCTGCTCACCGACCTCCTCCTCCTCCCCGCCCTCCTCGTCCGCGCCCGCATCTAATGGCCTTCCAGGCGGCGGAGGTCGAAGTGGGTGCGGGTGAGTTCGATGTTGGGATCGATCTCGTCGACGTTCAGGGTGGTGTAGGAGTCGAGCTTGAGGTGGCGCATGGTGATGCGGCGCGGAACCCACACGCGCTGGATGAGCTCGATGGCGCCGAGATGGGCGGTCATCTCCTTGATGATTATTTCGCGCTCGTCCCAGTAACGCGCCCGCAGGACCAGGGAGCGGTCCTTCTCCACGTAGGCGCGGATCTTCGAGTACTCCGACTTGGCGATCGGCTTCGGGACGGCTTCGATGACGAAGACCGGCCTGCCCTCGATCTGCTCGTCGGGTAGGCGCGAGTAGGTCGAGTCCTCGAGCTCGTGGGGGATCACGTCCTCGAAGCTGAAGTCCGTGCCGAAGACCGTCTCGCCGCGCAGATTCACCCGGCGCACCAGGCGCTGACTGTTGAGATAGACGAACTGGTCGTTGGGGAAGTCGAGCTTGTTGATGACCAGGTAGCCCGAGTGGCGCAGGTCGAAGGGGGCCAGGTAGCGCACCAGGGTCTTCGAGAGCGTGATGCCGTCCAGGGGCTTGCGGTCCGCGTCCCGGAGGCTCTCGAACCACATCTTGAGTCGCGTAGTCTGGGCGTTACCGCCACGATCGGCCGAGGTGAGGGTGGTTTCCTGGATGTAGGTGTCGAAGCGGTTGTCGAGGACCCGCTCGTAGATCTCGCTGCCCGTCAGCTTGTCATCGGGGATCTCGGCGTGGGGGGGGATTCGGACCCGGGCGGCAACGTGGGGCTCGCTGGCGCCGGCGAAGGCAAGCAGAGTCGCGGTCATCAGCACGAGAAGCCGGGCGATCCAGCCCGTGAAGCTTCGCAACCCGGCGCGCACCATCGACCTCCGCTCAGCCTTCTTCGGCGCGCTTGCGCAGCTCCGCGATGGCGACCGCGAAGTCCGGAGCGCCGAAGACCGCGGTTCCGGCGACGAAGACGTCTGCCCCGGCGCCGCGGGCGCTCGCGATGGTGTCGCTCGCGATGCCGCCGTCGACCTCGAGATCGACCGACAGGCCGCGCTCGTCGATCCAGCGCCGAATGGTCTCGATCTTGGGCAGCATCCCGGTGATGAAGCGCTGACCCCCGAAGCCGGGGTTGACGGTCATCACCAATACCTGGTCGATGTCGCCGAGCACGTACTCGAGGGCGTTGGCTGGAGTGGCGGGGTTGAGGACCACACAGGCCCGAGCGCCGGCCTCGCGAATCTGGGCGACGCTGCGGTGGAGGTTGGGGCAGGTCTCGGCGTGGACGCCCACGATGTCGGCGCCCGCCTTCACGAAGTCGCCCACGTAGCGTTCCGGCTGCTCGATCATGAGGTGGACGTCCAGGGGGAGCGAGGTGTGCTCCTTGACTGCCTCGACGATCAGGGGGCCGATGGTGATGTTGGGAACGAAGTGCCCATCCATGACGTCGACGTGCACCCAGTCCGCCCCCCCGGCCTCGACGGCCTTTACCTGCTCGCCGAGGCGCGAGAAGTCGGCGGCCAGGATGGAGGGGGCGATGCGGATGGCGCGCGCGGCCTTGCTGCTCATTGCGTCCTCTCGAGGCGAACGGCGAAGAAGCCGTCGGTGGCCACCCGGTGGGGGAGGCAGCGGAGGGTACCGTCTTCTTCGAGCACCGGCGTGAGCGACTCGGGGAGCTCGCTCCGGGGCACCTGGCGAAAGTGAGGGTGATCCTGCAGGAACGCCGCCACGATCTCCTGATTCTCCTCCCGGAGCACCGTGCAGGTACTGTAAACGAGGCAGCCCCCGGGCCTCAACACGCGGCTTGCCTCGTGCAGGATCGCGGCCTGCACCGTGGCGAGACGGGTCGGGTCCTCGGCGCTCAGCCGCCAGCGGGCATCCGGGTTGCGGCGCAGGGTACCGAGGCCCGAGCAGGGGGCGTCGACGAGAACCCGGTCGAAGTCCTTCGCCTGCGGGGCGTCGGCGTCCGCGTCGCTGGCGGCCAGATCCACCAGGGGCAGGGTGGCGTCGCGTGAGAGCGTGGTGATGCCGCGCAGTCCGAGTCGTCTCGCGTCCCGGTCCACGAGGCCGAGTCGCTTGAGGTTGCGGTCGAGGGCGAGGACCCGCCCCTCCTCTCCCAGCCGCTCCGCAATGGCGGTGGCCTTGGTCCCCGGGGCCGCGCAGGTGTCCAGAACGCGATCGTCCGGCTGCGGGTCGAGGAGGCAGACCACGAGCTGCGAGGCCTCGTCCTGCACGGTGTAACGCCCCTCGAGAAAGGCCGGGCTGCTGGCCGGATTGCCGCCATGGCCGAGCACCAGGCCGTCGGGCGCCAGCGTGCAGCGGTGGGCGTCCGGGAATTTCTCGCGCAGCTCTTCCAGCAGAGCGGCCGGAGTCGTGCACCGGCGATTCGCGCGAATCGTCACGGGCGGGGTGGTGTTGCTGGCGACGGCCAGGGCGGCGGCCTCCTCGGCGCCGAACTCGTCGATCCAGCGCCGCGCGATCCACTCGGGCAGCGAGAGGGCGTGGACGATGTGCTCGAGCGGATCGTCTTCGAAGGCGGGCAGCGGGAGGGTCTCGCTCTCCCGGGCGAGGCGGCGGAGCACGGCGTTCACGAGCCCCGTAGCGCGCGAGCTCCCCAACGAGTGCGCGCAGGCCACGGCCTGGTCCACCGCCGCACTCTGGGGAATGCGGTCCATGAAGAGCAGCTGATAGGCGCCGAGGCGCAGGGTACTGGCGACCAGGGGCTCGAGCTTCTCGAGCTTCTGGTCGAGCACCTGGGAGAGCAGGTAGTCGATGCGGCCACGCCAGCGCAGGGTTCCATAGGCGAGCTCGGTGGCCAGAGCGCGGTCGGCGGCGGAGAGGGGGCTGCGGGCAAGGGCCTGGTGGAGGGCGATGTCCGCATAGGCGTGAACCCGCTCCACCCGCTCGAGCACTCGCACCGCGACCAGGCGCGCCACCGTGGCACCCGAGCCGCGCCGCCGCTCCGTCGCGTCGTTGCGCGACTGGGGGCGCCCGCGGCCGGGACGCGGGGAGCCGCCTCCCCTCTTGCCGCCGCCCTTCCTGCCGCCGCCCTTCCTGCCGCCGCCCTTCTTGCCGCCGTCTTCCTCACTCATGGCCGGAGGCTACCGGGTCGTCTGCACCCAGACGAATGCCGTCGGGGATGGGGCGACCGCGCAGGAAGGCGTCGACCTCCATCGCCCTGGCGCCGGCGCGCTGCAGGCGCAGGGGGATCAGCCAGCCTTCGCCGGTCGCAATGCGCAGCGACTCGCCGTCGCAGCGCACCGTCCCCGGCGGCTCGCCGACCTTGCCGGCGCGGACCTCGGCGGCGAGGATGCGCAGGGGCTCTCCCGCCAGCAAGGTGAAGGCCCCCGGCTTCGGCGCCATGGCGTAGACGCGCCGCGCCAGGGCGGCCGCGCTCTCGTGCCAATCGAGGCGCGCCATGTCGCGTTCGACCTTGGGCGCCAAACTGGCGCGGGCGTGATCCTGCTCACTCCACTCGATGCGTCCGGCGGCCAGCTGCCCGAGCGCCTCGTCGACGGCCTCGGCGGCCAGCCGTGCCAGTCGCTCGCCGAGCTCGGCGGTGTTCTCGTGGTCGCCGATCCTGGTCTCGCGCACGAGGGCGACGGGACCGGTGTCCATTTCACGCTCGATTCGCATCACCGAGATCCCTGTCGTCTTCTCGCCAGCCAGGATCGCGTGGTTGATGGGAGCCGCGCCGCGGAAGTGGGGAAGCAGGCTCGCGTGGGCGTTGATCATGAAGCCCAGCCCGGGGAGCTCGCGCAGCGCCTTGGGGATGAACTGACCGAAGGCCACCACCACGCCAATGTCGGGCGCGAGGGCGCGCAGGGCTTCCACCACCTCGGGCTCGCCGACGCGTTCGGGCCGCAGCAGTGGGATCCCCGCCTCGAGGGCGGTCCGGGCGACTGGCGAGGGCGAGAGCTTGCGTCCGCGGCCCCGGGGCCGGTCGGGTTGGCTCACCACCGCCACCACCTCCCAGGGGCCGGCGATGAGGCGCTCGAGGGTGGGGACTGCGATCTCGGGGGTTCCGAAGAAGGCGACCCGTAGGCTAGAAGCGGCTGCCACTGATGTCGACTTCGTCGTCGCTCTGCTCGGCGGCCAGCTGCTTCTTGCGGCGTTTGACGTACATGCTGCGTTTGAGGCGACTGATGCGGTCGATGAAGAGGACGCCATTGAGGTGGTCGATCTCGTGTTGCAGGCACACTGCGCGCAGCCCCTCGGCCTCCTCGATGATCTCGTTGCCGTCGAGATCGAGTCCGCGCACGCGGACGCGCTCGCTGCGAGTCACCTCCGCGTTGAAGTCGGGGACCGAGAGGCAGCCCTCCTCCCACACGATCTTCCCCTCGATCTCGACGAACTCGGGATTGACGATCACCGTGGGACTCTTCTCGTTCCCCTCGTCGCTCCAGTCCGTGTCGATGACGATGAGCCGCACCCCTTCGCCCACCTGGGGTGCCGCGAGACCGATGCCCGGCTCGTCGTACATCACCTCGCACATGTCCCCGGCGAGTTCGCGCAGCTCGTCGGTGATCTCCTTGATGGGCTCGGAGACCTGCTTGAGTCGCGGATCGGGAAACTGCAGTACTTCGCGTAGGGCCATGAATCGTCTCGTGTTCTGGGGGCGCCCGGCGAGGGGCCGCCCGTCGTCGTTTCAGTCGGTTTCAGTCGGTCGCAGTCGATGGGTCGCGGTATTCCCGGAGACAGGGCTTCGCTGCTTCGAGGATCGGCTGCGTGACGCCTCGCGCTGCGAATCGGCGTCGAGCAGGGCCCCCCCCCGGCCGCGGAGCCGACGAGAGTACCACGGCGACGCCCTCGCTCGCCCCCGGCTGCCGAGGCGGGGGCCACGTCCCTCCCAAAGGGCGCGGCGCGAAGCTCGGAGATTGGCCCAAGTCTCCGTCTTGTCGACACTATTGGGTTCATAGCATGCTGACGGGATCAGCGTCGAGGGCGGCGTGGACCTCCCGGGGAAGGCGCGCCAGGGCCCTGGCCAGCAGCTCGCTGGCGCGCCGCACCCGATGCACGTCGCTGCCCTTGATCAGCAGCTGATAGCGGAAGCGGCCACGCAGCCGGGCCAGCGGTGCAGGGGCAGGGCCCAGGACCTCGAAGCGGTGCCCCTCCGGCGCCGCGCCGGGCTCCCCGGGCTCGGCGTCGGCGGGCCGGAGCGCCCGGACCTGCTCGGCCAGAGACTCGGCGGCGCCCCGGGCGCTCTCCTCATCGACGGCCGAGATGATCACCTGGGTGATCCGGCCGAAGGGCGGGTAGGCGAGGGCCCGGCGGTGCTCGAGCTCGGTGCGGTAGAAGTGCTCGTAATCGTGGTCTTGCACCGGCCGGATCGCGTAGTGATCCGGAACGAAGGTCTGGAGGATCACCCGCCCCGGCTCCTCCGAGCGTCCGGCGCGCCCCGCGACCTGGGTCAGCAGCTGGAAGCTGCGTTCGGCGGCCCGGAAGTCGGGCATGTGCAGGCCCTGATCGGCGGCGATCACCCCCACCAGGCGAACGCCGGGGAAGTCGTGGCCCTTGGCGACCATCTGGGTGCCCACCAGCACGTTGGCGTCGCCGCTGTGCAGCGCCCGCAGCACCGACTCCGTGTAGCCCTTGCGCTGGGACTTGTCCCGGTCGAGGCGCACGATGCGGGCCTCGGGAAAGAGCGCCTGCACCTCCTCCTCGAGGCGCTCGGTGCCCACGCCGAGGAGAACCGTGCCCGTCGCCCCGCAGCCGCCGCACTTCTCCGGCGGCGGCTTGTGGAAGTCGCAGTAGTGGCAGCGCAGCTGGTGACTCGCTGCGTGGAACACCAGGGCGACGTCGCAGCTCTCGCAGCGTTCGGCGTAGCCGCAGTCGAAGCAGTAGATCTGGGTCGAGAAGCCGCGCCGATTCAGGAAGAGAATTGCCTGCCCACCCGTATTCAAAGTCTCGGCGAGGGCCTTGTGCAGGGGATGGGTCAGGACGCTGCGGCGATCGCGGGGGGTAATGTCGCGCTCCCGCGCCAGATCCACGATTTCGACCGCGGGCAGGGGGCGTCCCGCGACCCGGCGCTCGAGGACCAGCCGCGTGATCTCGCCGCGCTCGGCCGCGAAGCGGGTCTCCAGGGAGGGAGTCGCCGAGCCCAGCACCAGCGGGCAACGGGCCTGCTCGGCCCTCCGGGCCGCCAGATTGTGGGCGCGGTAGCGGAAGCCCTCCTCGTTCTTGTAGGCCGAGTCGTGCTCCTCGTCGATCACGATGACGCCGAGCTCTTCGAGAGGGGCGAAGAGGGCGCTGCGCGCTCCCACCGCGATGGGGGTGTCGCCGCGACGCAGGCGCTGCCACTGCTCGAGGCGCTCGCCCTGGCTCAGGCCGCTGTGGAGGATGGCGAGCTCGTCGCCGAAGCGGGCGCGCAGGCGCGCGACGATCTGATGGGTGAGGGTGATCTCGGGAACCAGGATCAGGGCCTGGCGGCCTCGGGCCAGGGCCTCGGCGACGGCGCGCAGGTAGACCTCGGTCTTTCCGCTGCCCGTCACGCCGTGGAGCAGGAAGCGCTCGCAGCGCCCGGCGCGGATGGCCTCGGCAATGGGAGCGAGGGCGGTCTCCTGCTCGCCGCTGAGGTCGAGGGGACGATCGCGCTCGACCGGGTCTCCGAGCACGTCCCGGGGAGCGGCCCGGCGGCTCTCGACCAGGAAGCCGCGGCCGATCAGTGTGCGCACCAGCGGGCCGTTGCCCGCGTGCTCGGCCGCCAGAACCGCAGTCGCGACCGTGCCGTCCCGGGCGACCCGGCGCAGCAGCTCCGCCTGCCGGCGGGCGCGGCCGAGCTGCTCCGTGCAGACCGTCTCGACCGCGAGGCCCTCGGGCACGGAAACCATGCGTTCGGTCTTCTCTTTGGCGCTGGGGCCCTCCTCGAGGCTGGCGCACTCGATCAGCCCATCGCGCTCGAGGTCGCGGACGAGATCCCGGTCCCGGGGAAAGCGCCTGGACAGGGTCGCCGGGGCGAGGGGGTTTCCGGCCAGGGCTTCGAGGACGCGACGTCCCTCGCCCCGCATGGCGCCGCTCTCGAGGGCGTGCTCTCCGCGGCGGGTGAGGCGCTGCCGGCGCACGATGCGGGGGGCCGTGCCGGGGGGAAGAGCCGCCGCCAGGGCCATGCCGACGGGGCAGAAGACCTCGACGGCGGCCTCGCGCAGCATGGAGATCATTTCCGCTGAGAGCGCCGGCTCGGGGTCGACGATGCGCTCGATGCATGCGAGGGTTGCCCGGCCGCGTTCTCTGCCGGCGCGCGGTTCCCGTGCCGGGTCTTCGGCGTCGCCGACCTCGACGATAACACCGGTAAGCCGTCGCCCCGCGAAGGGGACGAGGGCGCGACAACCGGCGCGAGGCTCCACTGCGAGATCGGCGGGCAGCGCGTAGTCGAAGAGGGAGTCGATGGGGACCGGAAGCGCAATGCGGGCGACCCGCCGAGGGGCGGGACTGGAGAAGAGCGGATCGAACATGGCCCCATTGTATGCGGACATCTCGCTACGGGAAATCAGTCAGGCGGACCTCGCCGGGCCGAGGGCGGTCGAGGGACCGTGACGGCGCGGCGGCGCCGGCCCATTCGCGTGCGGCGGCCGAGGGTGGAGGTTCGCCACGGCAAGCACGGACGCGAGCTGCGGGTAGAGGGGACCTTTGCCTCCTGGTATCGGCCCGGCTCGCCGGTCACGGGATCCGTGTGGGACGCCATTGCGGCGCCAATCCTGGCACTTCCACCCCAGCGACGCCGCCGGGTGCTGCTGCTGGGGGTCGGGGGTGGCAGCGCGGCCCGGGTCGTGCGTGCCATCGAGCCCGAGGCGCACATCCTCGGCGTCGAGCTGGATGCCGAGGTGGTGCAGGCCGCCCGGGACCACTTCGACCTCGACGCCATGGGGCTCGAGGTGGTGATCGCCGACGCCCTGGCCTTCCTGAAGGACGACGACGGCCGCTACGACCTGATCCTCGAGGATGTCTTTGCGGGAGTGGGCCGTAACGTCCACAAGCCGCTGTGGCTGCCGCGGCCGGGACACGAGCTCGCCCTCGATCGCCTCGCCGAGGGGGGATTGCTGGTCAGCAACACCCTGGACGAGGCCAGGGAGGTGGGACAATCCATGCGGGACCTCTTCCCGGGCGTGCTGCGTATCCAGGTCGCGGATTACGAAAACCAGGTCTTCGTCGGAGGGCCGGGCACGCTCTCGGGCGCCGCCCTGCGGGCCGCCCTCGTCGCCGACCCCGTGCTCTCGAGCAGCGCGAGGCAGCTCTCGTTTCGCACGCTGCAGCGGGATCGCTGAGTCCGGCGCCGCGCGAGCCTACTGATCGCGCAGGAACTGCAGCACCACCTGGTTGAAGCGCTCGGCGGACTCGGCCATCACGAGGTGGCCACCGTAGTGGATCGTGATGAGGTGTGCGCCCGGGATCTCGTCGGCAAGCTCGCGGTGGAACTTGGGCGGCGTCAGCTGATCGTTGCGGCCGCACACCACCAGGGTGGGCTGCGTGATCTCGCGCAGTCGATCGGCCGAGTCGTGGTCGATGCAGGCCGCGCACTGGCGGGCGAAAAGCTCCGGCGAGAGGGGGCTGCCCTCTTTCATGTAGAACTGCACCATGCTCTCGATCAGGTCGGTCTGCTCGAGGGTCTCGTCCTGGAGGGTCCAGACCAGGCGCCGGCGGAGCATGCTCTCGTCGGAGATGCCCGCGTGGGCGAGATCGGCCCAGGACGAGAGGAGCATGCGCCGCTTGGCGTCCGGGCGGCTGTAGGTCCCCGTGAGCACGAGGCTGCGCACGCGCTCCGGGTAGCGCAGGGCCAGCTCCTGGGCCGCCATGCCGCCCATGAAGGCGCCCAGTACGTCGGCCTTGCTGATCGCGAGGGCCGTCAGCAGCTGGGCGGCGTCGTCGGCGAGGTCCGCGGTGGAGAATGCGGTGCCGGGGTCTTCGCTCTCGCCGACGCCGCGGTTGTCGAAGACCAGGGTCTTGCGGCTCTTCGAGAAGTCCGGGACCTGGAGTGGCAGCCAGCCGCGGCAGGAGCCGCCCATGCCCATGATGAGCATCAGCGGGGGGGGCTGCTCCTCTTCCGTGGGCTCCGTGGGCCCGTGGAGCTCGTAGTAGACCTTGCGGCCTGCGATCTCGGCGAACGCCATCGCGCCAGTGTAGCAGTCGGGGCGCGTCGTCGAGGAGCGCGAAGTCGCCGACAGTGAAGGGTGGCGCGGTGCCGGGCCGGGTCAGCCGAGCTTCTTGAGGTCGGAGAGGACCTCCTTGGCGACGGCCTTCAGGGTCTCGAAGACGCCCTGGCCCGTCGTCGCGCAGGCTTCGTATTCGGGGCCGCCCCGGGTGTTGAGCACGCGTCGCAACTCTTCCAGGGAAGCGGCGTTGGGCATGTCCCGCTTGTTGTACTGCATCACGAAGGGGATGCCGTCGAGCTCGTAGCCCTGCTCTTTGAGGTTGACCCGGAGGTTGTCGAGGCTCTCGACGTTGGCCTCCATGCGCTCGATCTGGCTGTCGGCGACGAACACGACGCCGTCCACGCCCTTCAGGATCAGCTTGCGGCTCGCGTCGTAGAAGACCTGGCCCGGAACCGTGTAGAGATGAAAGCGGGTCTTGAAACCGCGGATCTCGCCCAGCGCGAGGGGAAGGAAGTCGAAGAAGAGCGTGCGCTCGGTCTCGGTCGCGAGGGAGATCATCTTCCCCTTCACGTCGGGATTGGTTTTCGTGTAGATGTGCTGCAGGTTCGTCGTCTTTCCACACAGGCCGGGCCCGTAGTAGACGATCTTGCAGTTGATCTCGCGCGATGAGTAGTTGATGAACGACATGGGTCCCGTTCAGTCCGAAAAGAGGTTGTCGATGTCGTCGTCGGTGATCTCGGCGAAGGGGCTGTCGCCCCTCATCGCCTCCTGCTCGGACTTCTTCTTGATCTCCTCGAAGAGCCTGGCGAGCTCGGAGCCGGCCTTCTTGACGCGGAGCCGGACGAGGCCGAGGGAGCTGCGCTCGTCGAAGACGACCATCAGGATCATCCGATTGCCCACCAGGGTGATGTGCAGGTTGTCTCGCTGGCCCTGGTGGAAGTGGGTCGGGAACTCCTCCTCGCCGACGATCTTCGCGAGGCCCCCCGTGGCGGCGATGCAGCCGGCGGTGAGGGAGGCGAGGCTGGTGCTGTCCACCCCGTTCATCTCGCCCGCCTCGGCGATCAGCTGCCCGTTCTTGTCGACGATATAGATGCCCTTCGCGTTGGCGTCGCGCACCAGACGCTCGATCACCGCGGCGATGCGGCGGTGATCGTCCTCGAGCATCACGAGCTGAGTGTCAAACATCGGCACTTGCCTTTGTAAGCGACTGGAATCGAAGAGCAAACCAACCGGAATCTAACCGTCGCGTCCGCTGTGGGCAACTTGCCTGCCCCCGAGCTGGATCGGCTTGGGGTGCCGCCGCCTTTAGTGGTGATGCGCCTTCTGGCTCTTTCGTCGGCCCCGTGCCCCCGCTCGCCCCTCAGTCGATCTTGCGGCGGTTCTCCAGGGAGCGGGCCACGGTGACGTGGTCCGCGTATTCGAGATCGCCGCCGAGGGGCATCCCGTACGCGATTCGGGTCAGGGGGACGCCCGTGGGCCGGAGGCGCTCGGCGATGTAGCTCGCGGTGGCCTCGCCCTCGAGATTGGGGTTGGTGGCCAGGATGATCTCGCGCACCTGCCCCGAGCGCACCCGCTGCTCGAGCTCGCTGATGCGCAGGTGCGCGGGCCCCATGCCGTCGATGGGGGAGAGGGCACCGCCCAGGACGTGGTAGCGGCCTCGGAAGCGGCCGCTGGCTTCGATTGCGACCCGATCGGCGGGCTCCTCGACGACGCAGACCAGGGAGTCGTCCCGGCTCTCGTCCGCGCAGAGCTTGCAGGGCGACCGGTCGCCCAGGTCGAAGCAGCGCTCGCACAGGAGGGTCTCGCGCTTGAGGCGCATCAGGGACTCGGCCAGCTCGACGGCCAGCTCGTCTGGTGCACGCAGCAGGTAGAAGGTCAGGCGCGTTGCCGACTTCTCTCCGATTCCGGGCAGGCGCTTGAGGCTCTCGACGAGCCGGTCCATGGCGGGAGAGCCGGCCACGATCAGCCCGCCCCTCCCGGTGGCATCATGTTCGGCAGCGCCATCCCGCCCGAGAGGCGCTGGAACTCCTCCTGCACCGCGCGCTGGGCGTTGGCGAGGGCCGCGTTGACCGCTGCCGCGCACAGGTCCTGGACCATCTCGCGATCTCCGCTGGACAGGAGACCCGGCTCGATCTCGACGGCCACGATGCGCAGCTCGCCGCTCGCCACGGCCTTCACCATGCCGCCGCCCGCAGAGGCCTCGTAGCGCCGGGTGGCGAGCTCGCGTTGGAGCTCCGCCATGCGGCTCTGCATCTGCTGAGCCTGGGCGAGGATCTTTCCGATGTCGGGCTGGCTCACTTCTCTTCTCCCCGGCCCGCGCTCTGGCCCCCGCCGATGGGGCGGATCTCGATGATCTGGGCCTTGAGCTCTTTGAGAACGAGGTTTACGGCCGGATGATTGAGTGCGGCCTGCTTCCGGGCGCGGTCTTCTTCGCGCTTGGCCGGCGCTCGGCCCGGACCCGCCGGCGCGGCCGCGCCCGGCTCGTCCTGGGTGATTTCGATGCGCATGGCGCGGCCGAAGAAGCGGGCGCAGAGCGCGTCCAGATCCCCCTTCTTGTCCTCGAGCCGCCGGGCGTGGAAGGGGCTCGACACGCTGAATCGAAGCTGGTCCTCGGAGCGCGCGACCAGGCGCACGGCCTCGAGGGTGTGGAACAGGGTCGTGAACTCCTGCTTCGCGATGCCGCGGAGGCGGTCGTATACGACCTCGAGGGAGGCGATGGCCTCGACCGCGGGACGCACCTCGCGCGCCTCGGCGGCCGGAGACGAGATCGGCTCAGCGGCCGGAGACGAGATCGCCTTGGCGGCCGAAGGAGCGGAGCCCATTGGCCCGCCTCCCTTGATTCCGGCCGTCGACGGGGCGCGGGGGGCCGCGGGTCGCGCGGAACGTCCCGAGCCGCCGGAGCGCTCGCCTCCGCCTCCGCGGGTTGCCGCGCCTGGGCCCGGTGCCGAGCCGCCGCGAGGCGCTCCACCGCCTCCGCCCGGCCCACCGAGCCGTTTTTCCAGGGCCTCGAGGCGCGCGAGCAGCCGCGAGACATCGTCGCCGGCCGGCATGGTGGCCAGGCGCACGATGGCCATCTCGAGCACCGCCATGGGTTGGGGCGCCCAGGTGAGATCCTCGTGCTCCCGGATGAGGGCCCGGAACATGCGCCGCAGGCGTCCCTCACCGGCCCCCTCGGCGAGGACGCGCAGCTCGGCGATCTCGTCGTCGCTGCCCTCGACCAGCTCGCTCGAATCCGGGGCCACGCTCAGCACCGTGAGATCCCGCAGCAGCTGGACCAATGCCGAGGCCAGGCGCTTGGGATCCGTGCCCTTCTCCATGGCGAGGCTGCAGGCCTCGAGCGCTGCCGCGGGCTGCCCGTCGATGCACGCGGTGGCGATGGCGAGCAGCACCCGGCGATCGATGAGATCGAGCACCCGGGCCACGGTCTCGTCGTCGACGGCGTCACCCCCGTAGGAGATCACCTGGTCGAAGAGGGTCTGGGAGTCGCGCATGGAGCCGTCGCCTTCCCGGGCCAGGGCGAGCAGGCTCTGCTTCGAGATCTCGATCCCCTCGGCCTCGGCGATGGAGCCGAGGCGGGCCGCGACCTCGCTGGCCGCGATGCGGCGCAGGTCGTAGCGCTGGCAGCGGGAGAGCACCGTGAAGGGGATCTTCTCGGGGTTGGTGGTCGCGAAGACGAAGAGGCTGCGCGGGGGCGGCTCTTCGAGGGTCTTGAGCAGGGCGTTGAAGGCCTGCGTCGACAGCATGTGGACCTCGTCGACGACGTAGATCCGGTGCTTGCCGGGGGAGGGCGCATAGCGGATCGACTCGATCACCTCGCGGATGTCGTCGACGCCGGTGCGGCTCGCGGCATCGATCTCCTGAACGTCCGTCGAGTAGCCGGAGATGATCTCCAGACACGGATCGCAGCTGCCGCAGGGCGTGTCCGTCGGCCCCTTCTCGCAGTTGAGACAGCGGGCCAGAATGCGCGCGAGGGTGGTCTTGCCGACGCCGCGGGGCCCCGTCAGGAGCAGGGCGTGGGGCACCCGGTCGCTGCGAATGGCATTGCGAAGCGGTGTGGTGACGTGGCTCTGCCCCGTCACCTCATCGAAGGCCTGGGGCCTCCACTTGCGTGCTGTGACCTGATAGCTCACGGGGGGCGCCCTCAGTCCTGCGGCATGACTCGAGGCCTTCCGAGACCTCCTGAGGCGAGACAGGATCGCAGGGCACCCCCACCCACAACCATCTCCCCGATACGGCTGCTTCCTTCCGGATCTGACCGGGTTCACGAAGCGGTGGCTCGGGCAGGACCCTGCGATCGTGTCTCGCCACAGGAAGGAACCAATCTACACGGCGTCCGGCAGAGGGTCAAACCGCGCCGCCTGCCTCTCTTTTTCGTCGCATTGACGGCTTTTCGTCGCATTGACGGCGCAGCCCGCCAGGGCCCAGCTCGTCGTCTGGCCTCTCTCTTTTACCCTCAGCATCCTTCGTGGTCCTCGAGAGTCATTCCCGTGCATACGAAGCGAGCCGGATGATCATGTAAGCTCCGTCGCGAGCAGGAGGCGCTCTTCATGGCAGACGCGTTCGGTTTCAGCGACGAGCTTGGTCCCGCGAAGGTGATCCATCTCCACGAGCCGGGGGTCGGGCTCGAGGCGATCCTGGTGGTGGACAACGTTGCGGCGGGGCCTTCCATCGGTGGCTTGCGCATGGCGCCGGACGTGAGCCTGGGAGAGTGCTTCCGCCTCGCCCGGGCCATGACGCTGAAGAACGCTGCGGCGGGCCTCTCCCACGGCGGCGGCAAGTCGGTGCTCTTCGGCGATCCCAAGATGCCTCTGGAGCAGAAGGAGCAGCTGATCCGCGCCATGGCGTGCGCGCTGCGGGACGTCTCGGACTACATCTTCGGGCCCGACATGGGGACCGACGAGACCTGCATGGCCTGGGTGAAGGACGAGATCGGCCGGGCCGTGGGCCTGCCCCGGGAGCTCGGCGGCATTCCCCTGGACGAGATCGGCGCCACGGGTTGGGGGCTGCGCCACTCCGCCGAAGTCGCGGCCGAGTACTGCGGCTTTGCGCTCGAGGGCGCCCGGGTGGTGGTCCAGGGCTTCGGCTCCGTGGGGATGCACGCGGCCCGCTTCCTGGGCGAGTGCGGCGCGGTGCTGGTCGGCGCATCCGACTCCCAGGGCGCCGTTCACAGCGCCGGGGGCCTCGACGTCGACGCGCTCATCGAGCTGAAGCAGTCCGGGAAGAGCGTTGCTGCCTACGGGGACGGCGAGGTGTCCGATCGCGAAGCGGTCATCGAGATGGAGTGCGAGATCTGGATCCCGGCCGCGCGGCCCGACGTGATCAACGAGAACAACGTCGGAAGCTTGCAGACGAAGATGGTGGTCGCCGGCGCCAACATCCCCGCGACCCCGGCCGCCGAGCGGGCCCTCCACGAGCGCGGCATCCTCAATGTGCCGGACTTCATCGCCAACGCGGGTGGGGTGATCTGTGCCGCCATGGAGTACCACGGCGCCACCCAGACCGCGGCCTTCCAGGCTATCGAGGAGCGGATTCGCGGTAACACCCGAGAGATCGTCGAGGCGAGCCGCGGCAAGGACATCCTGCCCCGGGCGGCCGCGGAGCAGCTCAGCCTGGAGCGGGTGAAGGCCGCCATGGCGACCCGCCGCTGGTCTATCTTCTGATCCGGGGCCGAAGCGCGAACCCGGCCTCCGGAGGCGAGGGATGTACCGGATCCGCCTGCACGGACGCGGTGGCCAGGGCATGAAGACCGCGAGCCGCATCCTGGGCAGCGCCCTCTTTCGCGAGGGCTTCGAGGTCCAGGACGCGCCGCGCTACGGCGCCGAGCGAAGGGGTGCGCCCATCTTCGCCTACGTGCGCGCGGACCGCAGGCCCGTTCGCGAGCGGGGCATCATCCGGCGGCCGGATCTGGTGCTGGTCGCCGACGAGACCCTCGTGCCCGTGAATGCGGCGGGCGTGCTCGACGGCGTCGGCGCGCGCACCGTGCTGCTGATCAACAGCGCCGAGGCGCCCGGGGTCTGGGGCGAGCGACTCAAGGTCGCAGGCCCGGTCTTGACCCTTCCCGTCGCGGCCGAGGAGCGCGCCGAGCTGCCTTTTCTCGGCGCCGTGTGCGCGGCCGCCGCCGCGCGCCTGCTCGGTGTGGTGTCGCGCGGCGCGCTGGAGGCCGCGATCGCGGAGGAGCTCGCGGATCTGCCTCCGGCCGTGGTCGCGGAGAACCGCGAGCGGGGCCTCGCCGCCTTCGACGCGCTGGCGGAGCGCGAGGGCTGCGTCGAAGAGGGCGGCGGGGTGAGCGCCAGCGGCTACGAACGCCCGGACTGGATCGACGTGCCCTTCGATCCGGCGCGGGTGTCGGCGCCCGACATCCACGCCCGGGCGAGCAGCGTGCAGGTGCGAACGGGGCTCTGGCGCACTCTGCGCCCGGTCGTCGACTACGAGCGCTGTCGCGGTTGCTCGTGGATGTGCAGCACCTTCTGCCCCGACAGCGCCATCGCGGTCGCGGAGGACCGCTCGCCCCGCATCGACCTCGACCACTGCAAGGGCTGCATGATCTGCGTCGCCGTCTGTCCCACCCACGCCATCGAGGCGATCGCCGAGCGCGAGGCGGCGAGGGCCGATGGGGCTGCAGCGGATTGCGAGGAGGAGGCCGGACCGTGACTCGCCAGTTGCTCACGGGAAACGGCGCCGCGGCCTGGGGCGCTCGCCTGGCGGGCGTGGACTACGTGCCCGCCTTCCCCATCACGCCCCAGACCGAGATCATCGAGACCCTGGGCCGCTGGATCGAGGCCGGCGAGCTCGACGCCCGCATGGTGACCCTCGACTCGGAGCACTCCATGATCACCGCGGCGGGCACCGCGGCCGCCACCGGCGTGCGGGTCTTCAGCGCGACCTCGAGCCAGGGCCTGCTCTACGGCATGGAGATGATCTTCACCGTCTCCGGCTGGCGCGCGCCCTTCGTGCTCGTGAACGTGTCGCGTGGCATCGCGACCCCGGTGACCCTGGAGGCGGATCACTGTGATGTGTTGGCCGCGCGGGACAGCGGCTTCCTGCAGATCCACTGCTCCACCTGCCAGGAGACCCTGGACAGCGTGATCCTCGCCCACCGTCTGGCCGAGGACCGCCGGGTGCGCCTGCCCGTCATCGTGAACCTCGACGGCTTCCATCTCTCCTTCACCCGGGAGCCCGTCGAGCTGCCCGGCGCCGAGGCGGTGAGTGCCTTCCTCCCCGACTTCGATCCCGACAGCCTGGGCTTCCGCGCCAGCGAGCCCGTGAGCCAGGCGGTCGCGGTGCTCGGCGGCGGGCCCTACTCCTACTTCCGCTACGAGACCCACCTGGCCCAGCGCAGCGCCCTCGAGGTCTACGACGAGATCGCGGGCGAGTTCGCGGAGCGCTTCGGCCGCCGGCACCCTGCGGTGGAGGCCTACCGCTGCGAGGACGCCGAGGTGGTCTTCCTCATGCTGGGCTCCTTCGCGACTCGGGCCAAGGACGCGGTAGACGAGCTGCGCGCTGCGGGCCGGCCCGTGGGCCTCGTGCGACCGCGCGTTTTGAGACCCTATCCCGGCGAGAAGCTGCGCCAGCTGCTGGCCGGCAAGCGCGCCGTGGCGGTGATCGACCAGAACCTCTCCATGGGGATGGGGGGCGTGCTGCACTCGGAGCTGGCCGCCTGTCTCTATGGCGCGGCCGATGCGCCGCCCGTGCTGGTCAGCTTCATCGGCGGCCTCGGCGGTCGCGACATCCCGGCCGAGGAGTTCTACGAGATGGCGGAGCGCAGCTTCGAGGCGGCCGACGCCGGGCGCAGCCCCGAGCCGCGGCTGCTCTACACCAGCGAGGAGCTGCGCGAAGTGCGCAAGCTCCAGGCCATCGCGGCCCACGAGCGCGAAGGAGCGGAGCCGTGAGCGAGAGCGCCTTCCGGCGCATGAAGGACCTCCCCTCTACGCACCTCATGGGCGCGGGCACCCCCATGTGCGCCGGCTGCGGCGGCCTGCAGGCCCTGCACGAGATCTACGACGTGCTGGGCGAGAAGACGGTCTTCGTCAACGCGGCCGGCTGCATGACCCTGCTCTCCGTATATCCCTTCACGCCCTTCCGGGGCTCGTGGATCTACACCGCCATGGCGTCGGCGCCGGCCGGAGCCCAGGGCGTGCGGGACGCCCTCGACCTGCTGCTCCACAAGGGGCGCATGCAGGCCGAGGAAGACCTCGAGGTCGTCGTGCTCACGGGAGACGGCGCCGCCTATGGGATGGGGCTCTCGGCGACATCGGGCGCCATCGAGCGGGGCCTCGACTTCATCTACCTCTGCTACGACAACGAAGGCTACGGCAATACCGGTCAGCAGTTCTCCGGCGCCACGCCTCACGGCGCGCACACCGCGACCAGCACCGGCCCCCGTGGCTACCCGGGCTACAAGAAGGACCTCTTCTCGATCTGGGCAGCTCATCGGCCCGCCTACGTCGCCACGGTGATCGGCTCGGATCCCGTCGACCTGGCGCGCAAGGTCGAGAAGGCGCGCGGTCTGGACGGGCCGCGTCTGCTGCTGGCTCTCTCGCCCTGCCCGACGGGCTGGGGCTTCGATCCGGCGCTGTCCGTGGAGATCGGCCAGCTCGCCGTGAAGACCGGCATCTGGCCCCTCAAGGAGTACGTCGACGGCGAGCTCGTCCACACCAAGCACCCGCGCCAGCGGCTTCCGGTGGAGGAGTACCTCGCGAAGCAGGAGCGCTTTGCCCACCTCTTCTCACCGCGGCGCAACGATGCGCTGATTGCCGAGATCCAGGGCCGGGTCGACGCCTACTGGGAGGCGGTGGAGCGTGATCCGGTGGGCTGAGCGCCCCTTCGGCGGACGCAGGAGAGCCCGATCAGCCCGAGCATGACGAGTGTAAAGGTGTTGGGCTCGGGTGTGCGCTCGCCCGTGACGAGGTAGACGAAGGAGCCCCCGCCGTTATCGGGATCGGTCCATGCAGTTGGATCGTCCCAGCCGCTCTCGGTGCCGTTCACGTCCTGATTGAGATTGGTGGGATTGTTCCCGGTTCCCACGATGTAGCCGACCCCGGTGTCCTCGTCGATGGTGATTCCCAATACGCCCATCTGGGTCACGAGGTCGTTGAAGGGGAGCGTGAAGCTGAGGAACTGGTCCGTGCCATTGTTGCCGAAGTCGGTGGTCTCCACACCCGGATCGATGGTGTTGTTGACGCTGCTGAAATCGTAGTTGCTGGTGCTGAAGTCGTAGCTCAGCAAGGCCGGTGTGAGGATGGCGGTCGTCGCCGGTGAGGTGTTCGTGCCGGCCCCCGGCTGATAGATCGAGATCTCGTCCGTTCCCCCCTGGCCGTCGACGCCCAGGAAGACGTCGATGTCGCCGCCGCCGAAGTCGAGCCCGATGACCAGGAAGTTGTTGAAGCCGGCCGACTGGGAATCGTCGCTGAGCCGGATCCGGAAGCCCAGGGTGCCGTCGACCTTCGAGGAGGTTCCAGCGTTGTCGAAGGCCACATAGAAGGCCGGGTCGTCGTCGTCCCCGACGATGTCGCCCTCATCCTTGCCGGTTCCCTGGTCGCCCGAGGTGTCCGGAACCGTACCCGGCGAGCTGATGGGGGTCCACAGGGTCGTGGGGGAGTTGGGGAGGAAGGAGGCCGCTACCGCGGTTCCGTGGACAGCCAGCAGGCAGGCTGACATCAAGAATGTGAAAGCTATGCGCAGCATTGGCGTGTGCGTCTCCCTGATGGCCGAATCGGTCGATCGGGGAGATTGCTGAAGTCCGAGGTCGCGTAGCGCAAGCAGGGGAGGCTCGCGGCCGCGGAGGCCGCGTCTGTGGCTATCGCCAGGGCGGCTGGCGGGTGACGTGCCGCAAATGGGTCACAGATCCAGCGAGAAGCCCACGGAGATGCGGAAGTCGTTCTGCTTGGGGACGTTGCCCGCGGCGTCGGCCGTCGGCTCGTTGACCCAGTCCCACTGGAAGGTCGTGTCGAGGTCGACGGGACCCCACAGGTCGAAGGAAAAGGTCGACGAGAGGTGCTGATTCGTCTTGCCGATGTCCGTGGCGACGAGCTGCAGCTGGTAGGTGGTGTCCCATTCGAAACGCTTGGGCAGGTCAATGTCGATGTCGGTGTTGAGCTGCACGGCCAGGTCACTGTCGAAGTCGTCGCCTTCCTCGACGGACAGGAACTTGGTGCCCTGATAGCCCAGCGCGAGCCCCGCCTGCCAGCGGCTCTTCTTGCGGTCGATGATGTTGTAGCCGAAGCCCGCGGCCGGAGTGACGCGGAGCTCGATGTTCTGGAACTCGTCCTGGAAGGCCTCGATGCTGGGGACGATGAGATAGAGGCGGCGGGTCAGGTAGACGTTGAATCTCCCGACCGCGCGGTGGTTGTTGGCGGACAGCTCGTTCCGCTGGGTGGCGACATTGCCGGTGTAGTCCAGGCTGCCGATGGTGAGCGCGGTCTCCCGGGCGAGCTTCAGCTGGGTATTGAGGCTCAGCTGCTCGGTGTTTCCCGCCTGCCCGGAGAGGCCCAGGCCCACCCGCAGCGACCAGTAGTCCAGCTCTCGGCCGCTTCCGCGGATCATGCTGACGAATTCCGATCGCTCGAACTCCTGGATCTCGTCGCCGCTGCGAATGCGGATCGTGTCTCCGCGCATGCGGGCGGCTCCGGTGACGATACGCCGCCCGTCGAAGCGGAAGGTGTGCTCCTTCCCGGTCAGCAGCTCGGTGATGTCCTCCCAGTCGAAGTCCAGATCATCGAGCTTGTCGCTATCGAAGTACACCGTGTCGTTCTGGATCAGCCGGATCTCGCCCTTGAGCCACTCGCCGCTGTCGAGCTGGATCCAGTCGTACTTCGAGGCCTTCGGCTCCAGCGGCTCCCATTTGCCGTCTTCGACGCCCTCGCCCGCCTCCGCATCGTCCCGCTGGCCCGGGTGTTGCCCATCCTGGGCCAGGAGGGGCGGGGGATGTGCGGAGAAGATCATCAGCGCGAGAAGAAGGCGAAGCGCGAGCGAGGCCCTCAGCGACGTTGGCCTGCAGCGCTGGGCCCGCGTCGGGAAAGCTCTGGCAGGATCGACGAGCGGCAGCAATGGCCTCTCCGAGTGCGCCCTTGCTGCCCGCTCACGCCCCCGCGGCGTGCGGTCAGCTTCTCTGACCTGGCCTCCTTCGTAGTCCAACCCGTCCGCAAACGCAAAGGAGGCGGCCGGCCTGGCTACTCGTAGCGCAGCGCCTCGATGGGCCGCAGCCGGGCCGCCCGGCGCGCCGGGTGCAGGCCGAAGAAGACCCCCACCGCGCCGGAGAAGCAGAAGGCCAGAGCGATGGAGCGGGGCGTGATCGCCACCGCGAACTCGGAGAAGCGCTCCAGCACCAGGGCGCCCGCGCAGCCCAGGGCGATACCCAGCACCCCTCCCGCGGCGCTCAGCAGCAGCGCCTCGAGGAGGAACTGCCAGAGAATGTCCCGCGGCCGCGCGCCCACCGCCATGCGGATGCCGATCTCCCGGGTGCGTTCCGTCACCGAGACGAGCATGATGTTCATGATCCCGATCCCGCCCACCAGCAGCGAGACCGAGGCGATGCTGCCCAGGAGCCAGGCGAAGATGCGGGCGCTCGTCTCCGCGTTGCGCACCCACTCGGCGCGGTTGTAGTGGCGGAAGTCGTCGTCCTGGCCTTCGCGCAGGCGGTGGCGGCGGCGCAGCACCGGTTTGAACTCCTCGGGAATGCGGAAGGCCGCCTCGCGTCCCGCGGCCTGGAGCTCGATGCGATCGACGTGAGCGATGCCGCGAATCTTGCGCTGCACCGTCGTGATGGGAGCGAGGATGACGTCGTCCTGGTCGGTGCCCCAGGCCGAGGCCCCCTTCTCGCCGAGGAGGCCCACCACCTTGCACGCGAGACTGCCCAGCAGGATCGTCTCGCCGATGGGCTTTGCCAGGCCGAAGAGCTCGCGCGCGACGCTGCGGCCGAGCACGCAGACCTGGGCGGCAGTCGCCACGTCCCGCTCGCTGAAGAAAGCGCCTTCGGCGAGGGGCCAGGAGCGCACCTGCAGGAACTCGGGCGTTACCCCTTCTACCGTCGTTCCCCAGTTGGCGCCCCGGTGGCGCGCCTGGACGGCGCCGCGCACGCTGGGCGCGGCCGCTACCACCGAGGGCAGCCGCGCGACCGCCTCGGCATCGGCCAGGGTGAGGGTCGTGGTGGTTCCCATGCCTGTTCTCACGCCCCCGTGCGTGACGCTGCCCGGACGGATGACCACGTTGTTGCTTCCCATGTTCTCGAATTGCTCGGCGATGCGGCGACGGGCGCCCGTGCCCACGGCGAGCATGGCGATGACCGACGCGACGCCGATGATGACGCCGAGGGCGGTGAGGGCGGCCCGGGTTCGGTTGCGCCAGAGCGCGCCCAGGGCCAGCCGCAAGCAGTCTCGCCAGCCCATGCTCAATGCTCCAGCAAGCCGTCGCGCATGACGAGGCGGCGACCCGCACGGGCGGCCACCTCGAGCTCGTGGGTGATGAGGACGATGGTGAGGCCCTCCTCGCGGTTGAGCGCCGCGAGCAGATCGAGGATCTCTCCGCTGGTTGCCGTGTCGAGGTTGCCCGTGGGCTCGTCGGCGAGGAGCAGGCCGGGGCGGTTCACCAGGGCACGCGCGATCGCGACCCGCTGCTGTTGTCCGCCCGAGAGCTGGCTGGGGAGGTGGGCCATGCGATCGGCCAGTCCCAGGCGCTCGAGCATCTCGCGAGCGCGTTCCCTGCGCTGCCTGACGCTGGCGCCCGAGTAGATGAGCGGCGTCTCGACGTTCTCGAGGGCGCTGGTGCGCGGCAGCAGATTGAAGCCCTGGAAGACGAAGCCGAGCTCCCGGTTGCGCAGAGCCGCCAGGGCGTCGGCATCGAGCCGCGTGACGTCGCTGCCGCCCAGGGAGAAGCGGCCCGCGTCGGGGACGTCGAGGCAGCCGATGATGTTCATGAGTGTCGACTTTCCGGAGCCCGAAGCGCCGCTGATGGCGAGGAACTCGCCCGGCGCGACCGCGAGGTCGACACCCCGCAGAGCGTGGACCTCGACGCCGTCCAGGGCGTAGTGCTTGTGCACGCCCTCCATCACGATACCCGGTGCGGCCCGCAGCATCAGAAGAAGCGGAACCCGCGGCGGCGGCGCGGGCCGCGTTCCTGGCCCGTGCTCGGTAACGCGACCACCATTCCCTCCTTCAGCTCGTCTGCACTCACCTCGGTCTGCTCGTCGCTCGCCAGGTCGGTCTTCACCACGATCGGGCGCAGGCCCTCGCCGCCGACGATCCACAGGATGGCTTCGCGTCGGTCGAGGCCCTTGCGTAGCGGCCCGACCTCTTCGGGTAGGGGCTCGGGGACGAAGCGCAGCGCCGCGTTGGGGACCCGGAGCACTTTCTCCCTTCGCTCCACCTCGATGGCGACGTTGGCCGTCATGCCAGGCTTGAGGGCGAGGTCCGCGTTGTCGACGTGGATGATGCAGTTGTACTTCACTACGCCGGCCTCGACGATGGGGTCGAGGCGCACCTGGGCGACTCGTCCCTGGAAGCGGCGTTCGGGGTAGGCGAAGACCTCGAACGCGACGCTCTGGCCCGGCGCCACGCCGGCAATGAAGGCCTCGTCGACCTCTGCCTCGATCTGCATGCGCTCGAGGTCGCCGGCGATGACGAAGAGGATCGGAGCCTGGAGGCTGGCCGCCACGGTCTGCCCGACATCGACGTTGCGCGAGATCACGACCCCGTCGATGGGGGCGAGGATGCGGGTGTTGCGCAGGTCCACCTGGGTCAGGGTGAGAGCGCCGCGGCGCTGGCCCACTGCGGCAGCGCGTACCCGCTCCTCCGCCCTGGCGGCCTCGAGCGCGAACTGTGCCGCATCGAGATCGGAGTCGGAGACGACGTGTCTCTTCGACAGGCCGAGCAGGCGGTCGAGCTGCCGCTGGGCATCGCGCCGTTGCACGTGAGCCTTCTCCTGAGACGCAAGGGCGCTCTCGAGGTCGGCCTCGGCCTGGGCGACTTTCGCCTGGAAGAGGGAGGGCCCGAGCTCCGCGATCAGCTCGCCGCTCTTCACGCGGCTGTTGAAGTCGGCATGGAGGCGCTGGATCGTGCCCGAGACCTCGCTCCCGACCTGCACGGCAACCAGAGGGCTGAGCGAGCCCGTTGCGGAGACGGTCGCGACCAGGGTGCCCCGCTGGAGCTCGCTGGTGGCGAAGACGGGGGTGTGCTGCGCCTCGTCGGGCCCACAGGAGAGCACGAAGGATCCCACGAGTGCGACCATGCCGGACCGGAGTGTGAGCGCGAGGCGATGCATTGGACCCATTGGAAGCTAACACAGCGCTGCGCCGGCCCGGGGCGAAGCCACTCTCAGGCCGGCTCCGTGGGCTCCGATCGGTCTGTGTCTGCGACGAGCAGAGTCATCAGCGCCGGCGCCAGGAAGTAGTCGGCCAGCAGCGCAACGAGGATGGCGAGGCCCGTGAGCAGGCCGAAGTTCCTGAGGTTGCTCATGGAGGAGAACATGAAGATGAAGAAGCCGATGGAGAGCACCACGGTGGTGACCAGCATTGCGCGCCCGGTCGTGAACAGGGTCTCGCGCACGGCTTCGCGGACCTGACCCGTCTCGGCGTGGTAGCGCCGGAAGTTGTGCATGAAGTGCACCGTATCGTCCACCGCCAGGCCGATGGCGATGGAGCCGATCATCATCGTAAAGAGATCGAGGGGCAGGGCGAGGAGCCACATCAATCCCATGACGAGGACGATGGGGAGCAGGTTGGGAATCATGCTCACGAGACCGAGGCGCAGGTTTCCCACCAGCGCAATCATCATGGCGGTGATGACGAGGACGGCGATCACATAGCTCGTGGCCGTGCTCAGCATGGCGGCGTGGACGGTCCGGGCGAGCAGCGGCAGCAGGCCGGTGACCGTGATCTCGAACTCGCCTCCGAAGGCCTCGTGGTACCGCTCGCTGAGGAGGTCCAGGAAGTCCCCGTAGTAGATGGCGTCCACCCACGGGACCTTCACGCTGACCCGAGCGGTACGGAACTGGCTGTCCGTAACGTCCTCGAGGTCGTCGGAGCCTGAGTTTTCGAAGAGGAGGAGCTCCTGGGCGACGAGGAGTCGATCGTCGGGAATCCTGTAGTAGGCGGGATCGTTCTCGTTGAGGGCCTGGTGGATCTCCTTGAGGATGTCGACAATGGACACGACCTTGCCGACGGAGATGGTCGTCTCCTGCATCTCGCTTGTGGCGCGGTTGGTCGCGTCCAGCTCATGGAGGAAATCCGGCTCGTAGAGGCCGTTCTCGCGGCCCGTGTCGAGCAGCACCTCGACTGTGATGCTGCCCCGGAGTTCGCGATCGACGAGCTCGGTGGCGAGGCGCGACTCGGAGTCCGGAGGCAGCCAGGTCAGGGGGTTGTGGGAGAACTGGAGCTGGCTTGCGGCGGCGACCGCGGCGGCGATGACCACGAGGCTCGTCGCTACGATCGCGCGCGCGTGGGTGGTGGAGAAGTGTGCGACGCCGATGAGCAGGGAGTCCATCCAGCCGCTTCGACGCTCGGCTGCCCCGCCGGCGTGGGTGCGGATCGGCAGCAGGGCGATCAGGGTGGGTAGCAAGAGGATCGTGTAGATCAAGCCGAGCATTACGCCGACGCTGGCGAAGATCCCGAGGCGGGCGATGGGTGCGACTTCGGCCGTCGAGAAGGAGGCGAGGCCGGCCGCGGTCGTGAGGCCGGTCATCAGCACAGGGAGGCCCGAGTGCCGCATGGACCAGACGATCGCTTCTTCCTTGTCGTCGCCCAGCTGCAAGCGCCGGAAGAAGATCGCCAGGATGTGAACCGAGCCGCCGACGCCGACGGCCAGCAGGAAGGAGGGCAGGATCTGCGTGGGAATCTGGATGGGAGTTCCTACGATCGCCATGACCGCGAGGGTGGAAAGGAGAGACAGGACGACGATGAAGAGCGGCATCAGCACGCCGGAGATGCGCCGGAACATCACGAAGAGGAAGATCGCGATGGTACCGATCGCCATGGCCATGAAGCGTTGCATGTCCTTCTTCATCGAGTTCTTGACCGAGTTCGTGATGATGGGCGAGCCCGCGGCGAGCAAGGGAAACGCTTCGCTGCGATGGCGCGATAGCACCGCCTCGACGGCAGCGACGGCCTCGCTGTTCTCGGCGTCGGTGAGGAAGGGGCGTTCGGCCGCGTCTGCTGTTGCGAGCAGGTCCGCTTCGTCCTCGAAGCCCCCCTCGAGGGGATCCGTCTCTCCTGCGGAGGAGTAGGCGGAGGTGCGGATCACCACGGTGGTGAAGCGGCCGTCTTCGGATATCAGCAGGTTGCGGTAGATGGGATGGGCGAGGACGTACTCGCGCAGGGCGCGCAGCTCTTCGGCGTTCTCGGGGAACTCGTCCAGCAGGTCCTCGACGATGAGCTCGGACTCCTCGCCCCGGGTGCTTCGGGCGTTGACGAGGCTCGTGATCTCGTCGATGTGGGGGACTTCCTCCTCGAGCTCATCGTGGAGCGCCCGGAGCTTCTCGAGGAAGCCGAGCTCGAAGACGTCGCTGGGGCCGACGCTGACGACGATCACCTCGTCGCGGCCGAAGACCGCGCGGAATTCGTTGTAGGTGACGAGGGCCGGATCGTTCTCGTGGAGAAAGCCCTCGGTCGAGGTATCGATCTCGATCCGCGGCAGCTGGGAGATCAGGGCTCCAACCGCGACCAGCATCAAGATCAGCGACGACACGCGCCGCCGATAAAGAAGGCGCGCCAACTCCCCGAACCACCGCTCAACCCGCGCCCGCATCCCCCCTCCAACGCAAGGGCGGGGACGGTCCTTAACGGAATGTCCCCACCCAATTCCGTCGGGTTTCGCCCCCAGCTTGCGTTAAGGACCGTCCCCGCCCTTGCGTTGTTAGCAGATGCGGGGAAGGTTGGCGCCGGAGAGGAGGTCGACGGGGCGTTCGCCGCCGATCTGGGTGTGGATGACGACGGGAGCGCCGGCGGTCATGGGCGCCTCGACGCGGCCGATGGGGGCGGCGCCCTGGCCGAGGGGGTGGGCACACAGGACATCGAGGGCGCGCTCGGCGTCGCGCTCGACGACGAAGGCGAGGAGGCGCCCCTCGCTGGCGAGGTGGAGCGGGTCGAGGCCGAGGAGCTCACAGGTGGCGCGCACCTCGGAGCGGATTGGCAGGTTGGCCTCGTCGAGGACGATGCGCGCGCCGGCGTGCTCGGCGACCTCGTGGCAGATGGTGCCCACGCCGCCCCGGGTGGGGTCGTGCATGGTGTGCACCTCGGCGCCGCTCTCGAGCAATGCTTCGACCAGGGAGGCGAGTGAGGCGCAGTCCGATCGCAGACCTGCGCCTTCGAGGCCATGTCGACAGGCCATCACCGTGGCGCCGTGATCACCGAGGGGGCCGCTGCTGAGGATGACGTCGCCCGGCGTCACTCGGTGGTCGCCGAGGTCGCGCCCCGGCGGCGACACGCCCAGCCCCGTGGTGACGGCATACACGCGATCTCCCTTGCCCTTGGGCACCACCTTGGTGTCGCCGGCCACGATCTGCACTCCCGCCTCTTCGGCGGCCCGCGCGGCGCTCCGGGTGATGGTCGCCAGCAGCTCCTCGTCGCAGCCCTCCTCGAGGATCAGTGCCCAGGTGAGCCACAGCGGACGCGCGCCCGCGACGGCGAGGTCGTTCACGGTTCCGTAGACCGAGAGACAGCCGAGGTCGCCGCCCGGAAAGACCGGCGGGTCCACCACGAAGCCGTCGGTGGTGAGGGCGGGCCGGCCCCCGGGCAGCTCCGGGAGCAGCGCCGCATCGCTGAGGGGCGAGAGAGCCGGGTTCTTGAATGCGGGCAGGAAGAGACCGCGCACGAGCTCCTGGGTAAGGCGGCCGCCGGAGCCGTGGCCGAGCAGGATCTTGTCGAATCGCTTCACCTTTGTGTGCCCGTCCTGGCGCCCATCCCCCGATCCATCCCTTCGCTCATTCCTTCGCCCCTCCCTCCGCCCAAGGCGAAGCGCTCGTGGCGATACCAGGCTGCGCAGGTCCCCTCGCTGGAGACCATGCAGGCGCCGATGGGGTTCTCGGGCACGCAGGCCTTTTCGAAGAGGGGGCATTCGGGAGGCTCGATGGTGCCCTTGAGCACCTCGCCGCAGCGGCAGCCGCCCGGCTCCCGAGACTGGATCACCTCCACCGGGATGCGCCAGGCATCGCGTCGTGCGTACTGCGGGCGCAGGGCGAGGCCGGAGGCGGGGATCTCGCCCAGTCCGCGCCAGCGCGTGTCAGCCGGCTCGAAGTAGCGCGCCATGAGCTCCTGGGCGGACTTGTTCCCCTCCGGTGTCACCACCCGGCTGTAGAGGTTCGCGATGCGCGGCCGGCCGGCCGCGAGCTGCTCCACCAGCTCGCACACCCCCGCCAGGATGTCCACGGGCGCAAAGCCCGCGATGGCGGCGGGGACCGCGTAGTCCTCGGCGAGGAATCGATAGAAATCGGATCCCAGGATTACCGAGACGTGGCCCGGGAGAAGAAAGGCGTCGACCTCCACCTCGCCGTCCTCGAGCAGGGCGCGCAGGGGCGGCTCGATGAGCTTGGCGCCAGTCAGGATCAGGAAGTTCGCGATGCCCTCGCGCTCGGCCTCGTCGAGTGCCGCGGTAAAGGTGGGCACGGTTGTCTCGAAGCCGACGCCCAGGAAGACGACCTGCTTTTCGGGGTTCTCCCGCGCCACGGTCAGGGCCTCTCGCGGCGAGTACATGGGGCGGATGTCGCAGCCCTCCGCCCGCTCCCGTTCGAGGCTGCTCTGGGTTGCGGGCACCCGCAGCAGATCGCCGAAGGTGCACACGATGACGTCGGGCCGACGCGCCAGGGCGATGGCCCGGTCGAGGTAGTCGACGGGCGTCACGCAGACGGGGCAGCCCGGACCGGAAATGAGCTTCACCTTCTCCGGCAGCAGCCGCCGCAGGCCGGCTTCGGAGATGGCGTGGGTGTGGGTGCCGCACACCTCCATGATGGTGATCCGGCGCGTGAGTTCCCGTGCGCGCTCTGCCAGGTGGCGCGTCAGGGCTCGCACCCGCTCCGGATCGCGGTAGGCGTCGTTGTTCATCATTCGAAAGTTCATCATTCGAAAGTCCATCATTCGAAGGCTCCCGGTCCGAGGGCGCCCTGCCGCTCGAGGCCCCCTTCCTCGAAGACCTCTCTGCCCAGGGCCTCCTCGATCAGGGCCAGGGTGCGCAGGGCCTCCTCCTCGTCGATCTCGCTGATCGCGTAGCCCGCGTGGACGAGCACGAAGTCACCCTGGCGCGCGTCGGGGCAGAGCATCATGGAGATCTGCCGGCGCACGCCTCCCACCTCCGCGGTGCCGTCGAACTCTCGGCGCTCCACTACGCGCATGGGAATCGCGAGACACATCATTCACCTCCAATCCATGCGGGCAGCATACCCCGCGTCAGGCTGGCGCTCGCGACCAGGCACTGTCCATAGGAAAGGGCTCCGTCGCCCGCAGGCAGCGCGCTCGGGAGCAGCACTTCGAAGCCGAGAGCTTCGAGCTCCGTGCGCAGCCCCTCTCGCAGCAGGCGGTTCACCAGGCAGCCACCTCCCACGGCGAGGGTGCGCACGCCCGCAGGCAGCACCGCGGCGCTGAGCTGCGCCGCCAGGGCGCAGAAGCTGGCGTGAAAGCCCGCGGCCACGCGTGCCGGCTCCTCGCCCTCGCTCCGGCGCCGGCACGCCGCGGCCAGGAGCTGCGCGGTGGGAAGCTCGCGCTCGCCCTCGGCGAGCTCGACTTCGCTCCAAGCTGAGACCCTCCCGCCGGCTCGGCTGGCCAGGGACTCGAGGCGCGCCGCGCACTCGCCCTCCCAGTGATTCCGGGGCCCCGCGCCGAGCAGGGCCCCGGCGGCTTCGAAGACGCGGCCGGCACCCGTGGCCCGCGGCCAGTCGCCGCTGTCCGCCAGCGCGCAGACCGAATCGAAGACGGAGCGCTCCACTCCCGTGGCCGCCGCCAGCTCGGGAAGCAGCTCGTCGTGTCCGCTCGCGCGCAGCGCCGCAGCGGCGACCCGCCACGGCTCGCGCACGGCGCGCTCACCGCCCACCAGCGCAAGGGGAGTTGTGTGAGCGAGACGCTGCCAGCGCAGGTCACCCTCGAGCAGCAGCCACTCGCCGCCCCACGCCGTACCATCCGGCCCCCAGCCCGTGCCGTCGAGGATCAGCGCCGCGCAGCACTCTCCATCCGCGGGAAAGCGACCGTGCTCTCCGAGTACCGCCGCCGCATGGGCGAGGTGGTGCTGCACGCGCAGTAGCCGCCCGCCGCGTGCCTCGGCGAGACGCTCTCCGAGCCAGCTGCTGGCATAGTCGGGATGCAGGTCGACGGCGATCACGCCGGCCTCGACCTCGAGGAATTCCTCGAGGCCCGACGCGACCTCTTCGAGGAAGGCCCGGGCGGGTGCGGTGTCCAGGTCTCCCACGTGCTGGGAGAGGAAGGCTTCGCTTCCGACGGCGAGGCAGGCCGTGGTCTGCAGGTGTCCGCCGAGGGCGAGGACGGGCTCGGGGGTGGGCAGGGGAAGCTGAACGGGTTCGGGAACGAAGCCCCGGGATCGGCGGACGAGAAGCGCGCCTTTCGGGGTGCTGCGAAGCACCGAGTCGTCCACCCGCCGCACGACCTCCCGGTCGTGGAGCAGGAGGCTCTGCGCGAAGCCCGCGAGCTCCCTCGAGGCCTCGTCGTTGCAGCGTGCGATGGGCTCGTCCCAGGCGTTGCCCGAGGTCATGACCAGAGCCGCGAAGGGCGCGCCGCGAAAGAGCTCGACGTGAAGGGGCGTCGTCGGGAGCATCACGCCCACGTCGTCGATCCCCGGCGCCACTTCGTCGCAGAGGAGCTCACACTCTCTTCGCGGCGCCAGGAGTATGGGGGCGCGGGCCGACGCCAGCAGGGCGCAGTCCTCGTTGCTGAGCCGGGCCATCTGTCGCGCGCTGGCGAGGTCCGGAGCCATGACGGCGAAGGGCTTGGTGGGTCGTCGCTTCGCGGCGCGCAGGCGTACCAACGCCGACGCTCGGTCGGCGCGGCACGCGAGCTGAAAGCCCCCCAGGCCCTTCACCGCGACGGTCTCCCCCCGCGCCAGAGCCTCGCGCGCCGCGTCCAGAGCCGCCTCCCCCGTCGCCTCTACGCCGCCGCCCGGGGCCGAGAGCCAGAGCCGCGGCCCGCACGCGGGACAGCAGGTCGCTTCGGCGTGGAAGCGGCGGTTCTCCGGGGCGCCGTACTCCTTCTCGCAGGTCGGGCACAGGGGGAAGCGCGCCATGGAGGTGCGTTCGCGATCGTAGGGCAGGCCGAGACTCAGGGAGAAGCGCGGTCCGCAATTGGTGCAGGTCGTGAAGGCGTAGCGATGGCGGCGATCGTCGGGATCCTCCATCTCGGCCCTGCAGTCCGCACACAGAGATGCGTCGGGTGGGATACGGGCGCCGTGTCGCGCGCCGAGGATGGAGGTCTCGACGCGAAACCCGCTTTCCCCGCGAAGCGGCTGCTCGCGCAGCGCGAGGCCGTCGAGCTGCGCAAGGGGCGGCAGGGAGTCGCGCAGCCGGGCGACGAAGAGGTCGACGGCCGCGGGCGGGCCCTCGACCTCGATGGTGGCGCCTTCCGCGTCGTTGCGCACGGCGCCCGCGAGGCCGAGGCTCTGGGCGAGCCGGAAGACAGCCGGCCGGAAGCCGACGCCTTGCACGGCGCCGCGGCAGCGCAGCTGCCGCCTTATCAGGGCGCCGGCGCCACGGCGGCCTTTGCGGCCGATCGGGTCCGCAGCAGTCTGCACCATGCATCGATTCCCTTCCCGGCTCGGGTCGAGATCTCGAGGATCTCGGCGTCCGGGTTGAGCGAGCGAATCTGCTCGCGTGCCACCGCGATATCGAAGTCGACGTGGGGCAGCAGGTCGATCTTCGTGATGAGGCTGACGTCGGCGCGGGCGAAGATCGCGGGGTACTTGAAGGGCTTGTCGTGGCCCTCGGCCACCGAGAGCAGAGCCACCTTGACGTCGTCGCCCAGCGCGTAGGAGGCGGGGCAGACCAGGTTTCCGACGTTCTCGATGAAGAGCAGATCCAGCTCGCCGAAGCCGGCCGTCTCCAGGCCTTCGCGCACCAGGCGCGCGTCCAGGTGACAGGCTCCCCCTGTTACGATCTGATGGGCGGGCAGGCCAGCGTTGCGGAGCCGCTGCGCGTCGAGCTCCGTCGCGATGTCGCCCACTACGCAGCCCACGCGGACCGAGTCCGCCAGCTGCAGTGCCGTGGCTTCGAGGAGCGAGGTCTTCCCCGAGCCCGGTGAAGAGACGAGGTCCACGACGAAGGTTCCCGTCGCGGCGAACTTCTCGTTCAACATGGCGGCTTCGGCGTCGTTGGCGGCCAGGATCTTCTTGCGGAACTCGACCCGATTCATGCATCTGCCTCCGCGCACTCCGCTTGCGCCTCGAAGGCGAAGGAGAGGATGTCGAGGTCGTGGCCGCCGTCCAGCTGAAGAGGGCTCTCGCAGTCCGGACACAGGCGCAGCCAGGAGCCCGGCTGCCGTTCGACCACGTCGCCGCAGCTGGGGCAGCACTGCCGCGCGGGATGCCACTCGATATCGAGCCGTGCCCCCGCGTCGGGGCCGTCGGCGGTCACCGCCTCCCAGGCGAAGGCGAGCAGCTCGGGCTCGACGGCCGCAAGCTCGCCCACCGCCACCCGCACCTCGTCGAGGCGCCCTCCGCCTCGCGCCTGCAGCTCGCTGCAGCAGACCCGGTAGAGCTCCGTTGCGACGCTCAGCTCGTGAATGGCTCGCCTCCTCGTCTTGCGCGGCCCGCTTGCGCGTCATCGAGAAGCTCGTCGAGGAGCTTGCCCGCGGATTCGAGTGCCCCGGGGAGGGCCTGCTCGACGAGTCCCGAAAGGCCCACGCCCGTCTCCAGCACCGCCGGCACGACGCCCACCACCGCGGCGCTCGCGGGCAGCTCGCCCAGGAGCTGGGCCGCCGCCAGCAGTCCGCTCGCGTTGGCGCCGTGGGCGCCGAAGCCCTGGGGGCTCAGGTGGGCAAGGGGGTCGCGTAGCACCTCGACGCTGCCTGGTGCGGCGCCCGTCGAGACCGCGTCGAGGATCAGCACGGCGCGGCGGCCACCAAGGAAGCCGAGCAGCGCCACGCCCTGGGTGCCGCCGTCGACGAACTCCACGCGCTCGTCATGGCCCCGCTCTGCGCGCAGTGCCTGCAGCAGCTCGAGCCCGACGCCGTCGTCCCGCAGCAGAAGATTCCCCAGGCCGAGCACCAGAACCCCTGCGGGCTCGTCAATCGTCATCGGGCTCCTCCGATACGCGGCGGAATTTGTTGCCGTGGATCATCGATCCGATGAGGCCGTTTCGGAATTCGCGGCTGTCGAGCAGGATGATGTAGAGATGCAGGATGACGAAGACCACGAAGCCCCATGCGGTGAGGTGATGCCACATGAGGGTCTGGAAGGGGCCGCCAAGGAGCGGGATCACCCAGCCCACCAGGCCGTCGATGAAGCCTCCCGGGTTCGACTGGGAGTAGAGTGCGAAGCCCGTGAAGATCTGCGCCGTTCCCAGTCCGATGACGAAGGTCGTGTAGGCCACGCCCGCCATGGGGTTGTGGCCCAGGTGGGGCTTGCCGGCCTCGAGACGCAGATAGAGGGAGAGCTGGTGGAGCAGGGAGCGCCACCAGGTCCTGCTCCAAATGCTTGGGAAGCCCGTGCGCGCGTAGTGGTTGCCCAGAAAGAACCAGGCGCCGCGCCAGGCGTAGTTCACCACGAAGACGAAGGCGAAGGAAAAGTGGATCTCGCGCACCCAGCCCATGAAGAACTTGTTCCAGGCCTCGCCGCTCGAACCGCTCAGGAAGAGCACCGTCACGCAGAGGCCGTTGAGCCAATGGAAGAGTCGGATGGGAAGCTGCCAGACGTAGATTCGCTCGAAGCGCGCCGGCCCGCTGACCGGGGCCTGGATGGATTCCATCGCCGTCGTGTCGTGATGCGCCATTGCGAGCTCCTCCCTGCTTCCAGTCCCATCCGCGGCAGCGCCGCTCCGCGCGCTCGCGGATTACCACCTCGGCGAGCTTCCGTCCGTCGG
>JAFDEK010000073.1 GCA_019310385.1 Deltaproteobacteria bacterium
ATCCGATCCAGAAGTTGATGGACAACACGTGGTTGTTGCTCGCCTTGGGGGTGGTCATTCCAACCTTGTCCTACACGGTCTGGGGTTGGATCGAGCTGTACCTCCTCCCCGTCGTGCAGACCCAGCAGTAAGCCACCGGAGGACTCAATGAGCATTTACAACCCGCCCGCCGACTGGTTCAAGGGCCCGAGAGGGCCCGAGCGACTGTGGATCGGCTTGGCTCTGATCTGGTGCATGGTGATGTTCATCGCCATGCCCTACTGGCACTTCTACGGGAAGCAGAACCCCACGGGCGAGGCCTATCGCATGGAGATCACCGAGTTCGGCAACCGCCTGCGGCAGTTCGTCGACAACGGAAAGGTCGGAGAGGAGAACGGCGTTCCCATCGTCGAGGCCACGCCCGGCGGCGACGCCTACCTGCTCTCTCGCATGTGGGCCTTCTATCCCATCATCAAGATGAAGAAGGGACAGACCTACCGCCTGCACATCACGTCCCAGGATCTCCAGCACGGTCTATCGATCCAGCCCCTGAACATGAACTTCCAGGTGTTGCCGGGCTACGACCACGTGCTGACCCTGACGCCAACGAGCAGCGGTAGCTTTTCCATCATCTGCAACGAATTCTGCGGGATCGGCCACCACACGATGACCGGCCGCATCATCGTCGAGGAGTAGGAGGCTCTCATGACCAGTGCCGTCATAGGGGACAGCATCCCCGCTACCGGTAACCACGCGGCTTCCGAAGTCCGCAGCTGCGACACCACTACGCTTCCGGTGTGTCTCACCGCCCAGAAGTTCATCAAGCTCCACGCGGTGGTCGCCGTCGTCTTCCTCCTCATCGGAGGGATCGGCGCGATCCTGCTGGGCCTGACCCGCTGGCCGGCGGTTCACCTGCTCAGTGCCGAGTGGTACTACCGCGTGTTGACGCTCCACGGCCTCAACATGCTGATCTTCTGGATCCTCAATTTCGAGATCGCGATCCTGTACTTCGCCGGCCCGGTCCTACTCAACAGCCGACTCTTCTCCAAGGCCATGGCCTGGGTTTGCTTCGGGCTGATGCTGGTCGGTGGTGTGATGGTCGATATCGCCATCCTGCAGGGCCGCAGCGACGTGCTGATGACCTCCTACGTGCCCCTCAAGGCGGCTCCCCATTTCTACCTGGGGATCATCCTGGTGGCAGTGGGCACGCTGGTCGGAGTCATCAACTTCCTCTTGACCGTCTACATCGCCAAGCGCGACCACACCTACGAGGGCTCGGTACCGCTGGTGACCTTCGGCGCCATTGCGGCGGCCATCATCGCGGTCGTCACCCTGCTCCATGGTGCCGTCGTGATGATCCCGACCTGGCTGTGGTCCATGGGAGTGATCCCACAGATCGACGCCGGGTGGTATCGCATCACCTGGTGGGGCCTCGGCCACATGTCGCAGCAGGTGAACGTGTGCGCCATGGTGGCGTGCTGGTATCTGCTGGGCACACTCACGGTGGGCTCGAAGCCCATCAACCAGGCGGTTTGCCGCGGCGCCTTCGTCCTCTACATCCTCTTCATCAACCTCGCCTCGGCCCACCACATCCTGGTGGATCCCGGAGTCGGCGCGGGCTGGAAGATCTGGAACACCTCCTACGCGATGTACCTCGCGGTGTTGGCTTCCATGATCCACGGCTTCACGGTGCCGGCCTCCATCGAAGTCGCCCAGCGCAAGAAGGGCTTCAACCAGGGTCTCTTCGGCTGGCTCGCCAATGCGCCGTGGAGCAACCCGGGCTTCTCGGGCTTCTTCCTATCGCTGGTGATCTTCGGCTTCGGGGGCGGGATCACGGGCGTGGTGCTCGGAACCCAGCAGATCAACATCATGGCCCATAACACCATGCGCATTCCCGGGCACTTCCACGTGACCGTGGTGGGCGGCACGACCCTGGCCTTCATGGCCCTCACCTACTACGTAGTGCCGCTGATCTTCCAGAAGGAGTTCTACGCCAAGGGCTTGTGCCGCATCCAACCCTATCTCTTCGGCGGCGGCATCGTCATGGCGGCCCTGGGGATGTCCTTCGCGGGGTCCTACGGAGTACCGCGGCGACACTGGGACATCGGCTTGACCGGCGGCCAGTTCGCCCACGACTTCGGCGCCGGTGCGGACCTGATGCTCGGCGTCATGGGCGTCGGTACGGTGCTCGCCTTCCTGGGCCTCCTGCTCTTCATCCTGCTAGTGGTCGCGGCCGTCTTCCTCGGCCGCTCCAACGCCGGCCGTGCCATGGATCCCTGGCACGGCACCGCGGCCATCGCCGAGGGCGTGGGCGAGACCACCGAGGAGGACGACCACAACACCCCCGGGACCCTGGTTCTGGTGGCGGTCTTCCTACTCTCCTTCGCGGTCTACTACTTCGCGAACTGGAAGTGGCTGAGCGACGTCTGGGAGGTACGCTAAACCTCTCTCACGAGGGGGCCGCCAGCTCTCCGGTGGCCCCCTCGTGCTCGCGTCGTTGTGCAATGCGGCGGCGGAAGGCCATGCCATGGAACGCAGCCAGCGTGCGATGAAATCGGTGACCCACTTCATGATCGGAGGAGGCTTTCCCGCCTTCTTTCTGGCGCTGCTCTTCTTCTACGAGCTCTTCCTGCTCGTGATGCTGCTGGCACCCGCCAGCTCGAGCGGCCTCGGGGCCTTCGCGGAGGACTTCCGCGTGTGGTGCCTCGGCTACGATCCAGCCACCGGGCGCACGCAGTGGGCCTACGTGATCTCGATGGCTACGCCCCAGATCTTCCTGGGCCTGATCGTCGCGATGATGTGGTGGCAGCCCCTGTGCGAGCACCTTGCACGGCCGCGGGCTCTCGTGCCACAAGCCGCAGCCGCGGCGATCGTCATCGCCGCGCTGGTCGGAGGCCTGGTCCTCGTGGCCGACCCACCCCCCACCGGCGAGCTCGCCTTCCCCGCCGACGCCCTGCGCACCCATCATATTGCCCCGCGGATCTCCCTCACGAACCAGGAGAACCAGCCGATCGAGCTGGCCGCCATGGAGGGCAAGGTGGTGATGCTCACGGCCATGTTCGCCTCCTGCGGCCACACCTGCCCGCTCATCCTCGAGCAGTCGAAGCGCGCGGTCGAGAGCCTCAGCCCGGAGCAGCGCTCCGAGCTGCGCGTCGTGGCCGTGACCCTCGACCCCGGCAACGACACCACCGAAGTCCTCTCCCGCCTGGCGGGCATGCACGAGATGGAGACGCCCCTCTTCAACCTGCTGACCGGAGAGCCCGACGAGGTGGAGCGGGTTCTGGACCGTATGGGCGTCGAGCGCGAACGGGACCCCGAGACGGGAGTCATCGATCACGCTAACCTCTTCCTGCTGATCGACCGCAGCGGGAAGGTCGCCTATCGCTTCAGCTTGGGCGAGCGACAGGAACGCTGGCTCGGCGCAGCCCTGCAGATCCTGCTCCGCGAACGAACCGAGGCCGGCTAGAGGCCCGGCGCGCGCTCCCCAGACGGCCCGGAGACGGGGGCGGTCCGGAGACCGCGCGCCCACGACAGGTACCCGAGATTGTCCGTCCCCACTGATCCCGAGGCGGCCCGCGCAGATGCGAGCCCCGCCCCGCTCATCCTGGAGCCACCCGGGCCCGACTCCGCCCACGAAGTGCCCCCCGGGCCGACCGTGCACGGCGAAGCTGTGCTGCGCAAGCTCGAGCACCTCTTCTTCCGCCTCGACCGGCTGCTGGGACGCATCGTGCCCGAGTCCCTCAACCCGCTGCTCCACACGGGGGCCATCGCGGTCACCAGCTTCCTGGTCGCCACGGTGACGGGAATCATCCTGCTGCTGTGGTACCAGCCAAGCGTCTACTCCGCCTTCGACTCCGTGCAGGCCATGTCGGATTCGCCCTTCACCTCGGGACTGGTGCGGTCGCTCCACCGCTACAGCTCCGACCTGGCCATGTTCATCTGCCTGGTGCACGCCCTGCGCCTCTTCCTCGGCCGGCGCTTCAACGGCGCCCAGTGGCTCGCCTGGGTGACGGGAGTGGCACTGGTGGGGCTGCTGTGGTTCATCGGCTGGACGGGGTACTGGCTCGTCTGGGACCTGCGGGCCCAGCAGCTGGCCGTCGGCAGCGCACGCCTGCTCGACGTCATGCCCATCTTTACCGACCCACTGGGGCGCACCTTTCTCATCGACGAAGGCGTCAACTCCTTCCTCTTCTTCGTCGTCTTCTTCTTCCACATGCTGGTCCCCCTCGCCATGGGAATGATCATGTGGCTGCACATCACGCGCGTGGCACGGGCCCGCTTCATCACGGAAAAGCCCATGACCTGGTGGGTGATGGGAGCGCTGCTGCTGCTCAGCCTCGCCTACCCCGCCAGCAACGCCGGGCGGGCGGAGATGACCGCCATCGTCGACGGCTTCAGCATGGATTGGTGGTACCTCGCCCCCATCGCACTCACCGACCGCCTCTCGGTGAGCGCGCTGTGGAGCATCACGCTGGGCTTCGGCCTGGTGGGCTTCACGGTGCCCTGGTGGCTGGGACGCCGCCGGCCCCGCCCGGCCGCGGTGGTCGAGTCCCGCTGCAATGCCTGCACCAAGTGCTATCAGGACTGCCCCTACGTGGCGATCTCCATGGTGCCCCGCAGCGACGGGAGCACGAAGTACGACCTCCAGGCCCAGGTGGACCCCAGCATCTGCGTCGGCTGCGGCATCTGCGCGGGCTCCTGTGATACGGCCGGCGTCGGGCTGGGGCACTTCGCCGCCATCGACCAGCGCCGGGAGATCGAGCGCTGGATGCAGGAATCCACCGCCTCCGGCGAGACGGTCCACATGGCCTTCGCCTGCGCGGAGTCCGCGGCCGACGGCCTCACCGTGGACCCGCAGAGCGGGGTGTGCGAGGAGCTTCCGGGTTACCGGGTCCTGCAGGTTCCCTGCGCGGGCTGGGTGCACCCCCTGATGATCGAGCGCGCCCTGCGCCACGGCGCCGAGGGCGTGATGATCGTGGGCTGTGGTCCCGGCGAGTGCCACTACCGCGAAGGCGCGAGCTGGGAGAAGCTGCGCATCGAAGGGCTGCGCGAGCCCGCGCTGCGCCAGGAGAAGGTCGCCCGCGAACAGGTCCTCCTCCTCGGTCTGGACCGCACCCAGAAGAAGGAGCTGGTGAGCCGGGCGATCCAGTTCGGCCAGGGCAGCCCGCCCCCGAGCGACTCGCCGCGCCTGCCGGTGCTGACCGGCCTGGCCGCCGCACTGCTGGCCGCTGTCTTCGCCGGCCTGGTCGGCGTAGCGAGCGACCTCGGCTACGCGTCGCCCCAGCCTTCCGGCTCGGAGCTCGTCGTGAGCTTCAAGCACCCCGGCCGAATGAGCGAGAACTGCGAAGAGGTCAGCGAGGAAGAGCTTGCCGACATTCCCGTGCACATGCGCCAGGCCCGCAAGTGCGAGCGCGCGCGCGCGGCAGTACGCCTGCGGGTGCACGTAGACGGCCAGCCCGTGGTCGAGTCGAGCTCCGCGCCCTCGGGCCTGTGGTCCGACGGGCCGAGCGTCACCGTCGAGCGGGTCTCCGTCGCGCTCGGAGAGCACAGGGTCCGCGTGGAGATCGGCGACGGGCCCGACCCCGACGAGTGGACCTTCGTCGACGAACGCACACTCGAGTTCGGGCCCGAGCATCGGCGTGTGGTGCTCTTCGAGAGGGTCGACGGCTTCGTGTGGCGCTAAGGGCTTCGTGCGGCGCTAAAGGCTTCGTGTGGCGCTAAAGGTTTCGTATGGCGCTAAAGGCTTTGCGTAGCGCGAGCAGGGAAGGCACCCGGCCGCGCTTCAGATGGGCGGTCGCAGGTGGTGGTTCATCCAGTAGATCACCACGCCCGTCAGCGAGACGTAGAGCCAGACCGGGAAGGTGAAGCGGGCGATCCGCCGGTGCTCCTCGAAACGCTCCTTGGCGGCCAGGTAGAAGGTTCGCACCACGAGAGGGACCAGACAGACCTCGAGCACGATGTGCGTTCCGAGGAGGGTCCGGAAGAGGTCGCGCACCCAGTCCTCGCCAGGAAAGCGCGTGTGCCCCAGGATCGCGGTCTGGACCACGTATGCGGCTAGGAAGAGCAGAGACACGGCGAGGTTCGTGAGCATGAGCCGCCGATGCAGCTCCCGCTCGCCGCGACTGATTGCGACGATGGCCGCCACCAGCAGCGCGGCGTTGGTGCCGTTGAGTACCGCGCTGATGGCGGGTAGAGAGGCGGGGAGAGAAGATGCGAGATTCATGAACGACGGAGCCCCGGTGTGGGAAGGCACCGCAGGGTAGCCCTCCCCGGCTGCGGACCGCAGCCGCTCGACAGTCTTTCACAGCCCGTCACAGCCCGTCATAGCCTAAGACGATTCAGGAGCGTGCCGCCATGCCGATCGAAAGCGCCGTCCGCCTCGGCCTCATCGCCTTTGCGGTCGTCACCATCGCCTACGTCTGCATCGGCACGGGGCTCTGGGACAAGAGCAACAGTGACTGGTGGAGCCAGCTGCCGGACCACAAGCGAAAGCTCTTCATCGCCGCCATCGCGCTTTCGCTCCTGCAGTCCTTTATTTGAGCAGCGAGCTAGGAGCGGCCCCCGGCCTCGACCTCGATGCTGCCCGGCTGCCCCGCGATCACCTCTCCGATCACCGAACGCGCCCAGGTCCCCCGGGCCTCGAGCTCCGCAAGCAGCTGTCCCTCCGACTCGGCGGGAACCGAGAGCAAGAGACCACCCGAGGTCTGGGGATCCGCCAGGATGCTCCGGTCCGTCTCGTCGAGGGAAGCGGCGAAGCGGGTGTGCGCCTCGACGTAGGCGAGGTTCTTCGCGCTGCCTCCCGGGACCAGCCCCGCCGCGGCCAGGGGACGCGCAAAATCGAAGACCGGCACCGCCCCGACCTGCACCCGCGCCGCCACACCCGAACTCAGCATCATGTTGTGCAGATGGCCGAGCAAGCCGAAGCCCGTGACGTCGGTCGCGGCCCGGGCGCCCGCCGCGAGGGCGGCGTCCCGGGCGCCGCGGTTGAGGGCCGACATGGCCTCGACGACCCGCCCCAGATCGGCCTCGCCCAGGCGCTCCTGCTTGATCGCCTGAGAGGCGATGCCGAAGCCCAGGGGCTTGGTGAGTACCAGGCGGTCCCCGGGCTTCGCCGCGTTCTGGGTGAGCGCCCGGTTCGAATCCAATGAGCCGATCACGCAGAGGCCGTACTTGAGCTCCGGGTCGAGCACCGTGTGCCCGCCCACCACGGCGCAGCCCGCCTCGGCCGCCTTGTCGCGACCGCCCTGGAAGATGCGGCGCAGTACCTCGGACGGAAGCTCTTCATCGGGGAAGCCACAGATCGCCAGGGCGACCTGGGGCTCTGCCCCCATGGCGTACACGTCGGAGAGGGAGTTCGCGGCCGCGATGGCGCCGAAATCCTCGGCGCGGTCGACGACCGGCGTGATGAAATCCACGGTGAAGACCAGCGGAGCGCCGTTCTCCGGGCGCAAGATCGCCGCATCCTCCATCAGGCCGCCTTCAGGGCTGACCCAAGGATGATCGAAGGGAGCGAGCTCCTTTAGGACCTGCACGAGGCCCTGGGCGTTCAGCTTGCGCGCTCAACCACCGGCGGGTACGAGCGAGGTGAGGCGTAGGTCCGCCATCGCGTCTTCCTCCTTGGTCGGGCTCCTTGGTCAGGCTCCCTGGTCAGGCTCCGTGGTCAGGCCAAGCACCGCGGCTACCTCGGGCCGCAGGGAGTCTAGCCGGCCCCCTGGGTACACGCCGAAGGTGAACAGTTGAAGATGAACAGTCGAAGGTGAACGGTGAGATGAAGTCCGAGTTCAGCGACACTCAGCTCCTGCTCCAGAACACCCTGCGCGAGTACCTCACGCGGGAGATCGAGCCCCTGGTCTCCGACATGGAAGAAGGGAGTCTGCTTCCCTACGAGCCCGTTCGGAAGCTGGTCCGCGACCTCGGTCTGGGTGAAGAGACGGGTGATTTCGCCTCCCTGCTGGCGGACTCGGCCCCGGAAGACCATCTCGGTCTCTTCCTCCCCCGCATCATCCCCATCGAGCTGGCGAGGGTGTGCGGGGGCCTGTGCCTGAGCCACGGCGCCAGCGTGGGCCTCGCAGGCGGAGTAATCGAAGGGCGAGGAACCCCGGAGCAGAAGGAGCGCTGGGGCCTTCCCATCAAGCGCTGCGAACACATCGCTTCCTGGTGCCTGACCGAGCCCGGTGCCGGCTCCGCGGCCATCCGCGACATGAAGACGCGGGCGGTCCGCGACGGCGAGCACTACGTCCTGAACGGCAGCAAGACCTTCATCACCAACGCCCCCTACGCGGACGTCTTCATCGTGTACGCGAAGCTCCGGGCGGAGGGCGAGGCGAAGAGCCGGACAAAAGGCGAGACGGACACGGTGCAGGCCTTCATCGTCGAGCGGGAAGACCCGGGCGTGGAGACCGGCCCGCCCTTCAAGAAGATGGGCTTCCGCTCGAGTCCCACGGGCGAGGTCTTCCTCCAGGACTGCCGCATTCCGGCCGATCGCCTCCTCGGCGGCGGCATCGGCGAGCGCGACCACGTGCGCAGCTCCCTGGCGACCGAACGCGTCGGCCTGCAGCTCATCTCCTACGGCATCATGGAGCGCGCCTTCGACATCGCCCTCGAGTACAGCCGGGAGCGCCACCAGGGCGGTCAGGCCATCGGCACCTATCAGTTGATCCAGCGGCGCCTGGCACGCATGTACATGGCCCTCTACAGCGCCCGCACCATCATCTTCAGCGACGTCCACGCCGGGCGCCGGCTGCCGGCCAGCGTGGCCGACATCTGCGTGGGGAAGCTCTACATCGCCGAAATGGCGAGCTGGGTCACCCAGGAAGCCATCCACATCCTGGCGGGCAACGGCTACATGGAGGAGTACGTGGTCGAGCGCCTGGCCCGGGACGCCAAGCTCATGGAGCTGGGCGGAGGCACCACGGAGATCCAGGAGCTCACCGCCGGCCGCTGGCTCTTCGAGCACCATGGACGCTGATACGCCGCGATCAGGGGATCAAACGAAGGAATGAAACGAAGGGATGAAACGAGGACGGTGAATTCTCGTCAGGACATCTACGACGTAATCGTGGTCGGCGCTGGACCCGCCGGCGCCACCACGGCCTACTATCTTGCTCTTAGCCAGGGCGGCGGCGAGACGCCGCGGGTGGCGCTTCTCGAGAAGGCGCACTTCCCCCGCGACAAGGTCTGCGGCGATGCGTGGTGCGCACCGGCCCTCGACATCCTCGAGGACATGGGCGTCCTGCAGAAGCTCGAGGCCGAAGGATTGGTGCGGGATACCCGTGCCGGCGGCTTCGTCTCGCCCTCGGGCGAGTGCTTCGTCAGCACCGGCCTCGAGGCGGGTGCCCCGGGCACCAGGGTCTACGCCATCAAGCGCATCATCTGCGACGAGCGGATCGCCCACGCGGCCCGGGACGCCGGAGCCGAGCTCATCGAGGGGGCCGCTGTAAGGGACGCGACCCTGGAGGAAGACGGGCTGTGGACCGTGCGCTGCAGCGACGGTCGCGTCTTCCGCGGGAAGCTGCTCGTGGCGGCGGACGGCGCCCCGAGCAAGCTCGCCCGCAGGCTGGGCATCGTCAGCGGATCGCCCACGGGATTTGCGGCCCGGCAGTACGTGAAAGGGGGCACCCACAACTTCCGAGCGGACGGCGTGCTCTTCTATCCCTCGTACATCCTCCCCGGCTACGTCGCGCTCTTCCGCCACTACAACGACGACATCGACCTGGGCAGCTATGTGATCCCCGGCGGAGCCGCTCACAGCAAGGAGCTGCGGCACATCTACGAGGAGCGGGTTCGACGCGACCCCTTGATTCGCAGGGTGCTCGGGCCGAAAGCGGAGTATCTCGAGCCCCTGCGCATCGCCCCCCTGCGTCTGGGCGGGGTCGAGAGGAGCTACGCGCGACAGTTCCTGGCGGTTGGCGACGCGGCGGGCCAGATCGATCCGCTGACGGGCGAGGGCATTCACACGGCCATGATCGCCGGTCGCATCGCGGCGCGGACGCTGCGCGACATGCTGCTCCGGGGCGACCTCTCCGAGGGGGCCTGCGCGGCCTATCAAGAGGGCTGGCAGGCTGCCTTCGGCCGCGAGTTCCCGGCCTCCGCCCTGGCGGCACGCTTCACCTACCGGGTGCCCGCCCTGCTCGACGCCGCCAGCGTCGTCGCCCAGCGCCGTGGCGACGCCTTCATGAACACCTTTGGTGCAGCCATGACGGGCGTCGCCCCGAAGACCACCTTCCTGAAGCCTGGCGTAGCCCTGCCCCTGGCACTCGAGATCCCGCGCCAACTCCTGCGCGGCATCCTGCGAAAAGAGGGAGGGGTCGACGCGCGCTACGCCCGAAGTGTGCAGGCCGGAAGGGAGCGGGCGACCTCCTTCCCCAACGCCTGCCTGATCGATCCCCAGGTGGACGGCTAGCCGATCTGCCCTGGGCGAGTGGGGCCTGCACAGCGCTTCCCGCCCGGCGATCAGCTCCCCAGCGCCTCGAGCTCGTGTAGCTCGTCGAGACGCTGGCGCAGAATCTGCGCCCAACGCCGGAAGGAGCGGCGCATGGCGGCGGTATTGGTAGCCGGGTTGCTGTAGTAGAGATCGCCGGCGTTTCCCGAAGCTCCGTGCCCCGCGCCCAGGGCCTCCCGCCGGTCCGACAGCCGCGCCAGGATCTCGCCCGACGACGCGTCGTAGAGCTCGAGCAACAGGGTCATCTCGGCTGTCGAACGGGTGAAGGTGCGCTCGTTCCCGCGAACCTCGGTGGGAACCTGCACCACCAGGTCGATGATGCTGGCCTCCACACGCAGAACCCGGGGACCGGCCTCCGCGACCAGCTGAAGGTAGGGACTGGCCTCGAGCTCGCTGGTGAAGACCTCGAGGAAGAGCCCTGCGAGCTCCTGCTTCTGGGACTTACCGAGGGCAAAGTCGTTCTCGACGCTCCGGTCGGACACACGCGCCGTGGGATTGCCCTTGTGACGAATCTCCACGGGGAGGAGCTGGATGCGATCGTAGCCGGCAAAGTCGACATCGGGCCGCGCCCAGGCGTCGCGGTAGCGGGGATTCTTCACCCGGTGAAGGCCCTCGGCGGTCACCTCCGCCCGAGGGCCCGTCTCGAACTCGATGGGCTCAGGCCCGGGACTGGCGCAGCCCACCAGGGCGGCCGCCGCGACCAGGGCGGCAAAGACCTCGAGACCTCTCCATCCGAAGCTCATCGCAGCGAGTCCTCGCCCCAACCTCCCCTCAGTTGCCGAAGTCCCACGACTCCCCGGCGTGGTACTGCCTGAGCACGTTCTTGGCGATGAGGATCTTGTGCACCTCGTCGGGCCCGTCGGCGAGACGCAGGGTGCGCGCACCCTGGTACATGCCGGCGAGGGGCAGGTCGCCCGACACGCCGGCAGCGCCCCACACCTGGATCGCCCGATCCACCACCCGTGAGTAGGCCTCGGGGACGAAGATCTTGAGCGCCGAGATGTCCGTACGCGCGTCGAGCCCGCCGTCCATTCTTTCGGCCGTGTGGATCGTCATGAGGCGAGCGGACTGGATGTCGATGTAGGAATCGGCGATGAAGCCCTGGATGAACTGCTTCGTCTCCAGCAAACCGCCGTGCACCTCCCGAGAGGTCGCCCGCTCGACCATGAGATCGAAGGCACGCCACATCTGGCCCACCGAGTTCATGCAGTGATAGACCCGACCCGCACCCAGGCGATCCTGGGCCGCCCGGTGGCCGGAGCCGGTCTGGCCCAGCTGGTTCTCGACGGGCACGCGCACGTCTTCGTAGATGATCTCCACGTGGTCCGTGCTCCGCCCCCACACCTCGATGCCGCGGATGATGTTCACGCCGGGTGTGTCGGTGGGCACGATGATCTGCGTCATCTTGCCGTTTCGATCGGCGGGCCCAGCGGGATCTTCCGTCCGACACATCACCACGAGGAAGTCGGCTCGCTTGCCGTTGGAGGTGAACCACTTGTGGCCGTTGATCACCCACTCGCCGCCCTCGCGCCGGGCAGTGGTCTTGATGGAGCGGGGATCCGAGCCGGCATTGTCGGGCTCGGTCATGGAGAAGCCGGACTCGAGCTTCCCTTCCGTCAGGGGCACCAGCCACTTCTGGCGCTGCTCTTCGCTGCCGTACTTGAGCAGGATCCTTGCGTTCCCGGAGTTGGGGGCCTGGACGCCGAAGAGCGTCGCCGCGCCCATGCTGTAGGCCAGCACCTCGTTCATGTAGGCGTGCTCGAGAAATCCGAGCCCACAGCCCCCGTACTCCTCGGGAAGATGCGGGGCCCAGAGGCCCGCCTGCTTGACCTTCGCCTGGATCTCGTGGCGCAGCTCGCGCGCTCGGCTGCGCTCGCTCTCGCTGTGGCGGTCCTTGCTGTAGCGCCAGAGCTCGTTCTCGTTGGGCAGGATCTCGCGATTGACGATCTCGGCGGTCAGATGGCGGATCTGGTTGATCCGATCCGAGAGGGTGGAGATGGGCTGGACGTTCATCGGCATGGCGTGGCTCCCCGGGGACGGGCATCGGATGATTTGGCTGGAATCCGATACGATTGCAGATCCCTTCCCGGGAGACCATGCCGCGGATGGGCCGGGGAATGCCGCAAGCTCACGAATTTGCAGTCGTTGTATGGAATCGGACGCTCGGCATGTCCGATCGGGGGCTCGACAGGGTAGTCTTTGGCAGAGGCCCTTCTCGGGATGTGGGAGTGAACGGAACATCGCCATGCTTCGCACTGCTCCTCGGCTCACCGCTACTACAATTCTGGCCGCAGCGCTGACCGCCTTCGCGCTGCTCGCCCCCGCCAGCCTGGCGCTCGAAGCGCTGGAACGGGGGAGCGTCGCCACCCTGCCGCCGGTGGGCGAGCACTGGGTCTGGGTGCCCGACATCCTCCTCGCCCACAGCTACCTCTACGACGGCGACAGCGGCGAGGTCATGGCGACCGTCGACGGCGGAACCACCCTCTCGCCGAAGCCCCCCTTCTTCTCGCCCCAGCGCGGCGAGTTCTATTCGGTGGACATCGATTACTCACGGGGCCGCCGGGGCAAGCGCAGTGACTACGTGTCCATCTACGACGCCGTCACGCTGGGCGTCACCGGCGAGATCCTGCTCCCCACCCGGACTTCCGAGAGCGCCTCCTCCGTGGCCTACGCCGCGATGCTCGACGGCGAGCGCTTCCTCGCCACCTTCAATCAGTTCCCCAACGCGTCGGTCTCCATCGTCGATCTCGCGGCGCGCCGCTTCGTGGAGGAGATCGTGATCACCGGCTGCGCGGGAATCTATCCCACGGGGGAGCGCAGCTTCGGGACCCTGTGCGGCAACGGCACGGTGCTCTCAGTGACCCTCGACGAGCAGGGGCGCAAGCGCGACATGCAGCCCAGCTCGCCCTTCTTCGACGTGGTCAGTGATCCGGTCATGATGGCCGGCGGGCGCACGGGCGAGCGCTGGGTCTTCGTCTCCTTCGCGGGCATCGCCCACGAGATCGACTTCGGCCAGACGCCGCCGGCCGCTACCGCCTGGCCCCTCGCGAGCGAGGGGGAGCGCAAGGCCGACTGGCGACCCGGAGGCCGCCAGTCCGTCGCCCTCCACGCCGGCACGGAGCGCCTCTACGTCATCTTCCACCAAGGCGGCTCCGGCACCCACAAGGACCCGGGTCCCGAGATCTGGGCCTACGACCTGAGCGAGCGCAAGCGGGTCGCCCGCTTCGGGCTGCCCAACTTCACGGCCGCCTTTCTCGGCGCCAACGTGGGTGTCGAGCTCGAGAGCTTCACAGGGTGGCTGCTCCGGACCCTGCTGCCCGACGATGGCGCCGACATCATCACGGTCAGCCAGGACGGCGCGCCGTTGCTATTCGCCCGCAACTCGAATCGCGGCGCCGTGGCGGTGCTAGACGCCCGGACCGGCGAGCACCTGCGTTTTCTCTTGGAGGCCGGCCTGGGGGGCATGCGTCTGGAGATGGCACGATGAGCGGCGCCGATCCCGTCTTCGCCTGGCTAGCGCGAATCGCCCTCGCCCTGCTCTTCGCCGGGGCGGCGCTCCACAAGCTCCGCGACCTCGGGGCCTTCGCCGCAACCCTGCGCGACTATCGCATCCTGCCCTTGCGCATCCGGCCCCGGGCGGTGACGAAGGCCGCCGCGCTGGCACTCGCTGCCCTCGAGCTCGGATCGGCCGCGGCGCTGCTCCTTCCCGCTGCGGATCCCGTCGGCCCGCTGGCCGCCCTCGCGCTCCTCATCCTCTATAGCGCGGCCATCGCCCTCAACCTGGCCCGAGGCCGCCGCCACATCGACTGTGGTTGCCTCGGCCCGGGACACCGGCAGCCCCTTGCGCCCTGGCTGCTGGCGCGAAACGCGGCGATCGCCCTGGGGCCGCTGCTGCTGCTCCTGCTCGACGCCGCCCCGCGGCCCGTCTCCTGGATCGACGGAATCTCGCTGGCGGGGGGCGTCGCCATCCTCGCCCTGCTCTGGAACGCGGTCCATCAACTGGGCGCCGCACAGCCCGCGCTGCCCGCAGCGGGGAGCTCCCCATGATCCAGGCCCTCAGCGTCTCGAACATCCTGCTCTGGGTCGCGCTCCTGGCCCTCGGCGTCGTCGTCGTGGCCCTGACCCGGCAGATCGGTCTGCTCCACGAGCGGCTGGCCCCCTTCGGCGCGCTGGCGACCCAGCGCGGGCCCGAGGTCGGCGAGGCCGCGCCCGAGCTGCAGCTCGCCGATCTCTCCGGACGCCCGGTGGCCATCGGCGGCGCCGCGGCGGCGCAGCGCACCCTGCTCTTCTTCCTCTCGCCGACCTGTCCGGTCTGCGACACCCTGCTTCCGACGCTCCTACGTGTCGCCGCGGAGGAGTCCCCCGGCCTGCGCCTGGTCCTGGCCAGCGACGGAGATCCCGACGAGCATCAAGCCTTTCGCCGCGAGAAGGGCTTGGAAGCTCCGCTCTACGTGCTCTCCACCGAGCTCGGCCTGCGCTTCGCAGTCGCGAAGCTCCCCACCGCGGTGCTCATCGACGAGCAGGGCATCGTGCGCGCCAAGGGGATCGTCAACACCCGCGAGCACCTCGAGAGCCTCTTTACCGCCGATGAGCTCGGAGTGGGCTCGATTCAAGAGCTCCTCGATCGGAAGCGGCCCCTCGCCACCACCGCCGGCGCGGAGGCCCTCTCGTGAGCCGGCTGGATCGCTGGGCGGAGCACTCGGCCCGGGGCCTCGCGCGCAGCGCCGGGCGGCGCAGCTTCCTGGCGCGTCTGGGGCGCTTCCTGCTCGCTGCCGCAGGCGTCTCGCTGCTGCCCGTGCTCCCCGTAGCCCGGGCCGAGGGCGGCGCGGCGCAGACCCTGCCCGGCGAGGTCGAGGGGCCGGAGGGCGATCCCAGCAAGTGCGAGTACTGGCGCTACTGCGCCATCGACGGCTTCCTCTGCGAGTGCTGCGGCGGCAGCGCGACCGCCTGTCCGCCGGGCTCGGAGCTGAGCCCGGTCACCTGGGTCGGCACCTGCCGCAACCCGGCCGACGGCAAGGACTACCTCATCTCCTACAACGACTGCTGTGGCAAGGGCCTGTGCGGTCGCTGCGTCTGCAACCGCAACGAGGGGGACCGGCCCGACTACCACTGGTATCGCAGCAACGACATCAATTGGTGCGCGGGTACCTCCTCCCAGAGCTACCACTGCTCCATCGCCGTCGTTCTCGGACCGGCGAAGGAGCGCCAGCCGGAGCGGTGATGCGGTTGATGCTGGCCCATGCCACCCTGCTCACGACCCTGCTCTTCCCGGGTCCGGCGTCGGCGGAGCTTCCGGCCGCAGACGTCAGCGAGGACTACCTCCTCCATTGCTCCGCCTGCCACGGCCTCGACGGTGCGGGCGTGCCCGGGGTGGTGCCCACGCTTCACGGGGTCGCCGGGCTGCTCGACTCACCCGGCGGCCGCGAGTATCTGGCCAGCGTGCCCGGGGTCGCCCAGGCGCCCCTCTCCGACGCCCGGCTCGCCCGGCTGCTCGACTGGGTGCTGCTGACCTTCTCCGGCCGGGCGCCCGAGCCGGGCTACGCCCCCGACGAGGTCGGCGCCCTGCGCGCGCTGCCCCTGCGCGACCCCGGCAGCGCGCGGGAGGCGCTCCTGGCCCCCGCGCCACGGCCCCATGCGGAGACGAGCCCCAAATCGCAATAGCGCCCGAGGGCGACCTGAGCGACGATTCACGGGCGCTTCGCACCGCTTTCCTTCATTCCCGGAGCCCCCATATCCACGGAGCCCCCATGCAACGCGACTTCATCACCCGTTCCAACGAGACCTTCGCCGCCATCGCGGGCTGGTCCTTCGACCACCGCTGGTGGGTGGTCGTGCTGGCGGTCCTCATGCTCTCCGGCAGCATGTTCCTGGCCGGCAAGGCGCGGGTCGACTCGAGCTTCGAGGCCTATTTCGATCCCCAGGACCCGGCTTTCCTCGCTTATGAGAAGTACCAGGAGGACTTCGGCTCCGACGAGATCTCCTACATCCTCTACGAGGCGCCCGGGACCGAGCACGGCGCCTTCGACCTCGAGGTCATGCGCAAGATCCTGCAGCTGACCGAGGCCATCGAGGACGAGGTTCCCTTCATCTACGAGGTCACCAGCCTGGCCAACGCCGAGCTCATGGTCGGCGTGGAAGGCGGCATCGACATCCAGAAGCTCCAGGACGACCTTCCGGAGACCCAGGAAGAGCTTCTCGCCCTGCGTGCGCGCTACCTCGCCAAGCCCATGCTCGTGGGCGGCCTCGTCACCGGGGACGGCGCCTACGCGGCCCTGATCCTGGAGATGGACCGGACGAGCACGGATCCCCTGGACGAGATCCGCCTCGACCCGGAGGGCGGGGACGGCCTCGATAACCTCTACCCCCAGGTCACCGACAACAAGATCCAGGAGATCCTGGCGCGACCCGAGTACGCGGGCATCGACTTCTACCACTCGGGCGACGTTCCACTGAACGCGATCTTCAACGTCGTACTCGAAGAAGAGAGCGTGACCCTCGGCCTCGCCACAGCCGGGGTGATTGCCCTGGTGCTGCTCTTCTTCTTCCGCTCGGTCGTAGGCGTGCTGGCGCCCACCATCGTGGTGCAGATGAGCGTCATCGCCTGCGTGGCTTTCATCGCAGCCGTCGGCTGGAGTCTGGATCTCAGCTTCGGCAGCATTCCCACCCTGCTCACCGCCATCGGCGTCGCCCACTCGGTCCATATCCTCTCGGAGTTCCGGGCCCGGCTGGTGGATATCGGCGATCGCCGCGAGGCCCTGGTGCAGACCCTCTACCTGGTAGGCACGCCCTGCCTGCTGACCAGCATCACCACGGCCATCGGCTTCTGGGCCATGAGCTTCGTCCCCATCAAGAGCATCTCCCACATGGGCATCTACAGCGCCTTCGGCGTGATGATGGCCTTCGTGCTCTCCCTCACCCTGCTGCTGGCGCTGCTCTCCTTCGGGCGCAGGGTTCCCCGCAAGGCGGCCAGCGAGACACAGCGGATCCACGCGAAGGGGGGGCGCGTCGTGCAAGCCGTCCTTACCGCCACGGCGGCCTTCACGATTCGCTTTCGCCGGCCGATCCTGGTCGCCTCTGCGCTCGTCCTGGTGTTCTCCGTGGTCGGGATCACCCAGCTCGTGGCCGACTCCAACTGGCTCAACGACTTCTCCGACCGGATGCCCATCAAGCACACCACCATCAAGGTGGACGAGGTCATGGGCGGGGTCACCAACGTGATCCTGCTCTTCGACGCCGGCGAGCCCGAGGCCATCAAGGAGCCGGCGGCGCTCCGGGAGATCGAGCGCATCCAGGCCTGGTCGAGCCAGCAGGACATCGTGCGCAAGACCTACTCCATCGTGGACATCCTCACGGACCTCAACCAGAGCTTTCACGCGGACGATCCGGCCTGGTACCGCCTGCCCGAGACCCGGGACCTCGTGGCCCAGTATCTTCTGCTCTACGAGACCGCAGGCGGAAGCGAGACCGACGACTACGTATCCTCGGACTACCAACGGGCCAGCCTCGAGCTGCGCCTCAAGCTGGACATGACGAGCAAGACCGCCGACCTCCTCGAGGGGCTCGAGGCGGAGATCGCGAAGCAGCCCCTGGAAGCCACCCAGATGACGGTCACCGGTATGGGAGCGCTCTGGGTGATCCTCCTCGACTACATCGTGGCGAGCCAGCTCCAGGGATTCCTGCTGGCCTTCGGCGTCATCAGCGTTCTCATGTGCCTGCTCTTCCGCTCGGTCCTCGCGGGCACGATCGCCATGCTGCCCAACCTCGCGCCCATCCTGCTGACCCTGGGTCTCATGGGCTGGCTCGGCATCCTCCTCGACTACTCGAAGGCCATCATCGCCGCCGTCGCCCTGGGGATCGCCGTGGACGACACGATCCATCTCATGTCGCGCATACGCTACGAGTTCCAGCGCTGCGGCAACTACGCCGAGGCGCTGCGGGAGTCGATCATGGACGTGGGCCGCGCCCTGGTGATCACCTCCATCGCGCTCGTCCTCGGATTCCTCGTGCTCTTGCTGTCGGTGCTCGACGCCCAGTCGGTACAGGGCCTGCTGCTGGCGGGCACCATCGTGGTCGCCCTGGTGGCGGACTTCCTGCTCATGCCCGCCCTGGTGATCACTTTCCAGCCCTTTGGTCCCGAGGGCGTGAAGGCCGTGCCGCAAAGCGAGGAGCTGCGCGAGGCGGCCTGACTACGCCCTGCCCTTCCAGGCCCGAGGAGCGCTCGAGATGGATCTTCGCGTCACTCGCTACGCGGTCGAAGAGGGGATTGCGACCCTCACCCTGAACCGTCCGGAGCGGCTCAACGCCTGGACGGGCCGCATGCACACCGAGTATCGCTGGATCCTCGAGCAGGCCGAGCGCGACGACCGGGTGCGCGTGGTGGTGGTTACCGGCGAGGGACGCGGCTTCTGTGCGGGGGCCGATACGGCGGCCCTCGAGAAGCACGTCGAGCGCGGCGGCTACGACCCCGGCACCCCCGACGACCTTCCCGAGCCCGGCTACGGCGTGCGCCCGGAGTTCGACGCGAACTTCGCCTTTCAATTCGGGCTCAGCAAGCCCGTCATTGCGGCCATCAACGGTCCGGCGGCCGGCGCGGGGTTTGTGATCGCCTGCTACGCCGACCTGCGCTTCGCCGCCAGGGGGGTCAAGCTCACCACCGCCCACGGCAGGCTGAACCTCCCGGCCGAGTTCGGCCTCTCCTGGCTCCTGCCGCGGCTGATCGGACTGACGCGCGCCAACGACCTCTTGCTCTCGAGCCGGATCTTCATGTCCGACGAGGCCATGGAGCTGGGCCTCCTCAACGCCCTGCTCGAGCCGGAAGCGCTGCTGCCCCACACCTACGCGTACGCGCGAGAGCTGGTGCAAACCGTCTCGCCCGGCTCCCTGCAGACGACGAAGCGGCAGATCTACACGGATCTGCACCGAGACGTGGGCAGCGCCGTGCGCGAGTCCGACGCGCTGCTGGACCGGATGATGAAGCAGGCCGACTACCGCGAGGCAGTGGCGGCCTTGCGCGAGAAGCGCCCGCCGCGCTGGTCGGAGGAGTGACGGCCGGAGGGGTACCCCCTCGGCGAGGGTGAGGCCCAGCGAGGCGGCGCACTGGACGCCGGCTGCCCCGGGCCCCCGGGGCCCCGGAGGTCCGGCTCGCCACGCGAGCCCGGTCATATTATGCTTCTGCCCTTCGCCTGCACGCTCGGGCGAGGGAGCGGGCTGCGATCACGGCCCGCTCCGAGCTTTTCTGCCAGCGCCACCGGGTTCACCACGCCCCTCGGGCAAGCGAGCCCGGGCCCGGCGTCGAAGGGAAGAGCCCCCGAGCCCCATGGAGCAGTGAGATGACCGCCGCCAGCCAGGAGGACTGGGACCACAGCGTCGACCTCCTCGTGGTCGGCTCCGGCGCCGGCGCCATGACGGCCGGCATCGTGGCCCACGATCGCGGCGCCGACGTGCTGCTGATCGAGAAATCGGACCGCTACGGCGGCTCCTCCGCCATGTCGGGCGGGGCCCTCTGGATCCCCAACAACCACTTCATGACGGCCACGGACATCCACGACAGCCCCGAAGACGCCATGGACTACCTACGCTCCATCACCGAGGGGATGGTGTCCGAAGAGCGCCTGCGGGCCTACGTCGACGAGGCTCCCGACACCCTCGAGTACCTCTGCGAGAAGACCCACCTCGACGTGGAATGCATGTCGGAGTACGCGGACTACTACCCGGCCGCACCGGGCAGCAAGCTGGGCGCCCGCACCGTCGAGCCCAAGCGCTTCGCGGGCAAGCGCCTGGGCAACGAGTATCGGCGCCTGCGCGACCAGGGCCTGCAGTGCCTGATCATGGGCCGCGTCGCCATGACATCCGCCGAGGCCCGGGTCATGCTCTGCCGCAGCGCGGGCTGGTTGATGCTCGCCTTCCGGCTCATGCTGAACTACGCCCTCGACATCCCCTGGCGCTTGCGCTCCAGGCGCGATCGCACCTGCACCATGGGAAACGGTCTGATCGCGCCCTTGCGTCTCTCGCTCCTGGATCGCGAGGTCCCCCTCTGGCTCGAGACCCCGGCCCGGGAGCTGATCGAAGAGGACGGTCGCGTGACGGGCGTGGTGGCCGAGAAGGACGGCCGCCGGGTGCGCATCCGAGCACGCAAGGGGGTCATCCTCGCGGCGGGGGGCTTCGAAGGCAACCAGTCCTTGCGGGAGAAGTACCTCCCGGGTCCGACTCGCGCCGAGTGGACCTGCGCCAATCCCGCCAACGAGGGCGACGCCATCGTAATGGGCGAGGCGCTGGGCTCCGGCCTCGCCCTCATGGACGACGCCTGGTGGGGCCCCACGACGGTGGTGCCGCGCGAGGATCGTGCGCGCATGCTCGTGGTCGAGAAGTCCCTGCCCGGCGGCATCCTCGTCAACAAGCGGGGCCAGCGCTTCGTGAACGAGGCCGCGCCCTACGTCGACGTCGTGAAGGTGATGCACGAAAAGGACCGCCCCGAGGCGCCGACCGTGCCCTCCTACCTGATATTCGACGCGACCTTCCGCAAGAGCTACCCGGTCGGTCCCTTCTTGCAGGCCAGCCAGCAGCCAGACTTCACGATCCCGAGACGACTCAAGAAGGCGAAGTACCTGAAGAAGGCCGGGACCTTGAGGGAGCTCGCGGGTCAGCTCGGCATCGACGCCGACGGTCTCGAGGCCACGGTGGAGAAGTTCAACAACGACGCGCGCGACGGGAAGGATCCCGAATTCCAGCGCGGCGAGACCCTCTTCGACCGCTACTACGGGGACGCCGAGGCCACGCCCAACCCCTGCCTGCGCGCCATCGAGACAGCGCCCTTCTACGCCATCGAGGTCTTTCCGGGTGAGCTGGGGACGAAGGGCGGCCTCACCACCGACGAGCGGGCGCGGGTGCTCCGAGAAGACGGGCGGGTCATCGATGGGCTCTACGCCGTCGGCAACTGCTCGGCCTCGGTCATGGGACCCACCTACGCCGGGGCCGGCGCGACCATCGGTCCCGCGATCACCTTCGGCTACATCGCGGCGCGCCACGCGCTGACTACGCGCTGACTATAGAAAGGAGCCCGATTGGCCTTCAAAGTCGAGACCGTCATCCTGAGCCCCGACACGGAGCAGTACGCGGGCCATGGACAGGACGTGCAGAGCATCTCTGCCATCGCCGAGGTAGCGCGCAAGATGGAGGCGCAGGGCTTCGACGGCGTGACCACGCCCGAGGCCGGACACGACCCCTTCCTGCCCCTGCCCCTGGTGGCCGAGCACACCGAGCGCATCGAGATCGGGACCAACGTCGCCATCGCCTTCCCTCGCAGCCCCATGGTGACGGCCCAGATCGCCTGGGACCTGCAGCAGCTCACCGGGGGGCGCTTTCGCCTCGGGCTGGGAAGCCAGGTGAAGGGCCACATCGAGCGACGCTACGCATCCCAATGGACCGGCCCGCCCGGGCCGCGCATGCGCGAGTACCTGCAGTGCATGCGCGCCATCTTCGAGACCTTCAAGAACGGACGGGAGCCCCGCTTCTTCGAGGGCGAGCACTATCGATTCACGATGATCAACCCCTTCTTCAATCCGGGGCCCATCGAGTACCCCGACCCGCCCATCCTGATCGCGGCGGTCAACACCTACATGGCCGGCCTCGCGGGCGAGATGTGCGACGGCCTGCGGCTGCACCCCATCGCGACCTTCGCCTTCACCCGGGACGTCGTGCTGCCCGCCGTGCGCAAGGGCGCCGAGAAGGCCGGCCGCGACCCGGCGGAGATCGACCTCGTGGGGGCCCCCTTCCTCGCCATCGCGAAGGACGAGGCCGGCGTCTTCCGGGCCATGCAGGAGCTGAAGCAGCACATCGCCTTCTACGCCTCCACGCGCACCTACCACTCGGTGCTCGAGCACCACGGTTGGCTGGATGTGGGCGCCGAGCTCCACCGCCTCTCCAAGGAGGGCAAGTGGACCGACATGCCCAATTGCATCACCGATGAGATGCTGCAGGAATGGGCCGTCATCGGCACCTGGGACGACTTTGCGAGCCTCTGCAAGGAGCGCTGCAGCGGCGTCTTCGACACGCTGCTCCTCGATCTTCCGGGCGACGCGCGGCGGGACGACGACTTCGTGCGCGAGACCGTGGCCCGCCTGCGCGAGGACTGATCCCGGCAGCGAAACTTCTACTTACATCGACGCAACCGAATTCACGAGAAAGAGAGGGCCCCATTCATGTCAGATCGCACGGCAGAGAAAGACCACCTGAAGTTCGAGATCGACGAGGGAGTCGGCATCCTCACCCTCAATCGCCCCGACCGCCTCAACGCGATCAACTGGGAGCTGGCCGCCGATCTCGTCGAGCTCTTTCGCGAGCTGCGCCTCAACGACGAGGTCCGCACCATCGTCATTACCGGAGCCGGCCGCGGCTTCTGCGCCGGCGGCGACGCCGACTGGCTGAGCGGTGACGACACGGACCGCGGCATCCCGGGCCTCTCGGACCTCACCCTGCCCCGCTACCAGCGCAAGACGCCGGCGGGCCCCTTTGCGGAGTTCACCCGCATGATCTACGACGTCGAGAAGCCCTGCTTCGCGGCCATCAACGGCCCCGCCATGGGGGCGGGGCTCGCCTACGCGCTGGCCTGCGACCGCCGCTTCGCCGAGCCGACGGCCCGCATGAGCGCCGCCATGGTGCGCCTGGGCTTCGCTCCCGACTGCGGGATCAGCTGGTTGCTGCCCCGGCACACCAGCCTCTCGACCTCCCTCATGATGATCACCACGGGCCGCATCCTCGAGGCCGACGAGGCCTTCGAGGAGGGCCTCATCGACGAGATGGTCGAGGAGGGGCAGGCGCTCCCCAGCGCCCTCGCCTACGCGAAGAAGCTCGCCCAGGCGCCGATCGTGGCCGTCGACCTCGCCCGGCGCTTCGTCCTCAAGTCGACCCTCGAAGAGATGCTCGACTACGAAGCCGTGGCGGCCACCATGTCGGCCCACACCGAAGACGCCAAGGAAGGCACCCGCTCCTTCATCGAGAAGCGCAAGCCCGTCTTCAAGGGCCAATAAGCGAGCCAGCGGAGGCGAGGAGGTCGCATGACACCCGAAGAACAGTTGCGCCTGAGCGAGGCCCTCGCCTTCGCGCTCGAGCACCACGCCGACCAGACCCGCAAGGGAAAGCCGGTGCCCTACGTGGCTCACCTGCTCCAGGTCGCGGGCCTCGTCTTCGAGCACGGCGGCGGCATGGACGAGGCGGTGGCCGGGCTGCTCCACGACACGGTCGAGGACTGCGAGACGGTCGACTTGGATGCCGTGCGCCATCGCTTCGGCCCCGTGGTCGCCGGCATCGTGGACTCCTGCACGGACACCCTCGAAGGCGACACCCCCGAGAAGAAGTCACCCTGGAAGGAGCGCAAGCTGGCCTACATCGAGCACCTGCGGGAGGCCAGCAAGCCGGCCCGCCTGGTGTCGGCCTGCGACAAGCTCCACAACCTCTCGGACATCCTCGCCGACCTTCGCCTCACGGGCCCGGAGACCCTCGAGCGCTTCAGCGCCGAGCCCCGGCAACTGCTCTGGTACTTCGAAGCGGTGCGCGAGGCCGCTGGCCCCGATCTGCCCGACTCCCTGCGTTCCCAGCTCGACCACGCCATCGCGGATTTCAGGCAGCAGGTCGAGGCCTTCGCCTGAACCGGGCGACCTGCGCTCCTCTTTACGAGTCCGTCTCGAGTGCGTCTCGAGTGCGATCGGTCGGCGCCTGGCGCGTGGCCAGCGCGGCGTCCGCACCCCAGAAGGCGAAGAGGGCGAGAAGCGCGCTCACCGGTAGCAGGTAGCGGTTGTAGAAGGCGGCGGCGACGTAGGGCACGAGGTACACCGCGTACAAGGTCGCGGCCAGGCCGACGACGGCGGGCAGCCGGCGACGGCGCAGGGCAAGGGTGGCGAGCAGGCCGAGCAGCGGGAGTGGGTGCAGAGCGGTGCGGAAGGGCGGCAGGGTTCCCTCGAGCTCCGGGCGATGGGGATGGTGCAGCAGCGTGACGGCCAGGAGCCGGCGGCCGACCTTGCGCAGGTAGACCTCCGGCCGAGCATCCAACTCTCTGTGAAAGCGCTCTTCGAAAGTGTCGAGGTAGGCGGTCTCGCCGAGCCGGCGGTAGCCCGAGTTCGGCTTCTTCGCATGAAAGTATGGGTGGTAGACGTGCAAGAAGCGACTGTCATAGACGCCAGTCAGGCTCTTGTAGTTGGCAAGGTAGAGGTCGAAGTAGAGATTCGACTTCATCAGGATGAGCCGGTCGAAGACCACGGCATTGCGCGCGATCCAGGGCGCGACGCAGAGTGCGGCCAGCATGCCCGCGGCGCAGAGCTTCCGCAGCCGGCGCGGGTCGCGCACCAGCAGGAAGGCTGAGGCCGTCGCCCAGCTGAGGCCGGCAATGGGGCTCGCCAGGGCGTTCACGCCACCGAGCAGGCCCCACGCAAGGGGCCAGCCCAGCCTTCCGAAGCGCGGCGGCTCGTCGCCGAGCACGCGCACGGCGAACACGAAGCTCGCGGTCACGAGCAGCAGCATGAGCCAGGTGTCGTGGCTGAACTGGAAGAACCAGTCGAAGTGCGCCGCGAGCCAGACAGCGTAGGCCGCCACCGCCCAGCCAGGGGCGAGAGCCAGGTGGCTTCGCTGCGCTACGGCGCGCACCTGGGTGCCCACCCAGACCAGGGTGAGGTTCTTCAGCAGGAGGATCGCCCACCCGACGGCGGACTTCGATCCCAGCAGCCAGATCAGAGCAGCGAGCAGCGCGGGGTAGAGCGGCGGCATCCAAGCCGTGGGCCCGGTGCCGGCGCCGAAGGGGTCGCTGAAGCCGCGTCCTTCGACCAGCGCCATCGCGATGCGGAAGTACTCCGCCCCGAGGTGGTTGCGCTTCAGCAGGTCCACGCCCTCCTGGAAGGGCGGAAACCAGTCCAGGTGCTCCGGCGACACCCATGCCGCGGCGTTCGCATAGGCGGAGAGGCCGAAGACGTATGCGAAGAGGCAGAGGGTCGAGCGCCGCGGGGCCCTCATTCGCGACTCCGAAGCGCGTAGACGGTGATCTGACCCTCCCCGAACTCCTTCACCGCTCGCAGCTCCATGCCGAGGGTCTCGGCCGGGGGATGGAATGCGCGAGGGAGAGCGGCTTGGCGGCGGGCATGGCTTCAGGCGCGGAGCATAGACCGTCACAGCATGGCTGCGGTAGACAAAAACAAGGGGTGTAGAATGGGGTCGAATGGCCGCTCCCGGTCGCTTCCTGGCCCTTTCGCGGGCAGCGGGTGGCGGAGCCGCTGCCCCCATGCTGGGCTCCGCCCCGCGGGTTGACTTGTCTCCAGCGAAGAGCTTTTCTCTCGGTCGAGGCCCCGGCAGCACTCGGCGAGCACTCGAAGCACGCGTGCCAGCTCAGCCGAGGAGTCTTCTCCCTTCATGAAGCAGCTCGATGAAGTACCGCGATGAAGCAACTCGTCGATGACGCCCTGGCGCGTTGGCTCTCGCGCTGGGTCGACGGCGTGCGGGTCCGGGCTCGCGGGATCGTGGTCGTCTCCCTGCTGCTCACGGCGGGCTTCGCCCTATACACGGCGCGCCACCTCGGTATCAACTCGGACAACCTCTCGCTCATCTCGAGCGATCTCCCATCGCGCCAGGCGCACCTGAAGTTCATCGAGCACTTCCCGAATCTCGAAGAGGCTCTCTTCGTGGTGGTCGATGGTCGCACTCCCGAGCTGACCCGATCGGCCAGCCGCCAGCTCGCGGAGCGACTGCGACAGGAGCCGGAGCTCTTCTCCGAAGTCTACCTGCCCGGTGGCGGCGACTTCTTCGAAGAGAAGGGCCTGCTCTACAGCAGCGTGGAGGAGCTCGACGACTTCGCGGATCAAATGGCCCGGATCCAGCCCTTCATCGGCGAGCTGGAGCCGGATCCCTCCATCGAGCGGATGGCGGACCTGATTCACCGGGGCCTGGAAGAGCGCGACGAGACTGGGGCAGACACCGTCCAATGGACGCTGGTGCTCGACCGGGTCGGCGAGGCCACAGTCGCGATCTACGAGGAATTCCCGCTCGCCGTATCCTGGGAGGCGCTTCTGCTCGAGGGTTCGTCCCAGGAGCCGTCCACGCGACAGACCCTCGTCGCTCACCCGATCCTCGACTACAGCGACATCCTGCTCGGGCGCGAGCCCATCGAGAGGATTCGCTCGATCAGTCGCGAGCTGGGCCTCGTACCCGAGCGAGGAGTCACCGTGCGCATCACGGGCAACCCGGCTCTCAATACGGAGGAGATGATCGCTCTGGCCTGGGATATCGGCGGCGCCGGGGCATTCTGCTTTTTCTTCGTCGCACTCGTCCTCTACCGGGCCCTTCGCTGCGTACCGCTGGTCGTCGCGGCCCTCGTCACCTTGCTGGTCGGTCTGATCTGGACGGGCGCGTTCACGGCCGTCGCCATCGGGCACCTCAACCTCGCCTCGATCACCTTCGGAATCCTCTTCATCGGCCTCGGCGTCGACTTCGGGATCCACATGGGGATGCGCTACGCAGAGCTCCTGCGGCGGGGCCTTCCGCAGCCGGAAGCGCTGCGCGAGACCGCGTCGAGCGTCGGGGGGGCCCTCTTCTTCTGCACCCTCACCACGGCGGTCAGCTTCTACGTCTTCATGTTCACCGATTTTCGGGGCCTCGCAGAGCTGGGTGCCATCGCGGGGACCGGGATGTTCATCATCTTCTTCCTCACCCTGACCCTGCTTCCGGCGCTGGTGAGCAGCTGGCTTCGTGTGGATCCGGAGCGCCACCTCGGCAAGACGCTCCACTTCGATCCCCGGCGCCTGCGCTGGTTCGCTGCTCGGCCGGGCACGGTCCGCTGGGCCTCGCTCGCGGTCGGCCTCCTCTGTATCGCCCTCCTACCGGGACTCCGCTTCGATCCGAACGTCGTGGAGATGCGCGACCCCTCCTCCGAGTCGGTTCAGGCCTTCAAGGATCTCCTTGGAAGTCAGAGCTCGCCCTGGTTCCTGAACGTGCTGGTCGGGGATCAGAAGGAGGCAGCGCACATCGCCGAGCAGGTCGAAGCGCTGCCCGAAGTCGATTTTGCGCTCACTCTCGCGAGCTACGTCCCGGAGGAGCAGCAGGAGAAGCTCGAGATCCTGGCAGACATCGCCTTCTTCCTCGAAGAGCCTATCCTCGAAAAGCCCCAGGGCGGAAGCGCCGCTTCGCCGGGAAGCGCGGATGTGCGGATGACGGCGTTGCGAGACCTCTACGAGTACCTCGACACATCGGGGCTCGCGGCTGGAGACGACGCGCTCGCGGCCGGCGTGGGCCAGCTGCGAGATCGCCTTGGGGTCTTCCTCGAGCGGATCGTGAGGGAGGGGCGCAGCCAGGAGGCGCTGGACGAGTTCGAAGTCCTGCTCCTCTCCTCGCTCCCGGACCAGCTCGCGCGACTCCGCCGCGCGCTCGCCGCCAGCGAGATCCAGCTGTCGACGCTGCCGCCTTCGCTTCGGCGCCAGATGCGGACCGACGAGGGCATCGCTCGCGTCCAGGTCTTTCCCAGCGCCGACATGAGCGTGCTGGAAGATCTCGAGGACTTCGTGGTTGCCGTGCAGGGAGTCGCGCCAGGAGCCGCCGGCGTGCCCGTGAACCTGGTGGAGTTCGGCGTAGTGACGGTGTCCTCCTTCCGGCAGGCTCTCGTCTCGGCCGTGTTGCTGATCTCGTTGCTGCTGTGGGCGCTGTGGCGGGATTTCTCCGATGTGCTCCTGGTCATGCTGCCCCTCTGCCTCGGGGCGGCGTTGACCGCGGCGACGATGGCGCTCTTCGGTATCGCATTCGGCTTTGCAAACGTCATCGTGATTCCCCTGCTCTTCGGGATCGGGGTCGACAGCGCGATCCATCTCGTCCAGAACTCCAAGGAAGGACGCACCCGGGAGGACGGCCTGCTGGGCACCTCCACCGCCCGAGCGGTCTACTACAGCGCCCTGACCTCGATCGTCAGCTTCGGGAGTCTCGCCTTCTCGGGGCACAATGGGATGCACAACCTCGGAGTGACCCTGACCATCGGCCTCGTCTACACCGTGGTCTGCGTCTTCGTCGTGCTGCCCGCACTCCTCGATCTGCACGAGCGGGGCGAGCGGATGCCTCAGCAGGCGGAGGGATTTATGAAATGACCCCTACAGCCCCAGCACTTCCCCCACCGCCGCGATCACCCGGTCGTGCACGTGGCCATTGGTCACGATCACGCCCTTGTTGTCGCGTAGGGTGCGGCCGATGGAGAAGTCGAGATCTTTGCCGCTCACGTCGGTGACGCGGCCGCCGGCCTCGCGGATCACCATGGCACCCGCGGCGTGATCCCAGATCTTCTCTTCATAGTCCTTACGGGTGGGAAGGCGCAGGTAGATCGAGGCGTCACCGCGGGACACCGCCGCGTACTTGCACTGGCTATCGATGCGATAGGGGGGCGCCTCGATGCCCAGCAGCTCCGCGACCCTGGCGGAGTCCGACTGGGAGGAGTGGGCCGACTCGACGGACTCGCAGAAGGAGGCCTGGGCGGTGTCGCGGATCTCGGTCACGTGGATCGCGCTCTCCTTCGCGTCGTCGAGGGTGCGCATGCTCGCCCCCCCGCCCTTCACCGCGATGAAGAGGCAACCCTTTGCGCCGTCGGGCTCGCCGGCCTTCACGGGCAGGTTGGGGCAGCCCAGCACCCCGAGCACCACCTCGCCGTCCTCGATCAGCGCCAGCGCGACGGCGTACTGGTCGAGACGCAGGAAGCCCTTGGTGCCGTCGATGGGATCGAGGGTCCAGTGGCGACCTCGCCCTCCCCCCTCGTAGGTGCCGTAGTCGATCAGGTCGAGGATCTCCGCCTCCTCGAGCCCGGACACCACCTCGCGCACGTTGGCGACCACCTTGCTCGTCAGCTCGGCGTTGCCCGAATCGCGCAGCTCGGCGGCGTCTTCCTCGCCCACCATGGGGATGTCGGGAAAGTGCTGGCGCAGAACCTGGGTCACCACCGCCTGGGCGCCGAAATCGGCGACGGTGACCGGGGAGCGATCCTTCTTGGACATGGACTCGTCCGAGACCAGGTTCGCCTGCACGGTGCGGCACAGGCCGCTGGCCAGCAAGACGGCCTCGACGGCTACGCGCCGCTCTGCATCCAGTGAATTCTCTTTCGAGTTTTTCGACTCTTTCGAGCTTTTCGACTTTTTCGACATGGGGGGTCTCGCACTCCTCTCGTTCCTGCCGCTCTCGCTCGCCGGGGCTCAGGCTACCGGGTAGCCGATGGCCCCAGCGCAGGCAAGAGTGCAGGTGCGGGCGCAGGTGAGAGCGCAGACAAGAGTGCAGGCAGGCGCTTCAGGGAGCGTTCTGGCTCAGAAGCCAGGCGCCATCTCGCCAGCGGATCGGGCGAAGCGGTAGCGGTACGGGCCCTCCTTGGCACCCCGCTGCTTCCACGGGTTCTCCTGGCTCGGTGTCTGCTCGGCAACGGGCTCCAGGCGACAGGCCGCCACCTTTCCTTCAGCGGAATCGGTGAGGCTGGTGGTGACGGCGCCCGCAGCACCGCCGAGCAGGAAGGCGCCGGTTACGACTGCAACGATCTTCATGTCCTCTCCTCCAGTGAGGTCATCTCACGGTGCCTGTATCATCGCCCGGACCCCGACATAGCTCTGTGAAGCGCTTCACACAGGCAGCACGATTGTCCCTTTCTCTTCTTGACTGCACTTGACCAGAGCCACCCGGGCTTGAATGATCCCAATCGGGATGGTCTCGTCGGCCCTGCTGGCCCCCGGGGAGCCGGGCGCGCTATCGGGAGAGCAATCGCAGCGCGGGTGCGCCGAGCGCGGAAAGAAGGAGCAGCAATCCCATGGCGAATCTCACCCTGCGCCTCGACCTGCGCGCGCCCGGCTTCGGCACGCCGAAGGAATCGCTCTACGCCGCGGGGCTCGAGATGGCCGAGTGGGCGGATCGCCAGGGCTTCGCGGAGTGCATGCTCTCGGAGCACCACGGCAGCGAGGACGGCTACCTGCCCTCGCCCCTGCTCTACGGAGCCGCGGTGGCGGCGCGCAGCCGGCGCATGCGCGTGCAAGTCTCCGCCCTCGTGCTCCCCCTCCACGACCCCCTGCGCATCGCCGAGGACGTCGCCGTGCTGGACAACCTCAGTGGCGGCCGGGTCGAGCTGGTGATCGCCGGAGGCTTCCTGCCCTCGGAGTTCGAGATGTTCGGGCGCTCGCGTGGAGAACGCGGCGCCCTCATCGAGGAGGGCATCGAAACGCTGAAGCGTGCGTGGACCGGGGAGCCCTTCGACTACCGCGGCCGCCGAGCGCGGGTGCGCCCGACCCCCGTGCAGCGGCCCCACCCTCCCCTCCTGCTCGGCGGCTCGACGAAGGCGTCGGCCCGCCGCGCCGCACGCATCGCCGACGGGTACGTCCCGGCCGTGCCGGAGCTCTACGTCCTATACGCGGCCGAGTGCGAGCGCCTCGGCAAGCCCGCGGCGCCGCCCCGCACGGTGGGCTCCTTCTCCCTCTTCGTCGCCGAAGATCCCGATGCCCTCTGGACGAAGATCGCCCCCCACGCGCTGCACGAGAGCCGCTCCTACGCACGCTGGTACGTGGAGGGCGCCGCGAGCGGCCCCTATCAGGACTTCGAGAGCGCCGATGCGCTGCGCGCCTCGCAGCTCTACCAGGTGCTCACGCCAGACGAGTGCGTCGGCCTCGCCGAGCAAATGGGGCCCGAGGTATGGCTCTATCTTCACCCCCTGGTCGGAGGCCTCGACCCTGCGGTGGGCTGGGAGAGCCTGGAGCTACTGGCGTCGAAGGTCCTGCCCCGGCTCGAGACTCAGTCCGAGGCCGGCTCCTGAGCAGCGATCCAGGCCCGGGCGCGCTTCATATCCGCGTAGGCGAAGTGCTCCACCTCCGCCGAGACGAAGATCTTCGCGAGCTTCGGCCCGACGCTGGCGAGCGCGCTGTCCGTCACCAGCGCGACCCGACCGATCTTGCTCTGGTGCTCCTTCACGAAACGCATGTGGGACAGAAAGCCCGCGAAATCCTCCCAGCCGGGGAAGGACTGCGTGTGGATCATCAATCCGCCGAGCGCCCCGTGGCTTGCGATGATCGGATCCACCACGGCGGCGAGCTCCTCGAAGTCCGCTTCCTGCAGCGGTCCTCGGGGCTCCACGCACACGACACGGTTCGCCTCATCGCCGCTGATGTCGAGCATCGTTTTCTCCTCGCGTGCGGGCACGGCTCCTCGCCAGCGCCGCGAGCGCAGTGGCGCTGGCTCTCGGGATCATGGCACGGCCACGGCTCCGCCGCGATCCGCCACCGGACCGAGGCCGCCGCTCGGCGCGAGACTGCAGCGCAGCTCGGGAGTGGCGCGGGTATCGCGAACGACGAGGCGTCCTTCGGCGTCCGCGCCACGGCAGCTCCACACGGGCTCCGGAGCTTCGCCCCGTTCCGCTGCCGCGGCGGCGACGCGAAGCCAGACGGAGCCGCACGGGGAACCGCGCAGAGGCAAGCGAACCCTCCCCCCGGCCGAGCCGCCCGCGCCCGGCTCCGGCCAGGGCACTGCGTAACGCCGGGCGACCTCGAGCAGGGGATACCAACCCAGCTCCACTTCCAATGCCTCCGGAACTCGAGCTTGCTGCATGCCGTCGCCATCGGTCTCGATGACGAGGCGTACGGGACAACCCTCGAAGTGGGCCAGCATGAGACCGTCGCGGCGCCAGTCCGCCACGTAGCCCCGCTGCAGCAGCAGCTCGGCGTCGGCGGGCAGGCCCCAGAGGATCACGTCCTCGAAGTCGACGCCGTGGGAGGCCACGAAGGTGGTGAGCTTGCGGCGCAGCGGCGTTCCCGCTCCGGCGTCTTCCTGGGCCAGCACGAGGGGATAGGTGCGTGACGGATAGGCGGGGAATGGGCGCACGGGATCGTCTCGCAGCAGCACGTGATGGGTGGGGCGCGAGACCGCGAAGGTGTGGGCCGGCATCCCTCCCTGCTCGGTCGCGTAGATCTGCCCCAGGTTGAGCAGCGGCGCCGCGTAGGGAACCGGAGCGTCGGCGTCCGCAAGAGGCCGCCCCAGCAGCGGGTCCATCACCATGGGGAGGCGCGCACCCGAGCGTTGCAGGCCGGCTTCGAGTCCCGCCAGGGCCGGCGCGCTGCGCACGCCCAGCTCGCGGTTGTAGCCCGCGGCCCAGAGCACACTCGCCAGACCGAGGACGACGAGGCTGCCCGCGGCTGCGCGGTACCAGCCGGGCGCTTCGATCCGCTCCATGGGCAGGGCCAAGAGCAGGCAGCACAGCGCCAGGGGGAGGAAGCGCGGCGCGAAGAACTCCCAGCCGGGGATGTGCAGGGGAAGCGCGAAGGCGCAAAGGAGCATCACCAGACCGGCCGTCAACAGGACCCGGTCTTCCCTGGGTCGCCTCTCCCAACGCGCCCCGGCGGCCCGGCGCGACCAGCCGGCGTGGATCGCCACGCCGAGGGCGAGCAGGATCGGCGTCCACACCCGCCAGGGCGGCCCGCTCGCAAAGCACTTCGCCATGAGCCAGGGACCGGGCCATTCGGCCAGCCACGGCGCCGGCGCGGCGCCCGGCTCCGCGGTCAGGGCGGCCTGCTCGCCCGCCTGGGCGAGCATCATCAGCGCGAGGGCGACGGCCGGCAGTCCCATGGCGGCGCTGCGCGCCAGCTCGGCAGGCCAGCGGCGCGGCGGCGTGCGGGCCAGGCCCAGGGACAGGAGCAGCAGCCCGGTCAGAATCGCGGGAAAGATGTGGGCGAGGGCCTGGGCGAAGAGCAGAGCCGCGAGAAGCGCCCGCTCGCGGGTGCGCCAGCGCGGTCTCGCGACCGCGTAGGCGAGAATCAGCAGGCCCATACTCGTCGCGACGTAGAAGGAGAAGAAGCCCATGTACAGGCTCCACTGGAAGGCGAGACCCGCGAGGGCGATCCCGAGCCACACCCGGCGGCGATGCAGAGCCCGGGCGAGGGCCAGGGCGCCGGCACACCAGAGCAGCAGCACCCCCGAGAGCGCGATCCGGTATGCGCTCTGCCAGGGCAGCCAACGGTCGAGGGGGGCATAGAGGAAAGCGAAGCCGTGGTGGGTGATGGGTGACCCCCGGCGCAGGAAGTCGCCGTAGCCCGCGGCCGGGTCATCGAGGTGGTTCGCCACGTGCAGCGTGAAGAAGTCCTGGGGCCCGTCGTGGGTGGGGAGGTAGTCGACGCTCCACAGGCTTCCGACGTTTCCGGCCACGACCAGCAGGCAGGCGAGCGCGGCCAGCCACGCCTCGGCGCGCCCGGGGGCATTCGGGCTCTTCATGGCCCGAACATCGGAAGATCAAGGGGTTGGCTTGAGCTTCTGCCTCTCAAGGAAGCCCCGGACGCGGCCGATGGATCGGGTGGGGCTACCGCCCGCGCCGCGGCGGACGGGCTCTGCGTGCTCGAGAAGCGAGCACGACACCGGAAGCCGGGAGGAGAGAGCGCTGCAGAGCTCCGTCTACGCCGTCGAGGCCGAAGTCGAGGGAAGCCACTGGTGGTTTCGCGGCCGCCGGCGTCTGGTCGCCGATGTAATCCGCACGCTGGGCGTCCCCCGCACTGCGGCGGTGCTCGACGTGGGATCGGGAACCGGCACCAACCTGCGCCTGCTCCGGGAGCTCGACTTCCGCGACGTGACCGCCGTGGACGCCAGCGAAGACGCCATCCGCTTCTGCGACGAGAAGGGGTTGGGGCCCGTGCTCCAGGGCGACATTTGCGCCCTCCCCTGCCCCGACGACACCTACGATCTGATCCTGGCCACGGACATCATCGAGCACATCGATGACGACGCCCAGGCCCTTGCAGAATTGCACCGGGTGCTGCGTCCGGGCGGCACGGCGATCCTCACGGTGCCCGCCTTTCCCAGTCTGTGGGGCCTGCAAGACCGGGTATCGCACCACCGCCGGCGCTACCGCCGCCGGGAGCTCGAGGGGCGCATCGCCCAGGCGGGCCTTTCCCTGCGCCGAAGCTTCTACTTCAACTACCTGCTCTTCCTGCCGATCTGGCTGGCGCGCCAGTGCATCGAGCGCTTCGGTGTCGAGCTCGAAAGCGAGAACCAGGTCAACACGCCCGTGCTCAATCGCATCCTCGGCTGGATCTTCACTCTGGATGTCCGGACGGCGCCGCGTATTCATCCCTTCTTCGGCGTGTCCCTGTTGGCACTCGCGCAACGTGAAGCCAGCGCGGAGACGAGGCCTTGACGAGCAGAGCGGGCTCCGTGAGTGGATGCGAGCCCGACACCTCCGAGCACAAAGAAGGGGCGCGGCCGAGAGGCGGAGCCGCGTGGATCCTCGGCACGACCCTCGCACTGCTCGCCAGCGCGGTCGCGGCGCTGGTGATTCTGGATCTCGATCTCTCGCCCCAGCGCTACCTGCGCAACGACGTCCTCTTTCGCGGCGCCGACTCCATCGAGGAGTTCCATCGCTACTCCACCATGGATCCCTCGCCTTTCTCCGTGGCGCTGCCCACCAACCTCTTCGTCCACCGCAGCCTGCGCGCGGGCGAGCTCCCATTCTGGGACCGTCACCAGGGAGGCGGCTACTCGCCCTGGGTGCAGGGAAATCTCGGTGTCGCGTTTCCGCTGCGCTGGCTCGCTGCGCTGCTGCCCGAGCGCCAGGCCCACAGCGCTCTCATCCTCGCAACCCTGTCGGCCAGCTTTGCCCTTTGCTTCCTCCTGTTGCTGCAGCTTCGGCTCACGACGGCCGCAGCCCTCTTCGGGGCCGGGAGCTTCGCCTTCTCCAGCTTCATGCTGAGCCACCTGCCCTTCGACGGGGTGGCGGTCTACCTCTTCATCCCCTGGCTGCTGCTCGCCTACCTGCGCTGGCGGGAGCGGCAGAGCTGGGGGCGCTTCGGCCATCTCACTCTGGCCTTCGGGTTGAGCTTCACCTCGGGCCACCACATGCTGCTGGCCGCGAGCTTCCTCGCCGTGGGAATCGCCGTTGCGGCGGACTTCGCCCTGGGTCGGCGCGACTGGCGCGTGTTGCTGGGCTTCGCCGCTTCCGCGGCCTGGGGCGCGGGGCTGGCTGCCGCGGTGCTGCTCCCCTTCGCGATCGACCTGGGTAGCGCCTGGACGTACAAGACCGAGTCCCACCACGGCCTCAGCTACGTGGTGCCCGACTGGCAGGGCTGGCTGGCCCAGCTGGGAGCCATGCTGTCGCCCCCGCACGGGCCCTTCCTCGACTCCCCGGCCTTCTACCTGCACCTGGGAACGATCACTCTGCTGCTGGCGCTCGTGGGCGCGTGGGCGGCGTGGCGGCGCCGGGAGCTGCGTTTCGTTCCCTTCACCCTCGCCGCGACCTTTCTCGTGTGCTTGCCCGGACCCTGGATGGGCATCCTGGGAAGCCTGCCGCCTCTGACCTGGGTGCGGGTGATGTATCTCTATGCCGGATTCGTGCTCGGCGTCTGCGTGGCCGCCGCCCTCGGCTTCGATCGCCTGCAGCGCTCGGAGCGCCTGAGCGCTCTGCCCCGTGGCGTCTTCGTCGCAGCCGCCCTGGCGCTGCTCTGTCTGCCTCTGCTGCGCGGGCTGCGGGTGCTGGAGCCGGTCGCCGCCGCGGGGATTCCCGAGAGCGAGCCCTACGCATTCTTGCGTTCCGATCCCGAGCAATTCCGCATCACCGGGCTGTGGGGACAGAACCACCTCCCCAACATCTCGAACGTGACCGGCCTCGAGGACCTGCGCCTGATCGCCGTCGCGCTCAATCCCCGCTATCACGCCTGGTTCGAGGTCGTCGACCCGAAGGTCCTCGACAAGGGCTATCCCACGAGCCGCGTCACCAATGAGCTCGGCTCTCCTCTGGTCGGCGCCTTCAACGTGAAGTACGTGGTCCAGGGGAAGCTGCCCCACCACCTCTTCCTCACGCAGCTGACCGCCGATGATCCCTTCGGCCTCTACCACCCGGAGGCCTCGCCACTCGCGGGCGCCGGTTTCGTGCCCGCGTACGAGGACCGGATCGTGCGCATCGCGCGGGTGGATGCGGCCTATCGAGGCCGCGTCTTCTTTCCCGAGCGGGTGGCGCCCGTGGAGCCCGGAATCGAAGGCGCCAGCGCGTGGCTGCGCGCCAACACGCGGCAGCTGCCCAGCACGGTGGTCGCCGAGGTGAGCTCGCCGCAGCTGCGAGCGCGGCTCGCCGGGCAGCCGCTCGACGGCGACGTCCGCTGGTCCCTCGACTACCCATCCGGACACGCGGTGCACATCCGCGCGAGCGCGCGGGCGCCCGCTCTCCTCGTCCTCAATGACCTCTGGGCGGCGGGGTGGCGGGCCGAGCTCGACGGCGAGCCCGTGGAGATCCTGCCCGTGAATCTGATCTCCCGGGGCATCTACCTGCCCGCCGGCGAGCACGAGATCACCATGGGGTATCGACCGCCGGGCCTCACGGCCGGGATGGCCATCTCGGGCCTCGCCCTCCTCGCCCTCGCGGGCGGCCTGGTCCTGGGGGGCCGCCGCTCAATCGCGGCGCCGGACGAGCCGATAGAGGGGGAGGCCCTCCCCCACTCGACCCATGACGCGAATCGGCGCGCCGCCTAGCCCTACACGAACGGGACTGGTTCCCCTTCCAGGAGTTCCCATGCAGGAGCACCCGTTGCAGGAACGACCGTTGCGCGAAGAAGAAGCCAAGCATCTCGAGAAGGCCCGGAGCGCGGCCGCGGAGAGCGAGGAGCTCGTCCCCGTTTCCATGGACCCACTCTCGGGCGGCCAGGGAGAAGTCGTCCTCACGGTGGTGATTCCCATCTACAACGAGAGCGCCAACATCCTCCCCCTGTGCGAGGAAGTGACGGACGTCCTGCTCGGGATGCAGGAACCCTGCGAGATCATCTTCGTCGACGACGGGAGCAGCGACGGCAGCGCCGAGCTCCTCGACCAGCTCGCCGCCCAGGCGGATAACATCAAAGTGATCCACTTCCGGCGCAACTTCGGCCAGACGGCGGCCATGATGGCCGGCATCGACCACGCGTCGGGCTCGATCATCGTCCCCATGGACGGCGACCGGCAGAACGACCCGGCCGACATCCCGCGGCTACTCGACAAGCTCGCCGAAGGCTACGACGTGGTTTCGGGCTGGCGCAAGGAACGCAAGGACAAGCGCTTTTCACGCGTGCTCGTGAGCCAGGTCGCCAACACGATCATCTCGAAGTTCTCGGGTGTGCAGCTCCACGACTACGGCTGCTCCCTCAAGGCCTATCGCCGGGATGTCATCGAAGGCGTGCGGCTCTACGGCGAGATGCACCGCTTCATTCCGGTGTATGCGCGCTGGCAGGGAGCCCGGGTGACCGAGATCCCGGTCAACCATCGCCCGCGCACCGAGGGCCGCTCGAACTACGGACTCGAGCGGGTCCTCAAGGTGGTGCTCGACCTGCTCGTGGTGCAGTTCCTGGGGCGCTACGAAACCAAGCCCATCTACGTCTTCGGCGGCTTCGGCCTCGCGAGCCTCGCTCTCTCGGGCCTGGCCGCCGGCTATGCGGTCTTCCTCAAGCTGACCGCCCGAGCGGACTTCGTCGAGACCCCTCTGCCCCTCATCGCGGTCACCGCCATGCTCTGCGGCTGCATGAGCATCCTCATGGGCTTCCTCGCAGAGCTCCTCGTCCGCACCTACTACGAATCCCAAGAAAAAGTCCCCTACCGCATCCGCCAAAAAATCAACCTCCCCTAACGCAAGATCGCGCAAGATCGGGGACGGTCCTTAACGCAAGGCCTCGCAAGAATCCGGGGACGTTCCTTCCGATCTTCCGATCTGACGGCGTGTCACAACGGAAGATCGGAAGGAACGTCCCCTTCTCCGCGCGGGGAGATTCCGTTAAGGACCGTCCCCGATCTTGCGTTAGTCGCGTTTTAGGATTGTGGCGGTGGCGTTGCCGCCCAGGCCCAGGGATTGGGCGAGGCCTACGGTGGCATTGGGGACCTGGCGGCCGCCGGCTTCGCCGCGCAGCTGCCAGCCGACTTCGCAGATCTGGAAGAGGCCCTGGGCGGTGGTGGCTTCGCCGAAGCTCTGGAAGCCGCCGCTGGGATTGATGGGCAGCTTGCCCCCGGGCATGGTCTCGCCGGCCCGCACCAGGCTCTCGGCCTCGCCGGGCTTGCACAGTCCCCACTCCTCGGGGAAGGCGAGCTCGTAGTAGACCGTGTTGTCCTGGAGCTCGACGAGGTCGAGGTCGCCGGGCTGCATGCCCGCCGTCTGCATGGCCTTCTCTACCGCGATCCGCGCCTCGCTGTGGTGGGTGCGGCCGGCGGCGGCCGCGCAGGCGAGGCCCCGCGGAATGCCGTCGTCGAAGCGCGCCGTCGCCACGGTGCTGGACGCCACCCAGACCGGGCTCTTCGTGTGCTGCCGCGCCACCTCGGCGGAGCAGAGCACCACGGCTGCAGCGCCGTCGCTCACGGGGCAGATTTCGTAGAGCCTCAGCGGGTAGCTCACCATGGGCGACTTCAGCACTTCTTCCTGGCTGAACTCCTTGCGGAAGCGCGCGTTCTCGTTCATGGCGCCCAGCTTGTGGGCCTTGACCGCGATGTCGGCGAGGTCCTCCTCGCTGGTGCCGTACTCCTCCATGCGCTGCCGGCAGAGCAGTGCCCAGAAGCCGGGACCAGGCAGTCCGATGCAGCGCTGGCGCAGGTACTCCGGATCGGTCTCGTCATCGAGGCCCGAGGTCTGGATGAAGCCCTTGGGCATCTTCTCGCCGCCCGCGACGAGCACGATGTCGTGCATGCCGCTGGCCACCATCATGTAGCCGACGTTGAAGGCGTTGGCGCCTGCCGCACAGCCCGCGGAGAGGTTGTAGACGGGGATTCCCGTCGAGCCCATGTCCTCGACGATATCGTTGCCGTTGAGGCCCCAGCCCTTGCCGCCCGAGAAGCGAGAGCTCGCGGCGGAGACCGCCTCGACCTGCCGCCAGCCGATGCCCGAGTCCGCAAGGGCGCCCTTCACCGCGACCCGGCAGATGTCATTCAGGGGTGTCTCGTCGAACTTGCCCCAGGGATGCATGCCCCAGCCGAGCGCGGCGACTTCTCTCATCGGTGTTCCCCTTCGCTTTCGAACTCTTGCTGCAGGCGACGACTCGACTGCACGGTCGTCTTCGCGGCCGTCGACACGATCAGAGCGGCTTGAACTGCCAGGAGACGATGGGCTTGCCGTCCTCGCCCGTGGCCAGCGGCTCGATGACCAGCTCGACCTCGCCGCCCACCTTCAAGCCCATGGGATCCCCGGTCGCGATGCGCCCGAGCACCCGCAACCCCTCCGGCATGTCGACCAGCCCGACCGCGTAGGGCTGGAAGGGCTCGTCCCAGATGACCGGCGCCGGCGGCGCGTAGTTCTGGATCGCGCAGCTCCACAAGACACCGCGGGGGCCGAAGGTCGCGTCCTCGATCTTGCTGTCGTCACAGTCCGGGTTGTGGCACGCCGACGCGCGGGGGAAGTAGGAGGTGCTGCAGCTCGCGCAGCGGGAGCCGAGCAGGCGCGGCCCCTCGGCGGTGTCCGCAAACAGGCCCTCAACGACATGAACGGCATCTCGACTCATTGAACCCTTCCCTCCCGGCTTGCCGGACTCTCCCGGCTTTCCAGACCGCGGCTACTTCTGCCCCGCCGCCCGGATCAGCTCGGGCAGGATCTCGAGGGCGTCTCCCACGATCCCGAAGCGGCGTGCTGGAAGATGGCGGCGTCCGGATCGCGGTTGATGGCGACGATGGTCTTCGAGGCGTTGCAGCCGGCCATGTGCTGGCTGGCGCCCGAGATGCCCGCCGCCACGTAGAGGCCCGGCCGGGTGATCTTGCCCGTCAGCCCGACCTGGCGGGCCGAATCGACCCACCCGTCATCGACCAGGGGGCGGGAGCAACCCGGCATGCCGCCCAGGGCCGCAGCCAGCTCCTCGATGAGCTTGTAGTTGTCCTTCGAGCCGAGGCCGCGACCGCCCGAGACGATGATCTCGGCGTCCTCGAGGCGCGGCCCCTCGGTCTTCGCCTCCTGCACGACCTTGACCCGCTCTTCGACGCTCGAAAGATCGACGGCAGCCGCCACCACCTCGGCAGCCCCGGCGCCGTCCACAGCCTCGGGAACCGCCGCGTTGGCGATGAAGCAGACCACCGGCGTCGCGCCATCCGCCAGCTCGTACACGATGCGCGTATCGCCGCCGTAGGCCGACGCGGTCACCTGCACCGGAGCGCCCTCGCCGCCCTCGATTGCCACGCCGTTCATCACCGCAGCGCCGTGGAGCCGGCCCGCGAGCCGCGCGGCAACCAGGCGGGACTCGAGGTTCTGGGCCAGCAGCAACGCCGTGGGCGAGACCTGTGCGCAGTACTGCGCCAGAGCCTCGACGAAGGCATCGGGCTGGAAGCCCGCGACCTTGGCGTCGTCGATCCGGTCCAGCTTGGCGACGCCGTAGCTGCCGGCGACGGCGGGTGTCTCGTCCGCCATGGCGCCGATGACCAGCAGATGGAGCTCCGTGCCCAGCGCGCCGGCATAGCTCCGTCCCAGGGTGAGAACCTCGTCGATTCCGTCGGGAAGACCGCCCCGGGCCTCCCCCCATGTGCAAACCACGACCGCCGATGACATGACTGACCTCTTTCTCCGATGCCTCTTTCCGAAGCGATCTGCTAGAGCACGTTCTCGCTGCGCAGGCGCGCGATCAGGCGGTCCGCGGCCTCGGCCGCATCCCCCTCGATGAACTCGCAGTTGCCGTGCACCGTAGGCACGAACTGCTTGATGACCGTCGCCCGGGGCGCGATCTCCTCGGCCGCGAGGCCGAGATCCTCCACCGACACCTTGCTGGGCTTCATCTTGCGCGCCTTGATCTTGGCGGCCGCGGTGGGATAGCGGGGATCGCCGAGCTCGTTGCTCACCGTCACCACCGCGGGCGTCGTCGTCTCGACCACCTCGTCGCCATCGGGCGTGACCCGGGTCACCCGCAGCGTCGCACCCTCGAGCTCCACGGCCCGGGCGATGGTGACCAGGGGCATCCCGAGCTTCTCGGCGAGCAGCGCCGGCACCACGCCCTGGTCGTCGTCGGAGGCCTGCCGGCCGCAGAAGACGATGTCGGCGCCGCCGCTCTTCTGGATCTGTGCCGACAAGAGCGCCGCAATGGTGTGGTAGTCGGTCTCTGCGGTATCGGCCTCGATGGCGACCAGCTCTTCGGCTCCCAGGGCGCCAGCGTGCTTGAGGATCTTCTCGGGACCCGCACCAGCGGAAAGCACCGCCAGGGTGAACTCCGCGCCGGCATCACGCAGCTGCAGCGCCGCCTCGATGGCCTGCTCGTCGAAGCCGTTCATGAGCCGCGGGATGGCGGCCTGGGTCAGGCTCTTCCCGTCCTCGCCGATCTCGAGCCGGCCCGCGATGGCGTAGTTGTTGACCGCGTCGGGGTCCAGGACCTCCTTGACGCACACGACGATTCGCATTGCTGACACTCTCCTTCCTTGCTGGCTTGCCTGCTTGCTTGCCTGGTCGCGCTGGTCGCGATTCCCAGGCGCTGTCTTCTCGAACGCTGGTGCTTTCAGGATCGCTTGCGGACGGACGGATCGTCACGGAGGTCGAGGAGAAAGACGCTCTCGGATTCGCACCAGACCCCGTCGTCAACGTAGTTCACGGGCTTCACAACGAGGTCGGTCATGTAGTACCAGCGCCAGGGGGGATCGCCGTGGTCGACGTAGCTCCCCGTGAGGGTACCCGCGAACTCCTGGCGGCCCGCAAAGCGGGTGCCCTCCACGGGACCTCCGCCGTCGCACTCCGCCCGCTTGCCCGCCATATCGGGGTCGAATCCCCGGCGGCTCTCATGAATCCGCTGCTTCGGCACGCCCTTTTTCTAGCACTTTAGGAATGCCGGGACACCGACCCCGGGGGCGTCGGAGCGGGGGACTATTCGTCCTCGCCTGTGATCCGTTCGAAGGCCGTCAGGGCCTCCTCGACCATGTCGGAGACGATCTGCCGGGCGGGCTTCATCTCGGTGATGGAGCCGACCCCCTGACCGCAGGCCTCGGTCATGAGGTCGTCGCGCCGAAAGTCGTTGGCGCCCTGGATGTAGTCGGAGCTGAGGAGCATCTGGTACGGCGGCGGCAGCACCTGGGGCGCCTCGGGCTTGGCCCACTCCTCGGTCCAGGGGCACTTGAGGACGCGCATGGTCATGCCCGAGATGCTGGTCGACCAGGAGGTGTCCTCGGAGTTGGCTGCGATGAGCTTCTCCTTGATGATCATGTCGTTGTCCGACTCCCGGCAGGGAAGCCACAAGGTGCCGGTCCAGACCCCGGAGGCGCCCAGGCACAGGGCCGCCGCGAGGTGGCGCCCGGTCGTCACGCCGCCAGCGGCGATGATGGGGGTGTCGCCCGCAATGGCGGCCACCTCGGCGACGATGGAGAAGGTTCCCATGGCGCCGGTGTGGCCCGCCGCATCGAAGCCCTGGGCGATGATCCCGTCCACGCCGGCCTCGAGCTGGCGCTTCGCCTGACGGGTCTTCCCCACGAGTCCGAAGACCTTGATCCCCCGCTCGTGGGCCGCGTCCAGGAGAAAGGCCGGGCTGCCGAGGCCCGAGCAGATCACAGGCACCTTCTCGTCCAGCAGAACGTCGAGCTGAGCCCGGGCCATGGCCTGGTTCAGGCCACCCCAGCTGTAGAGATCGGGCTTGTCCTTCGGGTCCGGGACGTCGTACTTCTTCTTGATCTCCTGCTCGAAGGCGCGCTGCTCGGCGGGGATCTTGGTCAGGAGATCCTCCACGCTGCCCCCCGGCGGGGCCGAGGCGGGCAGGACCAGGTCGATCCCGAAGGGCTTTCCGTCCACTCTCTCACGGATCCAGTTGATGTCCTGGGAGATCTGGTCGGCCTCGTGCATGGCCTCGCCGAGGACCGCGAAGCCGCCGGAGTTGATGACCGCCACCGCGACGTCCTTGCAGTGTGTGAAGGCAATGATGGGGAACTCGATCCCCAGCATGTCGCAGAGCTTGGTTCTGAGGGGGTCATGGGTCATGGCGGGAACTCCTCTAATTGCGCGCGCGCGCGACGATTTAACACATGTGCGGGCATGGCGCAGCCAGTCCGGAATCAGATACAGTCCGGCCCGAGCTTCCGCGGACCCGGGCCTCGGCTGCGGAGCGCAGCTTCGCGGGGCATGGGTGGGGAAAGGGGCGCGGTAGGTTCCATCCCCCGCTCCCGCCGACATTCTATATCCTGCAAGACCTGTTAGATCCAGATGCAGGATCTACATGCAAGAATCTGCACAACTGCCCGACGGAGGTAGAGTTTTACGATGTCCCGTTATCTCGTAGCATGCGACGCCGGCGGCACGATGACAGACGTTATCATCGTCGACGAGGAGGGCCGAAGCGTCATCGGCAAGGCCCCCACCTCCCCCCACGACGAGAGCGTCGGTTACATGGAGTCCTTCTGGGAAGCCCTCGAGTACATGGGGATCTCCCAGGAGGAGGGCCAGGACTTCGGCAAGCATATCGAGACCGCCATCTACACCGGCACCTCGATGCTCAACACCGTCATCAACATGAACGGCTACAAGACGGGCATTCTCGTCACCAAGGGCTTCGAGGACATCATCGCCCAGGGGCGGGGCTCCCAGACCTTCATCGGTGCGCAGTGGAGCGAGATCACCCACATGCAGTACCGCAAACACCGCATCCCGCTGGTACCCAGCGCCCTGGCCCGAGGCGTCACCGAGCGCATCGACATGTTCGGGACCCCCGTGATCCCCATGTACGAGCACGAGGTGCGACAGGGCGCCCGCGAGCTCATCGTCGACGAAGAGGTCGAGGCCATCGCGATCATCTTCCTCCAGTCCTACGTGAATCCCATGCACGAGAACCGCGCGGAGGAGATCTGCCGCGAGGTCATGCAGGAGGTGGGCCGGGAAGTCGTGCTCGAAGTCTCGAACAAGGTGGCGCCCACCATGCGCGAGATCTCCCGCGCCAACGCGACCGTGGTCCAGGCCTACGCCTCGGACCCGGCCCGCAAGCAGCTCTACCGCATCGAGGAAGAGCTGGTGAAGACCGGCTACCAGCACAGCCTCAAGACCGTGCTGGGCTACGGCGGCATCACGAACATCCGCTACCCGCGCCTCTTCGAGGCCGCCATGTCCGGACCCGTGGGCGGCCTGATGGGTGCCCAATACCTCTCCAGCGTGATCGGCGAGGAGAACATCGTCTGCAGCGACGTGGGCGGCACCTCCTTCGACGCGGGCGCCATCACCGCCGGCGTCCTGCCCATCGACCGTGAGCCCGGCTTCCAGGACATGTACGTCAACGTCCCCATGCTGGGCATCACCTCCATCGGCGCCGGCACGGGCACCTACATCCGCGTGGATCCGCAGACGAACCGCATCAAGCTCGGCCCGGATTCCGCGGGCGGCACCCCCGGCCCCACCTTCATGGAGGCCGGCAACACCACGCCGACCATCAACGACGTCAACCTGCTGCTGGGCATCCTCTCCGAGACCAACTACCTGGGCGGCAAGGTCAAGATCAACAAGTCCTACAAGCTCTTCAAGGAGAAGGTCTCGGACCCCCTCGGCATGGAGGTCTACGAAGCCGCCGAGACCTGCCTCGAGCTGCTCAACGTGATGATGCGCGAGCATCTGGTGCAGAGCCTCATGGTGGGCCACGACCTGCGCGAGTACGTGCTGCTGGGCTACGGCGGCGGCGGGCCGCTGCACCTGCTGGGCTACGCGGGCGACTACCCCTGGAAGGCAGTCTGCACGGTGCCCCACGCCGGCGGCTTCTCCGCCTGGGGCGGCGCCTGCATGGATTACTCCCACCGCCGGCACAAGAGCGTGGGAGCAGTCATCACGCCGGATCTCGACGACGCCACCAAGCTCGCCTACCTGGCGCCCGTCGCCAGCTCCTGGAACGCTCTCGAAGCCGAGCTGCGCGAGGAGCTCAAGGGCGAGGGCTTCAGCGAGGACCAGATCTCGGTCGAGCGCGTCGTGTACATGAAGTACTACGGCCAGCTCGACGACGTCGAGGTCGAATCGCCGGTCGACAAGATCGATTCCGTGGGCGACATGAACGCTCTCATCAAGGGCTTCGAGGACCTCTACGCCAGAATGTTTACTCTGGCGGCCCGGCCCGACATCGGCGCCTACCACATCACCGAGGTGTGCGTGGTCGCCAAGGTGGCCACGGTGAAGCCGAAGCTGCGCAAGTTCGAGCTGGCCAGCAAGGAGCCCGCCAAGGAGGCCTACAAGACCTCGCGCCCGGTCTTCATGCGCGGCAAGTGGCAGGACGCCGACATCTGGGAGATGGAGAAGCTCGTGCCGGGCAACGAGATCGACGGCCTGGCGGTGATCGAGGCCTCCAATACGACGCTGTTGGTGCCGCCCGAGTGGCACGTGCGTATCGACGAATTCGACATCTACTGGATCACTCGGAAGGACGCGTAATGGCAGCGCTCAGTCTCAAGGAACGATTGGCGGCGAACGACGAGGCCTTCAAGAAGACGGGCCACCTCTTCGGCCTCGAGCGCCTCGCTCTCAAGGAGAGCAACCCGGGCGACTACGAGGCGGTCTGGCACATCCTCTCGAACCTGTGCAACGCCGCCTGGGCGACGGGCTGCAAGGTCTCCTCTTCTCCGATTGCGGCCGAAGGCGGCGACGCGCTCTGGGGCCTGCACACGCCGACGGGCGAGGCCATCTGCATCTCCCGCGGCATCTCGGCCCATGCCGGCCTGCTCTCGGACATGGTGAAGAACTTCATCAGTATCGGCTACGAGGAGTACCCGGGCTTCAAGCCGGGTGACATCTTCGAGAACAACGACCCCCACTACGGCGGCATCCACTCGCCGGACTTCGACATGTGCATGCCGCTCTTCTACGACGGCAAGCTCATCGCCTGGGCGACCTGCGTGAGCCACGTGGCCGACGCCGGCTCCGTGACGCCCGGCTCCATCGGCTTCCTCAATCCGGACTGCTACTCGGACGGGATCGCGATCTCCATGGAGCGGGTCGGGGAGAACGACCGCTTCTACCCCTGGTACGAGTTGCGCATCCGCTCGCGCTCGCGGACCCCGGACTTCGTCATGGGTGACGCCCGCGGGCGACTCGCGGGCTGCATCACCCTTCGCGAGCGCCTCGAGGCGATGATCGAGAAGTACGGGCTCGATTTCTTCGAACAGGCCGGCCACGAGTACGTCGAGGACAGCCGGCGCTACGCGGTGGGCCGGGTCAAGACCCAGACGGTCCCCGGGCGCATCCGCAAGTCGCAGTTCAAGGACCTGGCGATGAAGGGCAAGCGGGTCCTCATGGCCAAGCAGGACATCGACTGCGCCTTCAACCTCCCCATGGAGCTCACCGTCAACGCCGACGCCAGCGTGAGCCTCTCGCTCCAGGGCGCCAGCGGCACCGTGCCCTTCGGCGAGAACATCAGCCCCACGGCCCTGAAGTCGGGCCTGATGATGGGCTACTCGCACATCGTCGGCTTCGACATGTTCAACTCGGGCCCGATCTCGGCCTGGGACATCGAGATGCCACCGGACGGCTCCTGGGCGAACCCCTACCCCCTCGACTATCAGGCTGCATCCGGAGTGGCCTGGGCGCCGGCGGTCACGTGGGTGAGCAGCCTCTACGAGGTCTTCGGGCGCCTCTTCCAGATGCGCGGCTTCGTCGAGGAGATGGCGGCCGGCTCGGCGACCATCATGACGGCCGAGTTCTCGGGCATCAACCAGACCGGCATGTACCTGACGGGGCTGACCCTCGAGCAGGCGAGCAACGGCTCGCCTGCCAAGGGCTACTCCGACGGCGAGAACAGTGCCTGGTGCATCTACACCCCCGAAGCCGATTTCGGCAACGCCGAGATCACCGAGCTCTACTACCCGATCCTCTTCCTGGGCCGCAACATCGAGCCCAACTCGGGCGGCTACGGCCAGTTCCGCGGCGGCCTCGGCCACACGGCGGTGTGGATGGTCTACAACACGCCGGGCCTCGAGTACCAGTGCGGCGATGCGGGCATGCGCTCCAAGATCGTCGGAAACCACGGCATGTACGGCGCCTATCCGGTGGTGCCGGATCGGCCCGCCTACGCCCACGACACCAACGTCAAGGAGCTCATCGACGCCCAGAAGCCCCTGGTCCACGGGCGCGGCGATCCGGAGAGCCCCGAGGTCGCGACCATCATCAAGGCCAAGGACCTGCAGACCGACGCGGTGGCGCCCTTCGTGACGCCCCAGCCCCTGACGGACTACGACATCATCGTGCACCCCATCGGCGGCGCCCAGGCGATGGGCGATCCCATCAACCGGGATCCCAAGAGCGTTGCGAGCGACCTCGACGAGGGCTGGACGACGGAGCGGGTCGCCGCGGACATCCACGGCGTGGTGACGAAGAAGCCCAACCGCCACTACGAGATCGACGAGGCCGCCACCGAGAAGAAGCGCAAGAAGATCCGCGACCAGCGGAAGAAGCGGGCCCTCCCCTTCAAGGAGTGGTGGACCGCGGAGCGCAAGAGGATCCTCGCCCAGGAGAACATGGACGAGTCGGTGCGGCGCATGTGGATCAGCTCCATGGAGCTGTCCCCCAAGTACGCCGAAGAGCTGCGGGCCTTCTGGAAGCTCCCGGAAGACTTCGTCTTTTCCCTTTAGAACACCCTCTAGTACACCGTCTGGACCGCCCAGAAGCTCGCGCGCCGAGATAGAGCGAGATAGAAAGAGGAGAACCCGACATGGCTGACTTCCACAAGGCCGACATCGAGAAGCTGATCGACGGCGTCCTGCCCTGGCCCGCCACCCAGGACATGCTGAAGAGCCCCAAGGACACGAATCGCTTCGACAAGTACGTCGAGATCATGCAGGACCGGGTGGACTTCGACGACCCGATCCTGCTGCCGCTGACGCCCCACCTCTTCATCGTGGCCTCGAAGAAAGAGGGCCGCATCGTGAAGTGCAAGTGCGGCCACAGCTTCGGCGACTACCGGATCAACTGGAAGCTCTCGGCGCTCATCAACGTGCGCGACGACGAGAAGTCCATGAGCGAGATCTACCGGGGGCGCGAGATGCCCGATCCCGCGTGGATACAGCTGCGCGAGTACATCTGCGGCGGCTGCGGAGCCCAGCTCGAGGTCGAGGCCGTACCCCGGGGCTGCCCGCCGGACTTCGACTTCCTGCCAGACCTCGACACCTTCTACGGCCAGTGGCTGGGGCGCCCGCTGCCGGACAAGGTCGCGTTCGAGGACAAGACCCTCGAGCACGTGAAGGAATGGTCCGAGTAGGCGCCGGGGACCGAGATGAGCAAGGCGCTGAAAGACGTCGTCGTCGTCGACCTCACCACCGAGTTCTTCGCTTCCGTGGCGGCCGCGCTGCTGGGGGACTTCGGGGCGAAGGTGATCCGGGTCGAGAACACGGGAGTGCCCAGGCCGAACCCGGATCGCGACGGGATGCACCCCGCCGAAGCCTGGGACGCCCACGCCGAGCTGGCCCACCGCAACAAGCAGAGCCTGGCGCTGGATCTCGAGCAGCCCGAGGGGCGCGCGGTTCTCGCGAAGCTCCTCGTCAAGGCCGACATCTTTCTCACCGACCTGCCCTTCGCGACCCTCGAAGCCCGGGGCTGGGACTACGACTCCCTGTGCGAGCTGCGCGGCGACATCATCCTGGCGCGCGGGTCGGGCTTCGGGCCCGAGGGGCCGGATCGCGACCTGCCGGCCCTCGACGAGCTGGCCGCGGCCCGGGTCGGCCTGATGCCCACCCTCGGCGAGCCCGGCCAGCCGCCCGTCTACTCCGGCACGGGGCAGATGCACACGGCGGTGATGCTGGCCTTCGGCACCCTCATGGCGCTCTACCACCGCGAGGAGTCGGGCGAGGGGCAGATCGTCGACGCCTCGCTCTTCGGCGGCAACATGTACGCGGCAAGTCTCGACCTGCAGGCCTACTTGGCCGTGAAGGCCGACCGCATCTGCCAGTCGGTCTCGCGCCTCGACAGCGGCAACCCCATGAGCGGCCCTTCCTATCCCTGCTCCGACGGCAAGTGGGTGACCCTCGCCATGCCGGACACCGACAAGTGGTGGCCGGTCTTCTCCCAGATCGTCGGCCTCGACATCGACGACCCCCGCTTCGACAGCCACGACAAGCGCTGCGGTGAGAACCGAATCGAGATGATGCAGGTGCTCGACGGCCTCTTCGCCGCGAAGCCCGGCTCCCACTGGGCGGAGCAGTTCGCCACCCACCAGGTCAGCGCGGATCTGATCGAGAAGTACGACTACCCCGTCGCCGACCCCCAGGCCTTGAACAACCGCTACATCCTGCAGCTCGACCACCCGAGCCATGGCGAGATCGAGACCCTGGGCTTCCCCATCTACATGAGCGACACGCCGGCGCGCCTGCGCTCCATGGCGCCATGCCGCGGCCAGCACAGCGAGGAGATCCTGCAGGACATGCTGGGCTGCACGGACGCCGAGATCGACGAGCTCGTCGCATCCTCCCCGCACCGCCCGCAGCAGAAGACAGAGCAGGAGTAGGACGAAATGGCCAGGCCCCTCGACGGCATTCGCGTTCTCGACATGACGGTCTGGTTCCAGGGACCCGTCTGCTCCCAGTATCTCGCCGACTTCGGCGCCGAGGTGATCCACGTCGAGCGTCCGGTGAGCGGCGACCCGGCCCGGGGCGTGCGCAGCATCAAGGCCCTCGAGATCGGCGACTGGAATCAGTACTTCCTGGTGATCAACCGCAACAAGAAGAGCCTGGCGGTCGACCTCACCTCGGAAGGGGGGCAGGAGCTGATTCGCGGCCTGGCCGAGAAGGCCGACGTGCTGCTCTGCAACCAGGGCATGAAGAACCTCGAGAAGTGGGGACTCACCTGGGAGGACCTCAAGCAGGTGAACCCGCGGCTCATCCACGCCACCAACACCGGCCATGGCCAGAAGGGCAAGGTGAGCAAGCCTTCCTTCGACATCAACGTGCAGGCGCTGACGGGCATCATGACCCGCCAGGGCGAGCCGGGACAGCCGCCCATCTACCTGGGCATGGGCTCGGGCGACGCCTACGGCGGCATCATGTCGGCCTTCGGCATCATGATGGCCCTGCTCCACCGGCAGAAGACCGGGAAGGGCCAGGCCATCGACGCCTCCCTCTACGGCGCCCAGCTCTTCATGGGCGCACCGACCCTCCAGCCCTTCCTCGCCTCGCGCAAGGAGTTCTACTCCCTGCAGCGCTCGCGCAGCGAGGCCCGCAACCCGCTCTGGAACCGCTACCAGGCCTCGGACAAGTGGCTCTTCCTGTGCCAGCAGAACGACGACGCGGGCTTCGCGATGCTCTGCGGGGTCCTGGAGAAAGTGCTGGGCAAGCAGGGACTCTCATCCGACGCCCGCTTCGCCAGTCCGGAGAAGCGCTCCGAGAACAGCGAGGCGCTGATCGCCGAGCTCGACGCGGCCTTCGCGTCCGGCGATGCGGCCCGGTGGACGCAGGGCCTGAGCGACGCGGGCATCGACGCGAGCCCCATCGTGACCTTCAAGGAGCTCTCCGAGGATCCCCAGGCCTGGGAGAATGACTACCTGCTGAAGATCGGCTGCGGAGAGGTCGACCGCGAGGTCGAGATCCGCGGTCTTCCCATCACCCTGAGCAAGACGCCCGGCTCCGTCGAGACCCTCGGCCCCGAGCTCGGCCAGGACACCGAGATCATCCTCATGGAGATGCTCGGGATGGAGTGGGAGCAGATCGAGGCCCTCAAGGAGCAAGGCGTCATTCCCTAGCGGTCAGAGACAGAGCGCACGCGAAGAAGAGAGAGCGGAGAGAGACGAGATGAGCGAGGACATGAGCACCGGGCCGCTGGCGGGAATTCGTGTGCTCGACATGGCGACCATGCTGGCCGGGCCCTACGGCGCCACCCTGCTGGGCGACATGGGGGCCGACGTCATCAAGGTCGAGTCCCACTTCGGCGACGACAGCCGCCACCTGGGCCCCCGGCGCGGCAGCCAGCGCACCGCCTTCATGAGCCTCAACCGCAACAAGCGCGCCATCGTGGTCGACATGCGCAAGCCCGAGTCCAAGGCCGTACTGGCGCGCCTGGTGGACAGCGCCGACATCCTCATCACCAACATCCGCGGCCCGGCCCTCGCGAAACTCGGCCTCGACTACGAGGATATCAAGGCCCACAACCCGAAGATCATCTGGGTCGGCGTCACGGCCTTCGGCCCCGACGGCCCCTACGCGGGGCGCCCGGGCATCGACTTCCTGGCTCAGGGCTACGCGGGCCTGCTGGCCCAGAACGGCGAGCCCGATGGCGAAGCCGTGCGCCTCACCGTTCCCCTCATCGACGTCATGACCTCGGAGCTCGTCTGCTCCGGCGCCCTCGCCGCCCTGATCGCCCGGGGCCGCAACGGCCAGGGGCAGCGCATCGACGTCTCGTTGCTCGACGCCCTCACCCACGCCATGTGCAACCCCATCGGCGCCTACCGCAACGCCGACTTCGTGACCCCGCGCACCGGCAACCGCAGTCTCTACTTCGCGCCCTCGGGCATCTACAGCTGCAAGGACGGGCGCGTCGTCATCACCTGCCCCTCCCAGAAGTTCTTCGTGAAGCTGTGCGAGTGCCTCGACACGGACTGGGCCAGCGACCCGCGCTTCGAAACCATCGACGCCCGCAAGCAGAACGAGGAAGAGCTCGACCGCCTCATCAACGAGCGCTGCGGCGCCTTCGGCCGGGACGAGTTGGTGGAGAAGCTGGTCGCCGGGGACCTTCTCACCGCACCCATCAACGACATGCCCGAGGTCGTGAACGACCCCCAGATTCTCCACAACGACATGATCGTCACCACCGAGCACGCCAGCGAGGGCGAGGTCGCGGTGACGGGCATCCCCATCAAGTTCCACGGCACTCCCGGCGGCGTCCGCCTCGCCCCGCCCGCCCAGGGCCAGCACACCGAGGAGCTCCTGGGCGAGCTGGGCTACACCGCCGACGAGATCGCCGGCCTCGAGGAGCAGGGCATCGTGGCCACCGCGGAGCAGCTCGCACGGTGAGACCCGGGGCCGCCGCCCTCGCCTGCCTGCTCCTCGCCTGTGCCCCGGCCCCGCCGCCCGATGCCCCGGACATCGTGCTCATCGTGGTGGACACGCTGCGCAGCGATCACCTGCCGAGCTACGGCTATCGCCGCAACACCGCTCCCGCCCTGTCCGCGCTGGCCGACGAGGGTGTGCTCTTCGAGCGGGTGATCGCGCCCTCGAGCTGGACCAAGACCTCCATGGCCTCGATGATGACCGGCCTGAACCCAGACGGGCACGCGGTGCGCGGCGTGGAGGACGCCCTCTCGGACAGCCTCCCCACCCTGGCCACGTCCCTCGCCCACGCGGGCTACGCGACCATCGGCATCAACACGAACCCCTGGCTCGAGCCGGGCTTCGGCTTCGCCCGCGGCTTCGACGTCTACGAGACCCACGTCTTCAGCCCGGCGGGTGAGGTGAACCGCATCGCCCTCGCGCGCGTGGAAGAGCTGCGCCGGCGCCCCTTCCTGCTCTACGTCCACTACATGGACGTGCACGCCCCCTATCGCTTCCGCGAGGCCAGCCTGAAGGACCGGCCCCTGCGGCTTCCGGGCCGGGGTGCCGTGCCAGACGAGCTTCTCGAACACGCCTACCGCAAGGAGGGCCTGCAGGGGGCCGGCGTGCACGAACGGGTCATCCGGCTCTACGATGCGGGCATCCGCGCGGTCGACAGCGCGATCGCCGATCTGCTTCGGGAGCTCGGCAGCCAGGGTGCGCTCGACAATGCCATCGTGGCGGTCACCTCGGACCACGGCGAGGCCTTCCGGGAGCACGGCAGCGCGGAGCACGGCCGCAATCTCTATCCCGAGGTCTACGAGATTCCGCTGATCCTGCGCTGGCCCGGCCGCATTCCCGCCGGCGCCCGGATCCCCGCCCAGGTGCGCGGAGTCGATCTCGCGCCCACGCTCCTTCACCTGGCGGGCGTCCCGATCCCACCCGGGCTGGACGGAAGCTCGCTCATGCCCTTCGATGTCAAAGCGATGGAGCCGCGCATCGCCATCGCGGCCGTCGGCCTCAACGACTACATCCCGCATCTCGACTACGTCGCGGTGGTGTCCCCCGATCGCCTCTACATCCGTGAACGGCGCAGCGGAAGCGTCGAGTTCTACGACCTCGAGCGAGACCCGGACGCCCGTCACGACCTCGGGGCCGCCCACCCCGAGGTCGAGGACTACGCTCGGCTTCCCGGGCCCGGACTGCAGGGGACCAGGGACCGGGAGAGGACACCGAAGGCCCGGCTCGACGAGCCCACGCGAGAGCGCCTAAGAGCCCTCGGGTACCTAGACGAGCCCGGCGAGCCCGGCGAGCAGGGCGACGCGGGGCGCCGGTAGTCACGCGTCGATGATCGTCATGTTGCTCTGGATGCTGGGGCTGCTGATACAGAGTGGTCTACAGGGGCCGTCCGGCTCCCCGGGGCGCAGCCACCCGGCAGCCCCCTTTTGCTATTGTGAGTCGGTAGAGACGTAACTAGAGAATCGTCGTGAGGGTTGCAGTGATGGAGACCTGCGTTCATCGTACTTCGTTCGTGTCTGCCTTCGGCCTTCCGGTTGAATTGTTATCGGGCGTCATCATCGGGATCATCGCGGCGTGGTCCGCTCCCGCGGGCGAGCTGGACTTCGAGGTGGTCCGCGT